>NZ_JBOBRE010000005.1:0-343373 GCF_050586525.1 Massilia sp. BKSP1R2A-1 | reverse complement strand
TGGCTGGCACAGCCGCTTCAAGAACTGGCTCGTGCGCTTCAAGGGCGTGGCCAGCCGATACCTGGCGAACTATTCCGGGTGGCAGCGCTTACTGGACGCGCAAGCGTTGCGTACACCAGTGCAGTGGCTATGTGCTGCGATACGACAGGCGTAGTGAAGGCAGCTGCGAAAGTCTAATTAACGCGAACACAGCCACTCATTTTGCCGACTGCCCGTCGCGCAGCCAGCCAAACAGCACCGCCATCATGAACGGACCCACGAAAAGCCCGATCACGCCCAGGGTCGACACGCCGCCCAGCAGGCCGAACAGCACCGCGAGGAAGGGCAGGTTGACCCGGTGTCCGATCAGCTTCGGACGGATGAACTTGTCGACCATGAACAGCTCTACCGCGCCCCAGGTGAACAGGCCCAGGGCCGCGCCCGGATTGCCCTGGCCGAGCAGCAACAGCGAGACCATGGTGAAGGACAGCGGTGCGCCACCCGGGATCAGGGCCAGGTAGCCGGTGAGGACGCCCAGCAGTGCCGGCGCCGGCGCGCCCGCGATGGCGTAGGCCACGCCCAACACGATGCCTTCCAGTACGGCGATCGAGCACAGTCCGAGGGCCGTGCCGCGCACCGACAGCGGCAGGATGGCGCGCAGCCTGCCGTAGTGATTGGGGAGCAGGCGCGCGCCGGCGCCGTCCACGTAGCGCACCACGGTGGGGCCGTGCAGGTAGAGGATGAACAGGGTCAGCAGGGTGAGGAAGAGGTAGAGGGCATTGGCCAGGATGGCCGAGCCCCACAGGCGCGCGGCGCCGGTGAGCTGGGGCATCACGTCGCCCAGCGTGGTCTGGATCAGCGCGTTCAGGCCGCCCGGGACGGCGAGATGCTCCTCCCACCACGCGACGACGCGTTCCGCGACCACCGGCAGCGAAGACAGCCAGCCTGGCGGCGCGATGCCGACTTCGTTGAGGCGGGCCAGCAGATGCTGCAGGCCGACCAGCTCGTTGCCCAGGGCCTTGACCAGCAGCAGCGAGGGCCCGAAGAAACCGACGATCAGCAGCAACAGCATCACGCTGGCGCTGGCCATGCGCGGCAGGCCGCGCGCCTGCATGCGCTCGTGCAGCGGCCAGGTGATCACGGCCAGCAGGCCGGCCCAGGCGAGGGAACCGATGAAATGCTGCAGCAGCAGCCCGAGGGCGATGGCGAAGGCCACCGGCAGTACATAGGAAGAAGCGCGCATCCTGGACCGGTCCTCGTTCAGCCGCGCTGGGGCGCAGCGTCAGGACGGCGGGGAGCAGGTGCGGCGGGGTGGATGAGGCGCTTCATGGTCCATTACCTTATTCGATGATCGCAAGCGACGGCAGTATTGCCGTATTTTACGATGGGAAAGAATAAAGCATCTGAGCCATTCGGGAAAAGCGTAGTTTCCCGAAAGTTTTCTTCTGAAAAATGGAAGAAGCGAAAACAGCTTCCCGCCCCACGCGTGGTGGGGCGGGAAGGCGGCATCAGCCGTGCAGGTCGTCGTCCTTGAGGGTGCCGTTGACGTAGAGGCGCAGCAGGATGGCGACCGGCGGCGGGATCATGACTCCCGTTTCGAAGCGGCTGCCGCTGGACTGGGTGACGCCGAAGCGGCTCCAGAACTTTTCCTGGCTCTCGCGCTTGCGGATGCGCAGGCGGCGCAGCTCGTGCGGCGCGGCCGGCCAGCCGGCGTTCTGCGCGGTCATCTCCGGCGCCAGATCCATGCCCAGTTCTCCATCCATCATCTTGCCCGCCATGTCGTACTTCCCTTCGTTCACACGTTTCGTTACCGGCTTGCGGCCGGCTATCTGCCCGAGTTCCGCACCGAGGCCTTGATCGTAATCGGAAAGGTGGGTCCCAAGGCTCACGAAAAATCACAGTTGCCCGCTTTTTGACAATACATCTTGTGGGATGGCCCTCCCGGCGGGCGGCGGACCCGGCGCCGGCAATCTCGGGTATGATCCGTTCGTTTCTTTCTGACACTAGTTTCACTGGATGAATACCAAGCCTGAACCGGGCGGCGCCGTGCTGGCGCGCGCCGTCAACCTCGTCAACTGCGGCATCGTGGTGCTCGACGCCGCCCAGGAGATCGTCCTGTGGAATGGCTGGATGGTGCCGCGTTCGGGCTATTCGGCGGCGCGGGTGCAGGGGCGGCCGCTCGTTGACGTCTTCCCGGAACTGCGCGGCTCGCGCGTGGAGGGCGCGGTGCTGGCGGCCCTGACCGACAACATTTCAGCGACCGTCCCCGCTTCCCAGGGCCGCTCGCCGTTTCCCCTGCGCGAGGCGGGCAGCTTCGACGGCGCCCGCATCGACCAGGCGGTCGCCGTGATCCCGTTCAGCGAAGACGGGGAGCGCTACTGCCTGGTCGAGATCCGCGACGTCAGCAACGCGGTCGACCGCGAACGGCGCCTGCTCGACCACGCCGAGTCGCTGCGCGCACGTTCCTACGTGGACGGCCTGACCGGCATCGCCAACCGCCGCCATTTCGACGTGGCGCTCGACCGCGAGCTGCGGCGCGCCCAGCGCAACGGCGGCGCGCTGTCGCTGCTCTTGATGGACATCGACTCCTTCAAGGCCTACAACGACCATTTCGGCCACCAGGAGGGCGACGCCTGCCTGACGACCGTCGCCCAGGCCCTGGCCGCCATGCTCAAGCGCCCGGCCGACGTCGCGGCGCGCTACGGCGGCGAGGAGTTCGCGGCGATCCTGCCCGACACCACACTCGAACAGGCCCGCGCCCACGCCAACGCGATCCGCGCCCACGTCGCCTCGCTGAACCTGCCGCATGCGCCGGCCGCGGTGCGTCCCTACGTGACCCTGAGTATCGGTGTGGCGGCATTCGACAAGGACGGCCTGGTTGAGCCGGCCGCACTGATCGAAGCGGCCGACAAGGCCCTGTACGCGGCCAAGCGCGGCGGCCGTGACCGGGTCGTGGGGCACGGCGACCCTGCGTGACAGTGACCGGGGCCTTCAGCCGTCCGCTGAAGTCAGATGCTGATCACTATCCTCTTCACCCTACGAAGCACCATTGAGCCGGTCGGCATTGTCCACCGCAGTTACCGTGTGGCGCCGGCGCCTCACGGCGCCCGCCGGTAGATCTGGCTCGTGTAGAATTGCCACCAGGAAAGCCCGCCTGACTCGGTCGCGGTTCTGGTGCCATGACCCGGCAGAATCGATAGCGCCCGCAGCCAGCCGCCTCATGTACACTCGGCGTGCCAGGTTGCCGTTGCGCTGGTGCGGACAAGAATGGAAACGCGATTCCCACTCCTATGCTGATCGGCCATTACGAATCCTCGCTGGTGCTCCTCTCGATCCTGGTCGCGATGTTCGCCTCCTATACGACGCTGAGCCTGGCCATGCGCGTCAAGGCGACCCAGGGCCTGGCGCCGCACGCCTGGATGGCCGGCGGTGCCTTCGCCATGGGCAGCGGCATCTGGGCCATGCACTTCATCGGCATGCTGGCCTTTCGCCTGCCGATTCCGCTCGCCTACGACCCGGCGATCACCTTCGTTTCCTGGCTGCTGCCGGTGATGGTGTCCGGCCTGGCCCTGTGGCAGGTGCGGCACCGCGAGATCGCCGGACGCCACCTGGCCTGGGGCGCGCTCCTGATGGGCCTGGGCATCAATGCCATGCACTACACCGGCATGGCCGGCATGCGCATGGATCCGGCCATTAGCTACGACCCCTGGCTGTTCCTGGCCTCGGTGGCAATCGCCATCGGGGCAGCGGCCGGCGCGCTGTGGATCGCCTTCCGCCTCAACGAAAACCTGCTGCATCCGCGCCTGCTGCAGCTGGGCGCGGCCGTGGTCATGGGCGGCGCCATCGCCGGCATGCACTATACCGGCATGGCCGCCGCGCACTTCAAGGCGGGCAGCGTGTGCCGCGCGGCGGCCGGCGGCGTCGACCAGGACCACCTGGCGATCCTGGTGGCGGTGGCCACCTGCGCGGTGCTGACAATCGCCCTGCTGGCGGCGATCTTCGACACCCGCCTGGAGATGCGCAACCGTACCCTGGCCGCCTCGCTGGAGACCGCCGCCGAACGCCAGGCCCTCTACCTGCGCGAACAGAAGGCGCGCGTGGAGGCCGAGAATATCAGCCAGCTCAAGGACGAATTCCTGGCCACGCTCTCGCACGAGCTGCGCACCCCGCTCAATGCGATGCTGGGCTGGTCCCAGCTGCTGCTGCAGGGCGCGCGCGACGAGGCCATGCTGCGGCGCGGCCTGGAAACCATCGAACGCAATGCGCGCGCCCAGTCGCAGCTGATCGAGGACATGCTCGACATGAGCCGCCTGATGGCCGGCAAGGTGCGGGTCGAGGTGCGCGCGGTGACGCCGTCCGAGTTCGTCAACGCGGCCCTCGAGACGGCGCGCCCGGCGGCCATGGGCAAGGGCATCCACCTGTCCGCCGAAGTCGACTACGACGCCGGTCCCGTGCTGGGCGATCCGGCCCGCATGCAGCAGGTGATGACGAACCTGGTGTCGAACGCGATCAAGTTCACCGACGGCGGCGGCAAGGTCCTGGTCAGCGTGCGCCGCGAAGGCGGCGAGGTGGCGATCGACGTCGCCGACTCCGGCGCCGGCATCGATCCGGAATTCCTTCCCTTCGTGTTCGACCGCTTCCGCCAGGCCGATTCCTCGTCCTCGCGCCGCCACGGCGGCCTGGGCCTGGGCCTGTCGATCGCGCGCCAGCTGGTCGAGCTGCAGGGCGGCACGATCACCGTCGCCAGCCCCGGTGTGGGGCGCGGCGCGACCTTCACCCTGCACCTGCCGATCCAGCAGGTCCAGGAAACCGATCCGCAAGGAGCCGCAGCCATGCCGGCACCCGCCACGTCGGCCGTGTCCGGAGACGCGGACGGGGCAGGCGGCGAGCTGGACGGCCTGACGGTGCTGGTGGTGGAAGACGAAAACGATTCGCTGGAACTGGTGCAGCAGGTGCTGTCGGAAACAGGCGCACGCATCGTCACGGCCACCAGCGGCGAGCAGGCGCTGCGGGCGATGGCGGGCGACAGGCCGGACATCCTGATCAGCGATATCGGCATGCCCACGATGGATGGCTTCGAGCTGATTCGCCGCGTGCGCGGCCTGAGCGACAGGCAGCTGGCCGGCATGCCGGCAATCGCACTGACCGCCTTCTCGCGGCGCGAAGACCAGCAGCGCGCGCTGGAGGCGGGCTTCGACGAGTTCATGGCCAAGCCGCTGCGTCCGGCCGCGCTGCTGCAGGCGGTGGTGGCCATCGCGCGGCGCCGCGCGCCGCTGGATACCTGAAAAAGGCGCGCGGCCCGGCCGGGTGGTTTACTACGCCGGCTGCCAGTACATGTCGGGCAGCACCATCTGCAGCCGCAGGCCGGGTTCGGCATTGCCGGCGCCCGGCGCTGCGGGCGCCAGGTCCTCGACGATGAAGCCGCGGTTGCGACCCGCTTCCTTGCCCTTGTAGAGGGCGCGGTCGGCCAGGGCGATCGCCTGTTCCCAGCCGAGCGTCGCATTCGACACCAGCGGCAGCGAGACCGCGCCCGCGGTGGCGCTGACCCGCAGCGTGGTGCCGTCTTCCAGCACCACCGGTGCGGCCGCGATCGCGTTCAGGATGCGCTGCACCAGCAACGGACGCTGGGCCTGCGTCACGCCTTGCGAGTACACCAGGAATTCCTCGCCGCCCCAGCGCAGCACCATGTCCGATTCGCGCACCGCCTCGTTCAGGCGGCGGCCCACCTCGACCAGCACTGCGTCGCCGGCGGCATGGCCGTACTGGTCGTTGATGCGCTTGAAGTGGTCGATGTCGAGCAGGGTGAAGCAGTCGCCCGACGGCGCGTCGGTGTCGCGCATGCGGTCGACGAAGGAACGACGGTTGTACAGGCCGGTGAGCGGATCGTGGGCCGAATGGTAGGCCAGTTCCGCGTTCAGCTCCGCCAGGCGGCGGCTGGTCGCCTGCGATTTCCGGTACAGCGCGAACACTACCGCCGCCAGGCCGAAGGCAAGCAGGGCGCCGGCCGTCGCCAGCCAGGAACGCAGCTTGCGGTTGCGGATCTCGGCGTCCTTGGCGGCATTCTCGTGGCGCAGGCGCTCGATCTGGGCCGCGCGCTGCTTGGCATTGAACTGTTCCTGCAAGGCCGCAAACGCCTTGTCCCGGCGCTCCACGGCGAGCGACTCCTGGATCTTCTCGCGTTCGCGCACCGCCTGCAGCGCCTGCCGGTACAGGCCGGCCTTCTCCAGGGCGGCGGCCTGCTCGTCGAGGAGGGCGGAGACGGTCGGCATGGCGCCGGCCTTGCGCAGGTCGGCGGCGACGCGCTCGATGTAGACCGTCCCCTCCTGCATCTTGCCCTGTCCGAACAGGGCGAAGCCCAGGTTGGCCCAGGCCATCTGGATCACGCTCTGGTCCTGCACTTCCTCGGCGATCGGGATCGATGCGCGCGCGGCGCGCTCGGCCTCGACGTAGCGGTGCTCCTTCAGCCAGGCGTCGGCAATATTGCCAAGAATATTTCCTTGCAACGAGCGCAGCTCGTGCCGGCGCGCCAGCTCCAGCGCCCGGTTGAAGGCGCCATGCGCTTGCGGCAGTTGCTCCAGCGCGACGTAGGCGCGTCCGTCCATGAAGTGCATCGCCGCTTCGACCCGCGGCGTCATCGCGTCCTCACCCTTGCGCTCGGCGCGCGCCTCGCGATAGGCGGCGGTGGTTTCCAGGGCTTTTCCGGCGTTGCCGCCATTCACATAGAGGCGCGCCAGCGCCAGGCGCACGTCCGCTTCGCGCGGGCTCCACAGGTCCGGATGGCGTTGCACCAGTTCGAGGCCGCGCAAATAGTGGCTGAGGGCGCGGTCGTGCTGCCCCATGATGTTGTAGATTGCACCGTAGGCGATTTCGGCATTGGTATCGAACTCGGCGCTGCGCAGCAGGCGGTGCTGGCCGACCAGGGTCTCCAGCAGCGCCATGGCGGCGGCCGGATCGTTGTCGTTGAGGCGCTTGTGCACGCGGCCAAGGGTGGCGAGCGCCAGGTTGACGGGGTCGCGGTGCGCCGTGGCCAGCGCGATCATGCGCTCGTCGACCGCATACGCGTCGCGCATCTGGCCGGCGTCATTGTGCGAGCGGCGCAGCAGCCGCAGGTAGGAAATCAGGACAGGGTAGGGGGTATCCGCGCCGAACCTGGCGCCTTCCTGGAGCAGCAGGCTGCGCGCCTTCGCATTGTTGCGTTCCGCCATCTGGCCGAGTTCGCGCAGGCGCAGTTCGGCCGATACCGCGCCGCCCGTCTCGGGGAGCCCCCCGGCGGCGCCGGCCGCCGGCCACGCGCAAGCCAGCGCCAGCGAGAGCGCCAGCGGGGCGACCTTGCTCAGGGACCGGGAACCTGGTGTGGCGGGCAGTGGAGGGCGCATGGTATGGGCCGGCGGAAGCAAGGGTGGGCAGCGGAAGCGCCGCGGCACGTTGCAGCGGAATGCTGTCACGCGGACGATTATGTTCTGTTGATTTACGGAAATCAAGCAATAGGGAAACTGCTTGGGTCTTGACGTCACTGCGGCGCAACGGCGTGGTTTTTTGATTAAAACAAGGGAATTATTCGACTTTCATCACTTTACTTTGATTCCAAACAACTTTCTGGTGATAATGTTACACCCGCACATGAGCCGGCAGGCGCGGCCAGGCCGGTTCCAGTCTGGCAGGTGGCCCACAGGTCGGCTGCCGGCGGCACACAACAGCGCCCACGAGACGCGGAAGCCATACTATTTTTGATTGGAGAACCAGCAGTGAGTCTTTTCAGAACCAAAAACCTCGACACGATGGTAGCGGCGGCCCAGAAGCCGGGCGGCCTCAAGAAAGTACTGGGCCCGTTCGACCTCGTCCTCATGGGCATCGGCGCCATCATCGGTACCGGGATCTTCGTGCTCACCGGCACGGGCGCGGTGACCGCCGGCCCGGCCCTGACCCTCTCCTTCGTCGTCGCCGCCCTGGCGTGCGGCTTCGCCGCGCTGTGCTATGCCGAATTCGCCTCCAGCGTGCCGGTCGCCGGCTCGATCTATACCTACAGCTACTTCACCCTGGGCGAGCTGGTCGCCTGGATGATCGGCTGGGACCTGCTGCTCGAATACGGCCTGGCAACCTCGACGGTCGCGGTGGGCTGGTCGGGCTATTTCCAGTCGCTGCTCAAGGGCATCGGCGTGGTGCTGCCGGAAGCGCTGCGCGCGGCCCCGGGCGCCCAGCCCGGCGTGGCCACGATGTTCAACCTGCCGGCCTTCCTGATCATGATCTTCCTGACCTGGATCCTGTCGATGGGCGTGCGTGAATCGGCCCGCCTGAACAACATCATGGTCATCATCAAGACCGGCGTCGTGATCCTCTTCATCGTGGTCGGCGTCAATTACGTCAAGCCTGAAAACTGGACTCCCTTCATGCCGTTCGGCTTCGGCAGCGTGATGAGCGCCGCCGCCCTGGTGTTCTTCGCCTTCATCGGCTTCGACGCCGTCACCTCGGCCGCCGAGGAAGTCAAGAACCCGTCCAAGGACCTCCCGATCGGCATCATCGGCTCGCTGGCCGTCTGCACCGTGCTCTACGTGATCGTCGCCGCCATCATGACCGGCATCGTGCCTTTCCCGAACTTCAAGGGCGTCGACCACCCGGTCTCGCTGGCCCTGCAATACGCCGGCCAGGACTGGGTCGCCGGCTTCGTCGACCTGGCCGCGATCCTGGGCATGAGCACCGTGATGCTGGTGATGGCCTACGGCCAGACCCGCATCCTGTTTGCCATGTCGCGCGACGGGCTGCTGCCGGCCAAGCTGTCGGAAGTGCATCCGAAATACGGCACCCCGTACTTCGCCACCTGGATGGTCGGCATCGTGTTCGGCCTGATCGCCGCCGTGGTCCCGCTGGACGTGCTGGCCGAGCTGGTCAACATCGGCACCCTGGCCGCCTTCTCGCTGGTCTCGGTGGCCGTGATCATCCTGCGCAAGAAGCGTCCGGACCTGCACCGCGCCTTCCGCTGCCCGGGCGTGCCGGTGATCCCGGCCCTGGCCGTGATCTTCTGCCTGGCCCTGATGTCCTTCCTGAGCTGGCACACCTGGGTGGCCTTCATCATCTGGCTGGCGATCGGCCTGGTGGTGTACTTCATGTATGCCCGCCAGCGCTCGCTGCTGAACAATCCGCAGGCTTGAACGCCAACTAGCGCTGCCTGAGGCAGCGGCCTGACCCGGCGCCCGCCCCTTGCAAAGGGGGCGGGCGCTGTCGTTTCATGGCCAGCATGGTAAGCTTGGGCTCCCATCGGATACGGAGAGTTTTCCATGAGCGCCATCGTGCTCGGCAAGGGCGATGCCCTCCTGATCGTCGACCTGCAGAACGACTTCCTGCCGGGCGGCAGCCTGGGCGTGCCCCGGGGCGATCTCGTCATCGACCCGATCAACACGCTCATTGCGCTGTACGCCAGCCGCGGCCTGCCGGTCTATGCTTCGCGCGACTGGCACCCGAACGACCATTGCTCCTTCGCCGCCCAGGGCGGGCCGTGGCCGCCGCACTGCGTGGCCGACACCCCGGGCGCCGCGTTCTCCGGGCTGCTTTCGCTCCCGCAGGACGCCATCGTCATCTCGAAGGCCGCCACCTCGCACGAGGACGCATATTCCGCCTTCAATGGCACGGGCCTCGCGCGCAGCATGCTCGCCGACGGCGTCAAGCGCGTGACCGTGTGCGGCCTGGCCACCGACTACTGCGTCCTGAACACCGTTCTCGACGGCATCGACGCCGGCTTCGAGATCCTGCTGGCCCTCGAGGGCACGCGCGCGGTCGAGGTCACGCCGGGCGACGGCGACCGGGCGATCGCGCGCATGCTCTCGCACGGCGCGGTGCCGGTGCGGCTGTCCGGCGGCGGCCTGGTGGGCGACCTGTCGCTGGGCGCGCTGCCGTGATCGGGAAGTTAAAAGAGATGCAAGCCCTGGGCTGTCCAGGTTTTGTAACTTTGTAATCCCTTTCTTACATCCTCTCAGCGCGCGAGCCGATTTTCGGGCAATAGCCCAGTCCGGATAATGTTGCTTATCGTCCCAGGACGCCAACAACAGAAACCGAGATACATGAATTCGATGCTGTTAGCCGACGCAAGCGCGGCCACCGCCGCCAGCGACGCCACCGCAGGCCCGTCCGCCAACCGCGAGCGCGCCAAGCGACTGTATTTCTCGCTGTATGACGCGCCACAATCCCACCTCGACGAGGCCCGCGCTTACGTCGCCGACCAGGTCGCGGCCGTGCAGGCCATGCCCGCCGACCTGCCATCCACGCTTGCCGCACTGCCGGCCTGGGTCCAGGAGTGCACCGAGGCCGTCGGCGCCCAGTACCGCGACTACCTGGCCGCACGCAAGAACGGCGCGCCACGCCGCTATTTCTCCTGCCGGGCCCATGCGCTCTACTTCATCAAGGCGGTCGCGCCGACCAAGCTGGTCGACGGCGCCTGGCTGTACGGCCTGCTCCGGCACTGGGATCACCCGGCCTATCACGAGCTGATCAAGACCTACCTGGAAGAGCTGGGCGAGGGCGCGCCAAGCAAAAATCACGTCACCATCTACCGCAAGCTGCTGGCGACCCACGGCTGCGAGGGCTGGGAAAACCTGGACGAGCACCACTTCGTGCAGGGCGCGATCCAGCTGGCCCTGGGCCACGATGCCGACCACTTCCTGCCGGAAGTCATCGGCTACAACCTCGGCTACGAGCAGCTGCCGCTGCACCTCCTGATCACGTCCTACGAGCTCAACGAGTTCGGCATCGATCCCTACTACTTCACCCTGCACGTCACGGTCGACAATGCCGCCAGCGGCCACGCCCAGAAGGCGGTGCAGGCGCTCGCCGGGCTGATGCCGCGCGTGGGCGACCGCGAGGCCTTCTACCGGCGCGTGCTGGACGGCTATCGCCTGAACGAGCTGGGCGCCAGCACCACCTCGGTGATCGCCGAGTTCGACCTGCAGGCGGAACTCGTGAACATCTTCGCCGCCAAGAGCAGCGTCGGCAAGAACATGCACTCGGATTACTGCCGCGTCGCGGGCCGCTCGGTCAACGACTGGCTGACGGAGCCGGCGCGCATTCCGGACTTCCTGGCAGCGCTGGAAAAGGCCGGCTGGATCAAGCGCGGCGAAGAGGTCGAGCACAGCCGCTTCTGGCGCCTGGTGCATGGCGAGAAGGCCGAGATGTTCGGCGTCTTCAGCGCCTACGAGCAGCAGGTGCTGCGTGACTGGATCACCTCGAAACCGGACGGCAGCCAGCTCGACGGCGCCCGCAGCATGACCTGGCGCGCGCGCCAGCGCACCCTGGACAACCTCGGCCAGCATGCGGACCGCAGCGCCGACTTCCCGGAGCGCGGCCTGATCCGCCGTCATCCGCGCCTGGAGTCGCAGGACAACGAGCTGCGCCTGCTGGAAGAGCAGGTGGCGGCATGCGGCAGCAAGCAGGAAGCGATGGAGCTGCTGGGCGGCCTGATGTCGCCCGAGATCCACCATACGGCGGTAGGCCTGATGGCCACCCGCATGTACACGCGGCTGTTCGACGCCTGACCAGGCTGGACGCAAAAAGCTTTCCCGTGTCCCGGCCGCGCGCCGGGACACGTCCACAATCACGACAAGGATCTATTCGTGCAAATCCTGGAACAACGCTTCCTGCGCGGACCGAACGTCCACGCCGACTCACCCTGCCTGCTCAGTGTGATCGACCTGCAAGACCTGTATGGACGCTCTTCGAAAGACCTCCCCGGCTTCAATGAGGCCCTGCTGCAGGCGCTGCCGTCGCTGCACGGCCAGCTCCTGCCGAGCGGCCAGCGCGGCGGCTTCGCCCAGCGCCTGCGCGAAGGCACCTACCTCGGCCGCGTGATCGAGCAGGTGACGCTCGACCTGCAGACCCTGGCCGGCAGCCCCGCGAGCTATGGCCGCACCCGTCCCGTGATCGGCCAACCGGGCCAGTTCCGCATCGTGGTCGCCTACCAGTCCGAGAAGCTGGTGCAGCCCGCCTTCGAGCTGGCCGTCGACCTGGTCACGGCGCTCGCCCATGGCGAGGCCTTCGACCTGGCGCCGCACCTCGATGAACTGCGTTCGATCGCGGCCCGCTATGCCATCGGCACCAGTACCGCGGCGGTGCTGGCCGCCGCCCACGAGCGCGGCATCCCGACCCAGCGCATCACCGAGGACGCCAATCTCTTCCTGCTCGGCTGGGGTGCGAAACAGAAGCGTTTGCAGGCGACCACGACCGGCGACACCAGCTTCATCGCGGTGAAGATCGCCAGCGACAAGCAGCTCACCAAGGCCCTGCTCGAGGAAGCGGGCGTGCCGGTGCCGGAAGGCTCGGTCGTCACGAAAGTCGAGGAAGCCCAGCGCGCCGCGGCGCGCCTGAAGGCCCCGTGTACCGTCAAGCCCCTCGACGGCAACCAGGGCAAGGGCGTGACGGTCGACTGCCGCACGCCGGAGGACGTCGCGCGCGCCTTCGCGTTTGCCCGCGAATACGGCCGAAAAATCATCGTCGAACGCCATGTGGAAGGGCGCGACTACCGCGTGCTGGTGGCGTGCGGCGAGGTCGCCGCGGCTTCCTGCCGCCGCCCGGCCCACGTGGTGGGCGACGGGGTCTCGACGGTGCGCGCATTGGTCGAGCGCGAGAACGAAAATCCGGCGCGCGGCGCCGGCCACACCAACATCCTCACCAGGATCGCCCTCGACGACCATGCGGCGGACATGCTGCGCAAGCAGGGCTTCGAATTCGACAGCGTGCTGCCGGTCGGCGTGGTGGCCGAGCTGCGCGGCAATGCGAACCTGTCCACCGGCGGGACTGCCGAAGACGTGACGGACCTGCTGCCGGAATCGACGCGCCTGCTGTGCGTGCGCGCGGCCGCCAAGATCGGCCTGGACGTGGCCGGCATCGACATCGTCTGCCGCGACATCGCGCTGCCGCTCGACGTCCAGCGCGGAGCCGTCATCGAGGTCAACGCGGCCCCCGGCATTCGCATGCACCAGTATCCGAGCAGTGGCGACGCGCGCGACGCGGGCGACGCCATCGTGCAGGGCCTGATGGGTGATTCGGACGGGCGCATCCCGACCATCGCCGTCACCGGCACCAATGGCAAGACCACCACGACCCTGCTGATCGCGCACACCGTGCGCATGGCCGGCAAGGTGACCGGCGTCACCACCACCGAAGGCGTGTTCATCGACGGCAAGCAGGTGGCGAAGGGCGACTGCACCGGCTACTGGTCGGCGCGCACCGTGCTCGGCTCGCCCGACGTGGAGTTCGCGGTGCTGGAAACGGCGCGCGGCGGCATCCTCAAGCGCGGCCTGGCCTTCGATCGCTGCGACGTGGGCGTGGTGCTGAATATCGCGGCCGACCACCTGGGCCTGGACGGCGTCGACACCGTCGAAGACCTGGCGCAGGTGAAGGCCGTGATCGCGCAGTCGGCCTCGAAAGTGGCGGTGCTCAATGCCGCGGATCCGCTGTGCGTGGCGATGTCGCGCCGCGTGAAGCCCGAGGCCGAAGTGGTGTACTTTTCGATGGATCCGGAGAATCCGGTCTTCCTGCAGCACCTGGAAGACGGCGGACGCGGCGTCTACCTGCAGGACAATGCGGTGGTGGTCGCCGACGGCCACCTGCACCAGGAGCTGGTGCGCGTGGAGAGCATGCCGGTCGCCTTCGGCGGGCGGGCGCGCTTCAACATCGCCAACAGCCTGGCCGCCGCCGCCGCGCTGATGGCATCGGGCTTCAGTAACCTGCAGATCGCCACCGGACTGTCGACCTTCGTGTCCAACGGCCGCACCAATCCGCTGCGCACGAATATGTTCGACATCCGCGGCGTGACCGTGATCGTCGATTATGCCCACAATCCGGCGGCCTACAAGGCGATGGCGGAAATGGCGCGGGCGCTGCTGCCGGGCCAGCTGGTCGGCATCGTCACCGCACCGGGCGACCGCCGCGACGAAGACCTGCTGGAAGTGGGCCGGGTCTGCGGCGAGCGCTTCGATGAGCTGGTGGTGTACGAGTCGCAGAGCCGCGGGCGTGAGATCGGCGAGGCCGTCGACCTGATCCTCGAGGGCGCCGAGGAGGCGGCCGGCATCAGCGACACCCTGCACCGCGTGATCGAGGTGGGCGAGGCGATCCGCCACGGACTGTCGCTGTGCCGTCCGGGCGACGTGCTGGTGTTCGCATGCGGCTCGTCGCTGCAGGTCTTCGTGGACGCGCTGCGGGTCAACGATCCGGAAAGCGCGGACCTGGTGGCGGGGCAGGTCTGAAGACCGTCCCTTCAAACGACAAAGCGGCCCGCGGGCCGCTTTGCTTTTGATCGGACGAGAAGCTCGGTGTGCTAGGGTGGGCAATCCTTTGCCCACGCGTTTAAATGGCAGTGGCGTCGCGTGGTCGCATCCATGAGTTGAACGCGTGGGCGGAGGACCGCCCACCCTACGAAAAGCTGTCCTTCAACTCAGAAGAAGAACTTCAGGGCCAGGGTCCAGACGTCTTCCTTGGCGCCGGTGTCCTTCTTCTTGCCGAAGCGTTCGTATTCGGCCGTGATGGCGGTGTTCGGCGTGACGGAATACTGCAGCCCGAAGGCGCCATAGGCGCCCGTGTCGGACTTCCTGGTCGCCGGCGCGGCGGGCAGCACGATCTCGCGACGGCTCCTGGCCACGCCAAGCTTGCCGTAGACCGACAGCCTGTCGCTCAGGGGAAGCGTCGGCTTGACCGCGATGTACATGCCGTAGCCCTTCTTGAAGTCCACGCCGCCGGCCTCGATGGCCAGCTTGTTGGTGAATTCGTAGCCGCCGAAGAGTTTCGGGCTGGCCTTGCTGCCGCCGCCGCTGTAGTCGACCAGGCCGACGCCCAGGCCTGCATAGGCCTGCGGTGCGCCGGGACGGTTCTCGGCCTCCGGGCCGGCCGCGTAAGCAAGCCCGGCGAGTACATAAGCCGGCAACAGGACAGCCAACCATTTCCGCATGCGTCTTCCTTCCAATCCTTCAGAAAGCTGAATTTCGAATCGGCAAGGTAACAGCTGAGCAGGAGGAAGGAAATATCAATTTGTAACGAAATGCAAGAAGTTGGCCTTGTTGACACATATGTATCTAGGTTTTTAAGACGTGCTTAAGTAAAACGCCCCGGCGAGCGGGGCGCTTGCACGTTGGCGCGGTGACGGCTCAGACTGCTTCCGCTTCGATCTTGCGGGCCAGGTCCGGGCGGGTCGGACGCAGCGCATCGGTCAGCTCCGAGATCGTGGTGCCGCAACCGAAGACCAGCACGTCGCCGGACTGGCACAGCGACAGGCCGTGCTGGATCGCGCGGTGCGACTGCAGCACCACGGTGAGCGCGTCCTGGGCGATCCTGCCGAGCTGCGCGCCGCGCACCAGCAGCGAGGCGGTTTCGCCCTCGGCACGGCCGCGGTTCTCGGTCTCGAACACCACCAGGTCGTCGAAGCCGGCGGCGCAGGTGCGGCCGATGTCGATCAGGTCGGCGTCGCGGCGGTCGCCCGGCGCCGCGACTACACCCACCAGGCGACCGGCGCTCATGGCGCGTGCGCTCTCGGCCAGCGCAGCGTACGCGGCGCAGTTGTGGGCATAGTCGACAATCACCGTCACGCCGTCAACGTCGAACACGTTCGAGCGCATCGGGTTGTGCTTGGCGTCCGAGACGAAGCCGCGCAGGCCGTCGGCGATCTCGTGGTTGCCGAAGCCGTGGGCAATCAGCGCCGCCGCCGCGGCCAGGGCGTTGGCGATGTTGTAGCGCGCGGCGCCGCCGAGGGATACCGGCATCTGGCGGGCGTCGAGCAGGGCTTCGTGGCGCGCGCCGTTGGCCAGCACCAGGCTCATTTTCTGCTGACTGTCCTGCAGGTAGACGGCGCGGCCGCCGTTTTCCAGGTGGCGCAGCAGCGTCGGATTGTCGGCGTCGAGCGAGAAGTAGATGACTTCCACGCCATCGCGCAGGCTGGCGGCCATGGAGACGCAATAGTCGTCCTCGGCATTGAGCACGACTGCGCGCGAGGCGCGCTGCGCCACCACCGCCTTCACCCTGGCCAGGTCGTCGAGCGTCTCGACGCCGTCCAGGCCCAGGTGGTCGCTCGAGACGTTCAGCACCACCGACACGTCCACGCGGTCGTAGGCCAGGCCGCGCTTGAGGATGCCGCCGCGCGCCGTTTCCAGCACGGCGAAGTCGACCCCCGGGTCGGACAGGACGCTGCGCGCCGAATGGTAGCCGGTGCAGTCGCCCTTCGTCGTGAGCACGCCGTCCACGTAGACGCCCTCGGTGGTGGTCACGCCGGTGCGCAGGCCCGCCCTGCGGGTGGCATGGGCGATCAGCAGGGACGTCGTGGTCTTGCCGTTGGTGCCGGTGATGGCCACCGTCGGGATGCGGCCGTCGCAGTCGCCGAACAGGGCGTCGACGATGGCGGCGCCGGCGTCACGCGGGGTGCCGCGGCTCGGATACTGGTGCATGCGGATGCCGGGCGCGGCGTTCACTTCGATGATGCCGCCATGCTGCTCGCGCAAGGGTTTCGAGATGTCCTGGCAGACGATGTCGATGCCGGCGATGTCCAGGCCGATCGTGCGGGCGGCGCGGATGCAGATGTCGCGGGTTTCTTCCGGCAGCAGGTCGGTCACGTCTTCGGCGGTGCCGCCGGTGGACAGGTTGGCGTTGCCGCGCAGGTCGGCGCTGACGCCGGCGGCCAGCACCGTGTCGAAGCCGTAGCCCTGCTTGGCGAGGGTCTCCTCGGCCAGCGCGTCCATCGGGATCTTGGTGAGGATGTTGGTATGGCCTTCGCCGCGCGCCGGGTTGCGGTTCTCGATCTCGACCAGCTCGCGGATGCTCTTGTGGCCGTCGCCCGTCACGCAGGGCGGGCGGCGCCAGGAGGCGGCGGCGATCTTCCTGCCCGTGACGAGCACGCGGTAGTCGCGGCCCGCCAGGTGTTCCTCGACAATCACGTGGCGGCCGTACTTCTTCGCATGGGCGAAGGCGCGCGCGACCTCCTCGGGCGTGGCGCAGTTGGTGGTCACGCCCTTGCCCTGGTTGGCGTCGAGGGGCTTGATGCAGGCCGGGCCGCGCAGGCGCTTGGCCACGCGCAGCGCTTCGGCTTCCGACGTGACGGTGGCACCGTCCGGGACCGGCACGCCGGCCTGTTCGAGCAGGGTCTTGGTCAGCTGCTTGTCGCTGGCGATGCCGACGGCGATGGAGTTGGTGGCGGAGGTGATGGTCGCCTGCAGGCGCTTCTGGCGGCTGCCCCAGCCGAGCTGGAATAGATTCGCTTCCGCAGTCAGCCGCTGCGCGGGAATGCCGCGGCGGATCGCGGCCTGGACCACGGCGCCGGTACTGGTGCCGATCGCGTGGCGCTCGGCTAGTTCGTGCAGCTGGGCGACGGCATCGTGCAGGTCGAAGGGACGGTCCTCGGCGACGGCGCGCACCAGTTCCAGGCCGGTGCGCAGTGCTTCCACGACCAGCTGCTCGATCGCATAGCCGCAGACCACGCGGCGCATGCGCGGCGCACCCGGCACGGCCAGGGTGGCGCCGGTGGCGCCGGGCGCGCCGGCCAGGCGCTGCAGTTCCATCACGACCGGTTCCAGGGCTTCGACCAGCAGGGCCTCGTCGGCCAGGCGCACCGCGGCGTCCGGCGGTAGGTCGGGCAGGAGGGCGAAGAGGCGGGCGGCGAAGCCGGGGGACTTGGTCGCGGCGTCATCGACGACCGCCATCAGGCAGGGACTGTCGGCATACAGGTTGGGGCCGCGTAGCAGGCGTTGTTCCTTGAGTCTCATTGGATCGGGTTCCGTTTCGTTACATTTTCCAAAAAATCGAGCAGCGGCGGCGGCAGTCCCTTGCCGGGGTCCAGGGCGGCGGGGAGCTGGTAGCTGGAACCGGCCGGCAGCAGGTGCAGGCGCACGTCGATCAGCTCCGGGGTGTCGCGGTCCTTGATGTCGGCCACATTGGTGATCATGGTGCGGCCGTCGACGATGGTGACGGCGCCCTGGCCGAGCACCTCGATGCCGACGCCGCGCTCGACCACCAGGGCGGTATCCTCGTCGATCCCGATGCCCTGCAAATAAGGGTTCTGCGCGACCACGGTCAGCAGGCGCGACAGGCGCTGGCGTTCCGAGAAGTGCTGGTCGATGACGACGCGGTGCAGGAAGCCCAGGCCCGCGCCGAGGCTGACCGAGCCTTTTTCCGGATGCAGCTCGACACGTCCCTGGGCCAGCATGTGGCCGGACATGGCCGAGGCGCCGGCGCTGGTGCCGCCGATGGTCGCGCCGCGCACCTTGAGGGCGACGTGCATCTCCGCGTCGAGGGCGGTGCCGCCCAGCAGGGCGAGCAGACGCTTCTGGTCGCCTCCGGTCATGAAGATGCCGTCGGCCTCGGCGACCTGGCGCACGAATTCCTCGCTGTTGGCCTCCTGGCGGCTGGTGATTTCCAGGTGGTTGCGGCGGGTGACGCCAAGGGCGCCGAAGGCGCTGTCGTACATGCTCCACATATCGTCGGGCACCGTGCTGGCCGCCGTGATCACGAGGATGTTGGCGTCCGGCCCGCCGGAGAGTTCGACGAAGCGCGAGAGGATCTCCATTTCGCGCTTGCGGTCTTCGTGGCCGCCGATGATCACCAGGTGGCCGTTCTTCTGCTGCTTGTCGGTGTCGCTCATCGCTGGGTCATCCTGGAATGGGGCATGGCTTGGTTGGCGTAGGCGCCGGCCTCGGTCTTCGTCACACCGATCAGGCCGATGTCGACGTCCTTGTCGAACAGATCGACGCCGCGCCGCAGCGCCTGTTCCAGCGCCATGCCCTGTTCCAGCCAGCCGTAGACGGTGCGCGCGAGCAGGTGGCGGATGATGTGTTCGCCAATGCCGGTGGCCGCGATGGCGCCCAGCGAGCCGCAATAGAAGCCGCAGCCGATGATGGGGCTGTCGCCCACGCGGCCCAGCAGGCGCGGCGCCGAGCCGCCGCTGGAGCAGGCCACGGCGAAGTGGCCGTCCGGCCCGCGCACCACGGCGCCGACCGTGTCGCAGGCTTTCGATATCGGCAGCTGCAGCGGGGTCTTGTAGTTCCAGAAGCGGTCGAACAGGCGGTTGTCGATACCCGGCATGAGGGGTACCGAGCCGGCTAGCTCCTTCATGATTTGCCGGTGTTCGCTGCGCTGGTGGTCGGAGATCGGTTCGCTGGCAGGCATGCCGAGGCTGCGTGCGAACTGCTGGGCGCCTTCGCCGGCCAGCATCACATGCGGCGTGTCGGCAATGGCGCGCGCCAGGCGCACCGGGTTCTTCACGTCGCGCACGCAGGCGACCGTACCGAGGTGGCCGCGGGTGTCCATGATCGAGGCGTCCATTTCGATGGTGGCGCCGTCCAGGCCGAGCGAGGAGCCGCTGCCGGCGTTGAAGCGGCCGTCGTCCTCGAGGGTAGCGACGGCGATGATGGCGGCGTCGAGGGCGTTGCCGTTGGCTTCCAGCTGTCCGAGTGCGCGGCGCGCCGCCAGCACGCAGCCGTCTTCGTTGTCCGTCGAGGAACCGACGCCGCCATGCACGACGACCGCGCCGGCTTGCTGATTGATGCTCATGTAGTCCTGGATCCTTGTTCTTGTGCTTGTAAAAATGCTCAGCCCCGTTGTCACGGAGTCAATGCCGAGATTATCCGGTGTGGGAGCCACGCCCCATATCGGTACCCTTGCCGTGCTTGTGTAAGAGCTTGCTTACAGGGATCTTCCAGGGCCCGGATAGAGAAGGGAGGCGCCGCGCAAGGCGCGCCGCAGGGCGCGCACGAGATCGAGCCGTGCGGAGGGTGTCAGAAAACGCCCGATCTCGACGCGCACGCCACGCGCTTCGATCTGCACGAGGGTGCGCATGCCGGCGTCCGCCAGGCTCACGCGCGCGTGCGAGGGGTCGAGGCGTACGGCGTGCCTGCGCAGGCCGTCGGCACGTTCGACCAGCAGGCAGCCGTCTTCCAGCAGGACCCGTTCGTGGTCGAGGGCGTGGCGGCAGTAATGGAGCAGGGCGGCGCCCACCGCCGCCGCTTCGACCAGGGCAAAGGCGAGCACCATCCAGGCGCCCTGGAAGGTGAACAGGATCGCGATCCCGAGCGTCGCCGTGCACAGCAGGGCATAGACCAGCAGCGCCTGCCGCGGGCTCAGGGAGCAATTGCGCTTCATCAGCCATTCGGCTGGAAGCGGCGAATCGGTGCCGATGGGTGTGTCCATGCCTGGCGCTCGTGGTGAATGAGGCAATATTGACCGTGTGCTTTGCCAAGTTTGCCACAGGGCGGAAAAACGCCACGCCCGGCGTGTCGGCAGAGCCCGTTATCTGTTACCATGTCGCCCCTTCCAAACCTCCGATCGTAATAAGGCTTCGTATGGCGCGCGCTTGCGGCGTTGACTTCGGCACGTCCAATTCCACCGTCGGCTGGCTCGCCGGCGACAGCTATTCCGGCGCCGGCCAGTCCCTCCTGAACCTGGAAGACGGCAAGGCGACCCTGCCGTCGGTGGTGTTCTTCAACGCCGACGACGAGCAGGTGACGTATGGCCGGGCCGCGCTGGCCGAATACCTCGAAGGCTACGAGGGGCGCCTGATGCGCTCCCTGAAAAGCCTGCTCGGCACCAGCCTGATCGACGGCCAGACCGAAGTCGCCGGCCGCGCACTGCCCTTCAAGGCCCTGCTCGGGCAGTTCATCGGCGAGGTCAAGCGCCGCGCCGAGGGGCAGGCCGGGCGGGAGTTCGAGAGCGCCGTGTTCGGCCGTCCGGTCTTCTTCATCGACGAGGATCCGGATGCCGACCGCCGCGCCCAGGACACGCTCGAGGAAGTCGCGCGCTCGGTGGGCTTCCGCGACGTCGCCTTCCAGTACGAACCGATCGCCGCGGCCTTCGACTACGAGTCGCGCATCGAGCGCGAAGAGCTGGTCCTGATCGCCGACATCGGCGGCGGCACCTCGGACTTCTCGCTGGTGCGTCTCGGACCCGACCGCGCCGGGCGCATCGAGCGGCGCGAGGACATCCTTGCCAACGGCGGCGTGCACATCGGCGGCACCGACTTCGACAAGTACCTGAGCCTGTCCAGTGTGATGCCGCTGCTCGGCCACGGCTCCACCATGCTGTCGGGCGCCGCGATCCCGTCCAGCTACTACTTCAACCTCGCCACCTGGCACACGATCAACCAGGCATACACGCGCAAGAGCATCGCCCAGCTGGCCGACCTGGTGCGCGACGCGAAGGAGCCAGCGAAACTCACGCGCCTGCAGAAGCTGATCGACGAGCGCGCCGGGCACTGGCTGGCGATCCAGGTGGAGGCGGCCAAGATCGGGCTGTCGGCCAGTCCCGACGTCACCATGGAACTCGACCGCCTGTCGCCGCCCGAGCAGCTGCTCGTCACGCGCGCGCAGTTCGAGGCGGCGATCGCCGGCCTGGTCGACCAGGTCGGCGCCACCGTTACGCGCCTGTTCAGCGAGGCAGGCGTGGAACCGGATGCGGTCGACACGGTCTTCTTTACCGGCGGTTCGAGCGGCGTGTCGCTGCTGCGCGAACGCATCGCAGCGCTGCTGCCGCGCGCCAGCAAGGTCGAGGGCGACCTGTTCGGCAGCATCGGCGCGGGTCTCGCGCTCGATGCGCTGCGCCGATTTGGTTGAGGCAGATAGAGCAGATAAAGCAGAGGAAAACCATGAGTGTATTTGAACGCCCGATCGTGATGCTCGACTTCGAGACCACCGGCCTGTCGCCCGATGCGGGCGACCGCATCACCGAAGTCGCGGCCCTGCGCATCGTCGGCGGCGAGATCCGCGAACGCTACGTCTCGCTGGTGAACTGCGGGGTGCGCATTCCCTCCTTCATCACGCAGCTGACCGGCATCACCCAGGACATGGTCGATACCGCGCCGCCCAGCCAGCGCGTGGTGGCCGAGCTGCTCGACTTCATCGGCGGCGACATGCTGGCCGCCCACAATGCCAGCTTCGACGAGAAATTCCTGAAGGCCGAGGGCTGGCGCATCGGCCGCCCGACCGGCCACTGCGGCCTGGTCTGCTCGCTGAAGCTGGCGCGCCGCCTCTACCCGGGCCTGCCGAGCTACAAGCTCGGCAACCTGTCGAGCCGTCTCGGCATCGTCTTCCGCGGCACCGCCCACCGGGCCGAGGCCGACGCCGAGGTCTCGGCAGAGGTGCTGCTGCATGCGGCGCGTCACCTGGGCACCAACCACGGCCTGCAGCAGGTCGCGCCCGACCTGCTGGTGTCGATCAACAAACTGGCTGCGGCCAAGGTGCCCGTCTTCCTCGATAAATACGCGAGCCTCGAGCGCGAACGGCGCCTGGCCGCCGCCTGAGCGGGCGCTGACACAGGGATTTAAAAAATCCCACAAGGCCTATTCGGATCGCATTACGATGCGGCCACCATGCTCCGCCGTCCACTCTGCCGCGTGATCCTGTCGCTCCTGCTGCTGCTTGCGCAGCAGCTGGCGATCTCGCACGAAGGGTCAGCCGGCGAGGATGGTAATCCGCGCGGCCTACCAGGACCCGCGCGCCTTGCAATGGCTGTCCGGACGCGCCGGTATTCCGGCGGTGGCGCTGCCGTACACCGTCGGCGCCGACGCCCAGTCGGGCACGCTGTTCGCGCTGTTCGACACCACGGTGGCGCGCCTGCTCGCCGCGAACGCGGGGGCGAAGTGAGCATGGACGGATTCGACTTCCTGATCGTGCTGCCGGCCTTCCTGGCCGGTTTACTGGTGCTGGCCACCCGCATCCCGCTCGGCGCCCAGGTGCTCAGGCGCGGCATTGTCTTCATCGACCTCGCCATTGCCCAGATCGCGGCAGCTGGCGGCCGGCGTGGCGGCCGTGCTGGGCGCCTTGCTGCTGACCTGGACCGAGCGCCGCTGGCCCGACGTGCAGGAAGCCCAGATCGGGGTGCTGTTCGTGCTGGCGGCGACCGCCGGCCTGTTGCTGGTCGCGCACGATCCCCATGGCGGCGAGCACATGCAGGACCTGCTGGCCGGGCAGATCCTGTGGGTGAGCTACGGCCAGCTGGCCTTGCCGGCCCTGGGCGCTGCTGATCCTGGCCCTGCTGATGGTCCTGCGCGAACGCCGCGGGCGCCTCGGCTTCTACCTGCTGTTCGCACTGGCCGTGACCGCCTCGGTGCAGCTGGTCGGGGTCTACCTGGTCTTCGCCAGCCTGATCGTGCCGAGCCTGGCGGTGCGCCACTATCCCGAGGGCCGCAAGCTGCCCTTCGCCTACCTGGTGGGCGTGGGCGGCTACGGCATCGGCCTGGTGCTGTCTGTGATGCTCGACCTGCCCTCGGGTGCGCCGATCGTCTGGTGCCTGGCGCTGCTGTCCATCCTGGCGTACGCCTTCGGGCCGCGCCGTCCGGCCGCGCTCGCCTGAATTCCGGGCGATGCGAGCACCGGCACGCTTGCGCGGACGCAAACCGCGCGCGTGCCGCCCCCTTAAAATTTTAACAACGGCGGGACATCTGCGTGCTGCCGTGTCGATCGTTGCCGGGCGCCTCCAGGGCGGTTCCGGCGTGGAGGGGAAGGGATGAGTCGCCAGAACGCTGCCCGCGAGGGCTACGATGTCTTCCTGTGGTTCCACCCGGCCGCCGTGCGAGGCAATCCTTATGCCCAGTTCAACCTCGGCCTGCTGTACAAGCAGGGCCAGGCGGTCGAACGCAACGAGGCCTGCGCGCTCAAGTGGATGCAGCTGGCCGCCGAGAAGGGCCTGGCGGCCGCCCAGAACCATCTCGGGGCCATGTACAGCCGGGGCCAGGGCGCGCCGCGCAGCGACGATCTCGCGGCCCGCTGGTTCGGGCGCGCGGCAAGCCAGGGCGACCCATCGGCCCAGCAGAACCTCGGGCTGCTGTACCGCAAGGGCCGCGGCGTGCCGCAGTCGCACGAGGTTGCATTCGGCTGGTTCTACCGCGCCGCCGAGCAGGGCCTCGCCAGCGCCGAACACCTGCTCGGCGAGTGCTATCTGCAGGGCCTGGGCGTGCCGGTCTCCCACCCGCTCGCCATGGCCTGGTTTCGCAAGGCGGCGCGCCAGGGGCATGTCGGCGCCCAGGGCAGCCTGGCCCTGATGTACCGGCGCGGCGACGGCGTGGAGGCCGACGACGCCCAGGCCCTGTGCTGGTTCCGCCAGGCGGCCGCCCAGGGCGACCCCGTCTCCCAGCGCTACCTCGGCCTTGCCTATGCCCAGGGCCAGGGCGTGACGGCCGACCCCGCGCGCGCCGTCGCCTGGCTCGAGCGGGCCGCCATGCGCGACGACACCGAGGCCCAGTACGCCCTCGCCACCCTGCTGGCAGGCGGGCATGGCTCGGGCGACGACGAGCGCGCCCTGTCCTGGTTCCTGCGGGCGGCCACGCGCGGCCACGTCCAGGCCCAGTACTGCGCCGGCCTCATGTATTCGCTCGGACGCGGTACGGTGCGCGACCCCGCGCGCGCCTTCGAGTGGACCCAGCGCGCGGCGGAGCAGGGCGCGCCCAACGCCCAGTTCAGCCTCGGGGTCATGTACGCCCGCGGCGAGTGCGCGCCCCGCGACGAGGTCCGGGCCGCCGAATGGTACCGGCGCGCCGCCCAGCAGGGCGACGCCAGCGCCCAGAACAACCTCGGCGTCCTGTATGCCAACGGCCAGGGCGTGCCGCACGACGATACCCTCGCCACCTACTGGTACCGCCAGGCGGCCGAGCAGGGCCATGCGCTGGCCCAGTACAACCTGGGCGGCATGGTGGGCAGCGGACGCGGCGCCGAACGCGATCCCCTGCGCGCCTATATGTGGATGCTGCTCGCGGCCGGGAGCGACCACGATGGCGTCGGGACCGGCTCGCGCAGCGCCGGCAAGGCCGGCAGGCCGGGAACGGGCGGGCATTGGGGGCGTGCCCTGACCGACCGGGTCCAGGCAGGGCGGCGCCAGCGCGGCCAGGCGCCTGGGCGGTAATTTCCACCATTCAATTCGCCCGCGCCAAACGGATATTGAGCGGGTAGATACCCCCCCATGCGCCAACCTGCCGAAGCATAGGCGACCTCGGTAATTCGCGTTATGATGGCCGTCGGCAATAGCCGACCCCATGAATAATCGACCGAGACCGATATGACCCTGAGACACGTAACGCTCGTCACCCTGCTGGCTGCGGCCTTTGGCGCCAACACGGCGCTGGCGCAGAGCTGCCCCGCCAATGGCCCTTCCCTGACCTATCCGGTCGCGAAGAAGCTCGACCAGACCGACAACTATCACGGCACCACGGTAGCCGACCCTTACCGCTGGCTCGAGGACGCGAACAGCGCCGAGACCAAGGCCTGGGTGAGCGCCCAGAACACCGTGACCCAGGCTTACCTGAACCAGATCCCGCAGCGCGCGGCAATCCGCGAGCGCCTGACCAAGCTCTGGAACTACGAGCGCTACAGCGTCCCCGGCAAGGAAGGCGGCCGCTACTTCTATTCGCGCAACGACGGCCTGCAGAACCAGTCGGTGCTGTACACCCAGAAGACCCTGAGCGACACCCCGCGCGTGCTGCTCGACCCGAACACCATGTCCAGCGACGGCACCGTCGCGCTGGCCGGCGCCGCGGTCAGCCCGGACGGCAAGCTGCTGGCCTACAGCACCGCCGCCTCGGGTTCGGACTGGAACGAGATCCGCGTGCGCGACATCGAGACCGGCAAGGACATCGAAGACCACATCAAGTGGGTCAAGTTCTCCAGCACCGCCTGGACCAAGGACGGCAAGGGCTTCTTCTACAGCCGCTACGACGAGCCGAAGGAAGCGACCAAGCTGGCCGACGTGAACTACTTCCAGAAGCTTTACTTCCACCGCATCGGCACCCCGCAAAGCGCCGACACGCTGGTGTACGACCGCCCGGACCAGAAGGAATGGGGCTTCGGCGGCCACACCACCGACGACGGCCGTTACCTGATCATCACCACGACCAAGGGCACCGCGCCGAAGTACCGCGTGTCATACAAGGACCTGTCCAGGCCTGATTCGAAAGTGGTCGACCTGATCGACAACTTCGATGCCGGCTACGATTTCATCGACAACGTCGGCACGGTGTTCTATTTCAGCACAGACCGCAATGCGCCCAAGAAGCGCATCGTCGCGATCGACGTCTCCAAGCCGCAGGAATCGAACTGGAAGGAGATCGTCGCCGAGAAGGGCGAGACCCTGACCGGCGCCGACATCATCAACAACCAGCTGGTGCTCGAGTACCTGAAGGACGCCCGCGCCGTGGTGCGCGTGCATGACCTGAAGGGCAAGGCGGTGCGCGAGATCAAGCTGCCGGGCATCGGTTCGGTGGGCGGCCTGTCGGGCAAGCGCGGCGATACTGAAACCTTCTACTCCTTCACCGGCTTCACCACGCCGACCACGATCTACCGCCTGAACATGAAGACCGGCGAAAGCACCGTGTTCCGCCAGCCGAAGGTGGACTTCAATCCGGCGGACTACGAGACCCGCCAGCAGTTCTACACCTCGAAGGACGGCACCAAGGTCCCGATGTTCATCGTCTCCAGGACGGGCCTGAAGCTCGATGGCCAGAACCCGACCTACCTGTACGGCTACGGCGGCTTCAACATCTCGATGACCCCAGGCTTCTCGCCGGCCAACCTGGCCTGGATGGAAATGGGCGGCGTGTATGTCGTGGCCAACCTGCGCGGCGGCGGCGAGTACGGCGAAGCCTGGCACCAGGCCGGCACCAAGCTGCAGAAGCAGAACGTGTTCGACGACTTCATCGGCGCGGCCGAATGGCTGATCGCGAACAAGGTCACCTCGCCGCAAAAGCTGGCGATCGGCGGCGGTTCGAACGGCGGCCTGCTGGTGGGCGCGGCCATGACCCAGCGTCCGGAGCTGTTCGGCGCCGCGCTGCCGGCCGTGGGCGTGATGGACATGCTGCGCTTCCACAAGTTCACCATCGGCTGGGCCTGGACCTCGGACTACGGCTCGTCGGAGAACCCGGATGAGTTCAAGGCCCTGGTCAAGTACTCGCCGCTGCACAACCTGAAACCGGGCACCTGCTACCCGGCGACCATGGTGACCACGGCCGACCACGACGACCGCGTGGTCCCGGCGCACAGCTTCAAGTTCGCCGCGGCCGCCCAGGCGGCCCAGGCGGGCGCCGCGCCGGTGCTGATCCGCATCGAGACCAAGGCCGGCCACGGCGCCGGCAAGCCGACCACCAAGCAGATCGAGGAAGTGGCGGATCGCTGGGGCTTCCTGGCGCGCGAGCTGAAGGTTGGCGGTGCTGCGCCGACCGCGGTCGGTGGCAGCGAGTAAGTTCTAAGTTTGAAGTAGAACGGCCGCCTGGGTAACCAGGTGGCCGTATTAGTTTGTCGTATCAATGGGCACTACAAGGTCGATATCGTGCCATTGAGGTCTATTCGGTAGCGCTGCTTGAGTGAAGTTGGAGGGCGACTAACATTGGCTGCACTGGTAATAGCCGCTCGCTGCAATTGAAAATCATCCAATGGAGTAGCGCTCGATGTTCATACAGAACGGCTTGGCTCCCCGAAGTAGACATGCTCACTTGACCGGTTGGCTGGATCAAAGTTACATCTTAGGAAGGATTTAATACTGTCCTGCAGTGCCGTCAGACTACATTGGCGGATAAGTGTTTACTTAACCAGCATATGCTCCCATTCCGGTCCGAAAATGTTCTGTTCAGTGAGCTCACTCAGCAGTACCAATCGCTTTCAAAAACTGTCTGTCAGTTAGGCACCCGTCGTACCACTTTCGTAAAAGCATGTGTACGCGTAGTAGGTATGCGAAGCGATCCAGGTCACTACTCGCGTCCTTAGAATAAGACATATTTGCCTCAAACGTCCGTGAATAACTACTTTCTGAGTGCTCCAATAGCAAAAGCATTCTTGGTTCGTCACGCGAGAATTTCCCGTCGATCCTCCCGCCGTTCATTAGCGTAAAAGAGACCTCAGAGCTCGTTCCTGCTAAGGGAATTGCAGCTTCTACGACGCTCACGAACGCTGCAACCAAGTCAAAGTAAACTTCAACATCTTCGAGCACAGGCGCTTCATAGTGGTGCTCGAGTCTATTTCGAAGAGCATTGAGTTTCTCAATCGACCGCGAGCGGAATATTCCAGACTTCTTAAGCAGGCCTAGCTTTCTGTCGACCCCTAACCGCTTACGTCGATAAAACTGATCCAAATTTAGAACGTGTAGAAAATGGTCTAATTGGCAGTCAACCGCGCGCTTCAGGTTAGAAGTCGCATTAACCAGAGTATGTGTGGATATGCCAGCGTTCAAATCTGCTTCCGCGAAATCTAGGAAGTCGCGCGGTCCAAGTTCGAAAGCCATTGGTTTGGGCCAGGAACCACCTCCACCATCTAGGTCAATCTCGTCAATATGACAATTGAAGAACTTGGATATCTCTTCCTGCATCTGTGCAACGACAGGGGCTGGGGTCATTAATGGGAACTCCGAGATTGTTTTTTGCTTTGTCTTACCGCTGTACTACGACTAGGAGCGCTTTCGCTTCTGCTTTGCCGGCATTTCGGATCACATGGTCGTAATCCGCCGGATAGCGCGCGGTGCCGCCATGCTTGATCTTCTTCTTCTCCGTGCCCACTTCCAGCTCGATCGTGCCAGTAATGACGGTCAGGTGCTCCTTGGTCCCCGGATCGTGGGCCTGCGAGGCCATCTCGCCGCCAGGCGCCAGGGTCAGCTCGTACCATTCGTACTTGCCCGCCAGGTCCATCGGGCCCAGGATGCGCAGGGAGTAGCCGGCGTGCGCGCCGGGCAGGGTAGGGGTTTCGTGCGGGTCCACCACGCGGATCAGGTCCACGGCCCGCACCTCGGACGAGAGCAGCTCGCCAATCTCAACGCCCAGGGCATTGGCGAGGCGCCAGGTGATGGCGATGGTGGGATTGGCCTTTTCGCGCTCGATCTGGGACAGCATCGACTTGGACACCCCCGCGATACGCGACAAATCTTCAAGGGTCAGGCCCCTGGCCAGGCGCAGCCGCTGTAGCGTGGCGCCAACTTCGGGTGGAGCGTTATTTGTTAGAGTCTTGGTCATGACCTGAATATGCTTATAGCTTTGCTTGCCAAGTTCATTAGCCGGGGGTAATATTCAATATATTGAATTTTCGTTCGACATACAGAACTTGGTTTTTAAATCGAACGAGTCAACGATACGACATCCGCCAAGCGCCGGTCAAGCCGGCGTCGATCAACCGAGACCTGGGAGTGGGAACAACATGAGCGATCAAGCATTTTACAGCGGCCTGCAATCGAAACTCGAGACGCTGCGTACCGAGGGCCTCTTCAAGCCGGAGCGCGTGATCGCTTCGCGCCAGGGTTCCGAGGTGGTCTCCCAGGATGGCCGTACCTTGATCAATATGTGCGCCAACAACTACCTGGGCCTGTCCGGTGACAGGGAAACGAGCGACGCCGCCGCCGCCGCGCTGGAACAATACGGCTACGGCCTGTCCTCGGTGCGCTTCATCTGCGGCACCCAGACCGTGCACAAGGAACTGGAGCAGAAGCTCTCCGAATTCCTCGGCACCGAAGACACCATCCTGTACGCCGCGGCATTCGATGCCAACGGCGGCGTGTTCGAGCCGCTCTTCGACGAGAACGACGCCATCATCTCGGACGCCCTGAACCACGCCTCGATCATCGACGGCGTGCGCCTGTGCAAGGCCGCGCGCTACCGCTACGCCAACAACGACATGGCGGACCTGGAGAAGCAGCTGATCGCCGCCACGGAAGCAGGCAAGCGCCACAAGATCATCGTCACCGACGGCGTGTTCTCGATGGACGGCACCATCGCCCAGCTGGACAAGATCGTCGAACTGGCCGAGAAATACGGCGCGCTGACCATGATCGACGAATCGCATGCCTCGGGCTTCATGGGCAAGACCGGCCGCGGCACCCACGAGCACTGCGGCGTCATCGGCAAGATCGACATCATCACCGGCACCCTCGGCAAGGCCCTGGGCGGCGCGATGGGCGGCTTCACCTCGGGCCGCAAGGAGGTCATCGAGACCCTGCGCCAGAAGTCGCGTCCCTACCTGTTCTCGAACACCCTGGCCCCGATGATCGCCGGCGCATCCCTCGCCGTGCTGGAGCGCATCTCGAAATCGACCGCGCTGCGCGACCGCCTGCACGAGAATACCGCCTACTTCCGCAAGGAGATCGAGCGCATCGGCTTCACCATCAAGCCGGGCACCCACCCGGTGGTGCCGGTGATGCTGTTCGAGGCGCCGGTCGCGCAGAAATTCGCGGCCCGCATGTTCGAACTGGGCGTGCTGCTGTCGGGCTTCTTCTACCCGGTGGTGCCGATGGGGCAGGCGCGCGTGCGGGTGCAGCTCTCCGCCGCCCACACCCGCGAGCAGCTCGACACCGTGCTCCAGGCCTTCGAACAAGCCGGCAAAGAGCTGGGCATCCTCAAGAATCAATAAGATCGGAACAGAACAATGGAACGCATCCTCATCATCGGCGCCAATGGCCAGATCGGCAGTGAACTCGTCACCGCCCTGGCGGAGCAGCACGGCGCGCAGAACGTCATCGCCTCGGACATCGGCAGCAACAACGTCTACGGCGCGGCGCGCTACACCCAGCTCGACGTGCTGGACAAGGACCGTCTCGCCCAGCTGATCGATAGCGAAGGCATCACCCAGGTCTACCAGCTGGCAGCGCTGCTGTCCGCCACCGGCGAAAAGGCTCCGCTCAAGGCCTGGACCCTGAACATGGACGGCCTGCTGAACATCCTGGAAGTGGCGCGCGAGCGCGGTGAAGCGGGCAAGCCCCTGAAAATCTTCTGGCCTTCCTCGATCGCGGCCTTCGGCCCGAACACCCCGGCCGAATCCACCCCGCAGTACGCGGTGATGGATCCGACCTCGATCTACGGCATCAGCAAACTGGCCGGCGAGCGCCTGTGCGAGTACTACCACAGCAAGTACGGCGTGGACGTGCGTTCGATCCGCTACCCGGGCATCATCAGCTTCAAGTCGCCCCCGGGCGGCGGCACCACCGACTACGCGATCGCGATCTTCTACGCGGCGCTCAGAAACGAGACCTACGAGTGCTTCCTGGGCCCGGAGACGACCCTGCCGATGATCTACATGCCGGATGCGATCCGCGCCACCATCGAGCTGATGGATGCACCCGCGGAGAACGTCGCGATCCGCTCCTCGTACAACGTCGCGGGCGTGTCCTTCAACCCGCGCGAACTGGCGGCCGCCATCAAGAATGCGCTGCCGGAATTCGAGATCGCCTACAAGCCGGACAGCCGCCAGCAGATCGCCGACTCCTGGCCGAAGAGCCTGGACGACAGCCGGGCGAGTGCCGACTGGGGCTGGAAGGCGCGCGTCAAGCTCGAGGAGATGGTCGCCGATATGCTGAAGAACATCGACGTCGGCATCGCCGCCTGAGCGTCGACCCTGGATAGAACAATAAAAACCGGATAGTCGAGACAACACATGGATATGAGCGTTTTCGATCTTTTCAAGATCGGTATCGGCCCGTCGAGTTCCCACACCGTGGGCCCGATGGTGGCGGCGCGCCGTTTTTTGCAAGAGCGCCTGCTGGAGTGCGGTTCGCTCGAGCAGGCGGTGGGCGTCGAGGCACACCTGTATGGTTCGCTCGCGCTGACCGGCGTCGGCCACGCGACGGATAAAGCCGTGATCCTCGGCCTGATGGGCGAGACGCCGCAGGGCGTCGACCCGGACACGGTCGAGGACAAGCTGGCCGAAGCCGAGATGGACGGCAAGTTGACGCTGCTGGGCCAGAAGGAAGTCCCCTTCCAGTACCGAACCGGCCTGGTCTGGCACAAGCAGTCGACCCTGCCCGAACACCCGAACGGCATGAAGTTCATCCTGCAGCTGGCGGACGGCAGTATCATCGAACGCATCTATTATTCGGTGGGCGGCGGCTTCATCACGGCGGCCGGCGAAAGCCAGGCGCGCACGGCGGAAGCGCCCACGAGCACCGTGCCCTTCCCATTCGACACGATGGCCGAGCTGCTGGCCCAGGGCCGCGAGCACGGCCTGTCGATCCCGCACATGCTGCGCGCGAACGAGCTGGCGCGCATGGGCGAGGCGGAGCTGGACGCGGGACTGGACCGCATCTGGAAGGTGATGCACGACTGTATCGCCCACGGCCTCGTCACCGAAGGCGAGCTGCCCGGCGGGCTGAACGTCAAGCGCCGCGCGGCCAAGCTGTGGAAGCAGGCGCACTGCAACGAGGGCAAGCGCGTCAACGAGCTGCCGCACGATGCGACGCACCACGTGACCCTGTATGCGATGGCCGTCAACGAAGAGAATGCTGCCGGCGGCCGTGTCGTCACGGCGCCGACCAACGGCGCGGCGGGCATCATCCCGGCCGTGCTGCGCTATTACGCCGAGGACTGCCGTCCGAGCGACCCGGTCAAGGGCATCCGCGACTTCCTGCTCACCTCCGCCGCGATCGGCATGCTGTGCAAGAAGAACGCCTCGATCTCGGGCGCCGAGATCGGCTGCCAGGGCGAGGTCGGCGTGGCCTGCGCGATGGCGGCGGCCGGCCTGGTGGCGGCGCTGGGCGGCTCCAACGAGCGCATCGAGAACGCGGCGGAAATCGGCATCGAGCACCACCTCGGCATGACCTGCGACCCGATCGGCGGCCTGGTGCAGATTCCCTGCATCGAGCGCAACGGCATGGGCGCGATCAAGGCGATCACCGCCGCCTCGCTGGCCTTGAAGGGCGACGGCACCCACTTCGTCAGCCTCGACAACGCCATCGAGACGATGCGCCAGACCGGCGCGGACATGCAGGTGAAGTACAAGGAAACCTCGCTCGGCGGCCTGGCCGTGCACGTGGTGACTGTCAACCACGCGGCTTGCTGAGTACAGTCGAGTGTTCCCGTAGGGTGGGCGATCCTTCGCCCACGCGTTCAAATACACGGTGAGAATTGGTGCTGCGTCCCTTCGCGCGGGTGGTGAACGCGTGGGCGGAGGACCGCGGGGCCGCCTAGGCCCACCCTACGAGAGCCAAACCGATTTTTTTGCAGCACAGCATACGATCCATCTGGGCGCTATAATAAAAGTTCAACATTGGCCCCCACCGGATTCCTACCGTATGCATTACGTCTCCACCCGCGCGACCAGCGCGTCCGCAGCACGCAATCCCCAGCGTTTTTCCGACATCCTGCTAGCCGGCCTCGCTCCGGATGGCGGCCTGTATCTCCCCGAGACCTATCCGCAAGTCAGCGGCGCCGAACTCGACGCCTGGCGCAAGCTGTCCTACGCCGAACTGGCCTACGAGATCCTGCGCAAGTTTGCGACCGACATCCCCGACGAAGACCTGCGCGCCCTGACCGCGAAGACCTATACCCCCGAGGTTTACCGCAATGCACGCGCCGACGAATCGGCCGAGGACATCACCCCGCTGCGCGTGCTGGAAGACGGGGAGCAGGGCAAGCTGGTGCTGCAGGCGCTGTCGAATGGCCCGACCCTGGCCTTCAAGGACATGGCCATGCAACTGCTGGGCAATCTGTTCGAGTATGCGCTTGCAAAGAACAACGACGAGCTGAACATCTTCGGCGCGACTTCCGGCGACACCGGCAGCGCGGCCGAGTACGCGATGCGCGGCAAGCGCGGCGTGCGCGTGTTCATGCTCTCGCCCCACAAGAAGATGAGCGCCTTCCAGACCGCCCAGATGTTCAGCCTGCAGGACCCGAACATCTTCAACATCGCGGTCGAGGGCGTGTTCGACGACTGCCAGGACATGGTCAAGGCGGTCTCCAACGACCTGTCCTTCAAGGCGCGCCACAAGATCGGCACCGTCAACTCGATCAACTGGGCGCGCGTTGTCGCGCAGGTGGTGTATTACTTCCGCGGCTACCTGGCGGCCACCACCAGTAACGACCAGAAGGTGTCGTTCACGGTCCCCTCGGGGAACTTCGGCAATATCTGCGCCGGCCACATCGCCCGCATGATGGGCCTGCCGATCGACAAGCTGGTCGCCGCGACCAACGAGAACGACGTGCTCGACGAATTCTTCCGCACCGGCGTCTACCGCGTGCGCAAGCCGGCCGAGACCTATCACACCAGCAGCCCCTCGATGGACATCTCGAAGGCCTCGAACTTCGAGCGCTTCGTGTACGAGCTGGTGGGCGGCGACGCCGAGCGCACCCATGCGCTCTTCAGGAAAGTCGACACCCACGGCGGTTTCGACCTGTCCGGCGGTCCGGGCAGCGATGGCGACGAATGGAAACTGGTGGGCCAGTACGGTTTCGCCTCGGGCAAGTCGACCCACCCCGATCGCCTGGCCACCATCCGCGACGTGGCGGACGACTACGGCATCACCATCGACACCCACACGGCCGACGGCATCAAGGTCGCGCGCGAACACATGCAGCCTGGTGTGCCGATGATCGTGCTGGAAACCGCGCTGGCCGCCAAGTTCAACGAGACCATCCTCGAGGCGCTGGGCCAGGACGCCGAGCGCCCGGCCGGCTTCGAGAACATCGAGGCGTTGCCGCAGCGCTTCGTGGTCATGCGCCCCGAGGTGGACGGCATGAAGGCCTACATCGCCGAGCACACGGGGCTGTGACGATGAGGCCGCCCATGTTGTCGGTGCGCGAGGCGCTGACCCAGCTGTTGGACGCGGTGCGCCCGATCCAGGATAGCGAGGTGGTGAACACGCTCGACGCCAACGGCCGCGTGCTGGCGTTCGAGCAGCGCTCGACCATCGATGTGCCGTCCGCCGACAATACCTCGATGGACGGCTACGCGGTGCGCGCGAGCGATTGCGAGAGCGGCAGCGCGACCTTGCACGTGGCCCAGCGCATCCCGGCCGGCAGCCTCGGCGACTACCTGGCGCCGGGCACTGCCGCGCGCATCTTCACCGGTGCGCTGGTTCCGCCAGGGGCGGACGCGGTGGTCATGCAGGAGCAATGCGAACTGGTGGGCGACAGCGTCACGGTGCGCCATGCGCCGCGCCCGGGTGAATGGATCCGTCGCATCGGCGAAGACGTGTCCGCCGGCGCCGTGATCCTGCCGGCCGGCACCCGCCTGCGCAGCCAGGAAATGGGGCTTGCGGCCTCGGTGGGGCTGGCGACCTTGCCGGTGCTCCGCCGCGCGCGCGTGGCCGTGTTCTTCACTGGCGACGAGCTGGCCATGCCGGGCGAGCCCTTGAAGCCCGGCGCGATCTACAACTCGAACCGCTACACCCTGCGCGCGCTGCTCGAGAACTTCGGCTGCGAAGTCACCGACTTCGGCATCGTGCCGGATTCGCTGGAAGCCACGCGTGCGACCCTGCGCGAAGCCGCGCGCGGGCACGATCTGATCATCACCTCCGGCGGCGTGTCGGTCGGCGAGGAAGACCACATCAAGCCGGCAGTGGAAGCGGAAGGGAAGCTGAACCTGTGGCAGATCGCCGTCAAGCCGGGCAAGCCGCTGGCCTTCGGCGAAGTCGCTTCGGCGTTCTTTATCGGCCTGCCGGGCAATCCGGTGTCGAGCTTTATCACCTTCCTGCTGTTCGTTCGTCCCTTCCTGCTGCGCCTGCAGGGTGCGACCGGGCCGGTGGAGCCGCGTGGCTACACCATGCGCGCCGACTTCGCACTGCCCAAGGCCGACCGGCGCAACGAATTCCTGCGGGCGCGGGTGAATGCGGCCGGCGGGCTGGACCTGTTCCCCAACCAGAGCTCGGGCGTGCTGACCTCGACCGTATGGGGCGACGGCCTGGTCGACAATCCGCCGGGGCAGGCGATCGCCGAGGGCGACCTGGTGCGCTTCATTCCCTTCGCCGAACTCCAGCACTAGGACCAGCATGAAGATCAACGTGAAGTATTTTGCCTCCGTGCGCGAGGCGGTGGGCACGGGCCAGGAAGTGCTCGAGCTGCCGGAGAATGCATCGACGGTCGGCGCTGTGCGCAGCCTCCTGGTGTCGCGTGGCGGCGTGTGGGAAGAGGCGCTCGGCGAGCAGCGCGCCTTGCGCATGGCGTGCAAGCAGGTGATGTGCGGGCCGGAGACGGCGGTGAGCGAAGGCGCCGAAGTGGCGTTCTTCCCGCCCGTGACGGGCGGGTAGGGATGTTCCAGTCCCCTGGACTGGAACACGCTCTGCCGTCCGCGCGTTCAACTACACGATGAGAACATGCGGCATGGCTGTCCACGGGCTGGCTGAACGCGCGGACGGCGAAGCCGTCCACCCTACGAATCAGCCGATCGTTTGCTCGGCCAGTTCCAAGAGCCTGGCGCAGTTCGCACTGCGTTCGCCGAATTCGCGCCAGGCATTGGTGCGCGCCACCGCCTGCCACTTGCGCAGGGCCTCCGCATTCATGTCCACCACATGGGCGCCGGCCTTGGCGTAAATCGAGGCCACGGCCGCGTCGTCGTTGCGCGCGGCCTTGAGCGCGAAGGCCTCGAGCTCGGCGCCGACGGCCATCACGGCCGCCTGCTGCTGTTTCGTGAGGCGATCGTAGACGGTGCGCGACATCAGGAGCGGCTCGAACATGAACCAGTAGGCGCCGCCGCGGGCGGTGGTCAGGGCGCGAGCCGATTCGGCCAGGCGGAAGGAAATCAGGGACGTCGAGGAGGTCAGCGCCGCATCGAGGGTCCCGGCGCGCATGGCGGCGGCGATCTCGTTGGACGGCATGTTCACGACCGTCGCGCCGGCATCCGTCAAGAGGCGGTCCATCTCGTGCGAGCCGCCGCGTACCTTCAGGCCGGCCACGTCTTCGGGATGCAGCAAGGGCTTGCTGCGCGAGGCGACGCCGCCGGCCTGCCAGATCCAGCTGACGATCACCAGGCCCTGTTCGTTCAGGATGCGGCTCAGTTCCTTGCCGACCGCGGCGTTCTTCCAGGCGAAACCCTGCTCGTACGAGGTGACCAGGCCGGGCATCAGGCCGATATTCGCTTCCGGCGCCTCGGCGCCGCCATAGGACAGGGGCACCAGGGCCATGTCCAGCGAGCCGTTCTTGAGCGCGGGGAACTGGGCGTTGGCGCCCATCAGGCTGGAACCCGGATAGATCGAGAATTTCAGCCCGCCGCGGGTGCGGCGTTCGACGTCGGCCGCGAACATGCGGCACAAGCGGTCACGGAAATCACCCTCGGAAATACTGCCGCCGGGGAACTGGTGCGAGATTTTGAGATTGTTCGGCTGCGCCCATGCGGACTGCATCCAGAGTGGACTGGACGCGATTGCGCCCAGCACTGTCCTACGGGACATTGCTGCCCTTGTCATTACCGACATACACATCCTCCAAGATGTTGAAACGGACTGCTTCCAGAATCGTGGCGGCCTCGTCGAGCGGGCGCCATCGTCCCTTATGGCGGATACAAGAATATTCCCCTCACATGTATTGTCAAGCGGAATCTTGCAGATATTACAAATGGATACGGGCCCGGGCGGCGCGCGGTAGAGTATTCTGCGCTGCCGGCCCGGGCCCGTCTTGATGCATCCCGGAGGAGTGGAGCTTCAGGTCCTGGTATCGGGGTGGCTGCGCATCGCGCAGCTGGCGCCACGGCTGGCCCGGTAATAGCGCGAGCCGATGAAGATCGCGCTCGACACGATGGCCCAGGCCAGGGACTCGCGCCAGCCCGCTTCAAACGCTTCGCCGCGCAGCAGCACGTCGATGCCGACCAGCAGGGCGAACATCGTGCCGGCCGCCAGCAGGTACTGGCCGCTCCAATAGATCAGTCTTTGCATGGTCTCTCTCCCTATATCGGACTAGACGTTCTTACAGGCGCTTCAGGAAACGGCGGACGGCCTCGCTCACCGCCTCGGGCTGGTCGATCATCGGGAAGTGGCGGGCCTTGTCGATGGCTTCCACTTCCAGCTTCGGCGTCTCACCCATCAGCGCCCGATAATACGCCACTTTGTCCTGCATGCTGATATTGCCGAGATAGGGCGCGTCGGGTGCGTAGTAGGGCGCCAGCAGCAAAACCGGCACGGTGATCTTGTTCATGCCCGGACGCAGGTCGCGTCCCATCACCGCGCCCGCGTAGGCGCCGACCGCCTGCGGATCGCTGCGCGCGCTGAGTTTCGCCGCATCGTCGGCCTTGCCGATATCGGTCATGCCGATGCTGCGCATGTATTGTTGCTGGGATGCGGCGAAGGACGGACCGGCAAGCGCCGCCATCTGCTTGCGCACCCCCTCGGCCATCGCGGCGCGCTGTTCCGGCGCCAGGTCTTCCGTGCGCGGGAAGACCGGCAGGCCGTCGATGCCGACCACGCCGCCGAGACGGTCGGGGTATTCCTGCGCCAGCGCATAGGACAGGGTCGCGCCAATGCTGTGACCGACGATCACGGGCTTGGCCAGCCTGCGCGAGGCGATCAGCTCGGCCAGCGCGTCGCGAGCATTGTCGAAGGGGTCGCCGGACACCGCCGGGCGGCCGTCGAAACCTGGCAAGGTCACGACGTAGACCGTATTGGTGGCGGCGAAATCGCGCACCATCTGCTGCCACACCCAGCCGCCGGAGGACAGCCCCGGCACCAGGATCAGGGCGCGCGGGCCGCTGCCGTGGCGCTCGATGAGCATGCCTTTGATCTCGAAGCGTTCGGTGGCGGCGGGCAGCGCGGCCAGGAAGCGGTTGGGCTGGGCGGGCGCCTCCTGGGCGACCCCGGGAACGGCGACGGCGAACAATGCTGCGAACAACAACGAGGCTTTCATGCTGACTCCTGGTCTGGGGTGAAGATCGATTCGATCGGAAGGTGGAACAGTCTGGCGATGGCGAAGGCGAGGGGCAGGCTCGGGTCGTACTTGCCGGTCTCGATCGCGTTCACGCTCTGGCGCGAGACGTCGAGCATCTCGGCCAGCTCGGCCTGGCTCCAGCCGCGCTCGGCGCGCAGGGTGCGGATATGGTTGTTCATCGCTCTAACAGCTTGCGCACGATGCCGACGACGCCGACGGCGCCGCACAGGACGCACCACACGGTGAACATCGAAAGGCGCGGATAGCCGGCCGTTTCGAGGAAGCCGTAGCTGAAGGTCAGGCCGGCGGTGAGGGCGGCGGCCAGCGCCACGTTCTCGAGCATGCGCATGCGCTGGTATTCGTCGATGCGGCCGAAGTGGCGCGCGATCACCCACAGGGCCGCGAAAAAACCGATCATCGGCGACAGCAGCACCAGGGTGCGCAAGGCACCTTCTTCCATCGGCCGGCCCCAGCGGATGGCCGCCACCAGCAAGACCATGTAGAGCGCGATCGACGAAACCAGCTCGCGCAGATAGGCTTTTCCGACCCGTTTTTCGTGCATGACATCCTCCGTGAAGTAAAGTATGCTTGACATCGTAGTCAAGGAAACCTGACATGTCAAGCTCCCTTTACATTTTTGTTTGGGACGCAAACTCGACTACAATGCCGGTCCCTTGCCTCCCCACGAACGCCGATGAGCCAGCAGTCCCGCCACCCCCAACGTGTCGCCGTGATCGGCGGCGGCCCCGCCGGCCTGATGGCGGCCGAGACCCTGGCCGCGGGCGGCGTGCAGGTCGACGTCTACGATGCGATGCCATCGGTGGGCCGTAAATTCCTGCTGGCCGGGAAGGGCGGCATGAACATCACCCATTCCGAGCCCCTCGCGGCCTTCCGCGCCCGCTATGGCGCGCGCGAGCGGGAAGTCGCACGCTGGCTGGACGGTTTCGACCCGCAGGCCGTGCGCGACTGGATCCATGGGCTCGGCATCGATACCTTCGTGGGCAGCTCGGGCCGGGTCTTCCCGCTTGAGATGAAAGCCGCGCCGCTGCTGCGCGCCTGGCTGCACCGCCTGCGCGAAGCGGGCGTGCGCTTCCATCAGCGCCACCGCTGGCTGGGCTGGCAGGACGGACGCCTGCGCATCGCGACGCCGGATGGCGAGATCCTGGTCGCAGCAAGCGCCACGATCCTGGCACTCGGCGGCGCCAGCTGGGCGCGGCTCGGTTCGGATGGCGCCTGGACGCCGCTGCTGGCCGAACATGGGGTCGACGTGGCGCCCCTGCAGCCCTCGAACTGCGGCTTCGATGTCGACTGGAGCGCCCACATGCGCGAGAAATTCGCCGGCAGCCCGCTCACCACCGTGGCCATCGCCTGGCAGGACAGCCAGGGCGCGATGCAGCGCCGCCAGGGCCAGTTCGTCGTCACGGCGACCGGCGTCGAGGGCAGCTTGATCTACGCGATCTCGGCGCCGCTGCGCGACCGGATTGCCCACGATGGCAGCGCCACGATCTGGCTCGACCTGCTGCCGGACCTGGACGCCCATCGCGTGCTGGAAGAAGTGACGCGCCCGCGCGGCTCGCGTTCGCTATCGAGCCACCTGCAGGGCCGGCTCGGCATCAAGGGCGTGAAGGCCGGTCTGCTGCACGAGTGCCTGTCCAAAGAGGACTACAACGATCCGGATAAGCTGGCGCAGGCGTTGAAGGCGCTGCCGCTGGAATTGCAACGACCGCGCCCGATCGACGAAGCGATCAGCAGCGCCGGCGGCGTGCGCTTCGAAGCCCTGGAGGGCAGCATGCTGCGCGCGCTGCCGGGTGTCTTCGTGGCGGGAGAGATGGTGGACTGGGAAGCCCCGACCGGCGGCTACCTGCTCACTGCCTGCTTCGGCAGCGGCCGCGCCGCGGGGCGCGACGCGCTGGCCTGGCTCGATGGTTCTATTCTGAGAAAGTAACGCTGCCGGTGCCGGTGCGGCTGACGCTGCGCTCGCCCGGATTGCCGTGCACTTCGATGTCGCCGCTGCCCGAGACCGAGGCGGTGACCGTATTGCGGGCCTGCACCGTGCTGCTGCCCGAACCGCTCTGGCTCACCTTTACCGTTTCCGCCCGCAGGTGGCGCGCATCGAGGTCGCCCGATCCGCTGGCACTGGCCGCGAGTTCGCGGGCGCTGCCGACGATGGTCATGCTGCCCGAGCCGGTGAGGCTCGCTTCGAAGCGCTCGATGCCGGAGCCGCCGTTCAGGTCCACTTCGCCGCTGCCGCTCAGGCTGGCCGTGACCTGGCGGAAGCGCCCGTTGAAGCGCAGGCTGCCCGGGCCTTCCATGCGCACTTCGATGCGCTCGCCCGAGAAGCCGTTGACTGTGCTTTCGCCGCTGCCGTCGACCGTCACGCTGTTCAATCCCGGCAGGACCAGTTCGACCTCGAGCGGCCGGCGGTGGCGCAGCACCATGCCGCGGATGCCGATGTGCAGCACCTCGCCATCCTTGGTGACGTCGACATTGCCCAGCAGGCGCGATTCGCCGCGCACCTTGAGCGAGGGCGCGGCGCCGTAGCGCAGGGTCAGGTCGATCGGACCGTTCAGGTCCACGGCCTGGATGCCGGCCGGGACTTCCCGGGTTTCAAGGCTCAGCTGGCGGCCCTCGGCCGCCGCGGCCACGCCGTTCGCGCGCAGCATGCCGTAGCTCAGGCCGATCAGCACGAAGGCCAGCACCAGGAGGCTGAAACCGACTTTGACGAGGGTGCGCATCTCAGGTCCCCTTCAAGAGCGACAGGTTCATGCGCAGGTAGCGCTTCAGGCCGATGAGGGTGTACTTGGTCACCACCAGCGAGAGCAGGAACAGCAGGATGCCGCCGCACACCATGGACATGCCGAAGATGGTCTGGGTGGTGCGCGATTCCTTGTCCAGGTCGGTCGTGATCTGGATGCCGGTGTCGGCCACCTTCTCGGCGCGGCGGATGACGAGCTCGGACCGGCCCATCTCGCCGTCGCCTTCCGCTTCGGCTTCGTCGCGGCTGGGCGGGTCTTCCTGGTAGACGTGGATGCCCTGGTCGCCGATCGCGACCCGGGTGCGCGAATTGGTGGTGGTGCGGCGTTCGCTGCCGTCTTCCATGCGCTCGATGCGGTGCAGGGGATTGTTCAGGATGAGTTCATTGGCGCCGGCCAGGCCGCTGGCCGTGATCGCGATGCCGGACACGTAGAAGCCCAGCGCGCAAGCGTAGACCGTTACCAGCAGGGCCGCGTAGACCGCCGCGGGGATGGCCATGAAGAGGTTGAACACGATCAGGCCGGCGCTGGAGACCAGCAGGCGCAGCGCATTGGCCGGGTTCTTTTTTGCGGTGAACGCATCCATGTGGGTGCTGGCGCGCAGGGTCACCGCGACCTTGCGCGGGTCGCCGAGCTCCTCGGCGATGCTTTCCTCGCTACGGCCAGCCGCCACGCCGTCCACGAAACGCTGCTCGTACCAGGCCAGGGTCTTGGCCTGCGTCTCCGGCGGCAGGCCGTGCATGGCCCGCTTGAGCGCGTCGAGATATTCCAGTTTGCCCATGTGCGGCCGACCTTCTATGGATTCCTGAGTGTCAGTGGTGCGCGACCACGGGGATGCTGCCGATCGCCACGGCCGTGCCGGCGCTGGAGCCACCGATCAGCTCCGGATGGACCAGCACGGCGGTGCTGGCGATGACCAGGGCCAGCAAGGCCAGGGTGCGCAGTCCGAGTTGTAGCTTGTTCATGATGTCCATTTCGTGCCGTAAAACTATGTAATCGATGGTGCTACTGTACGGAAGTGGACGTCCCGGGGCCACCGGCGTGCGACAGGCTGCGCTTTTCGCGGGTCAGGGTGTCGCTGGAAGCGATGGCCGTCGCCGCCGCGATGCCGCTGCGCACCGCCGTCTCGAGGGTGGCGGGGTAGTCGCTGGCCGTGTAGTCGCCTGCCAGCAAGACGCCCGGCAGGGCGGTTTCGTTGCCGGGCCGCTCCAGGCCCGGGGTGCACGAGAAGGTCGCGCGCTTCTCCGTAATGACGCGGCTCCACTGGGGCGCCGCCAGCTCCGGGCGCCGCAGGTCCTGCGCCAGCTGGGCGGCAATCGCCGCCGCCAGCGCGTCCTGGCCCAGGCCTGCCGCGTCGCCGGCCGCACTGACCACCACGGCCAGCAGTCCTGGCTGCTTCGCATCGAGCTGGCCGCGATCGAAGGCGAACTGGCCCCAGCGGCCCTGGGCCGGATCGTCGAGCAGGGCGTAGAAGGGCAGGTCCAGGCGCAGCGATGGGTCGTACTGCAGGTAGCAGGTGGCGATCGGCTCGTAGCCGAAGCCGCCGAGCTGCTCGCTCAGAGCGGCCGCCTCGGGATGCGGCGCCAGGAGGGCCGCGCTGACGGTGGCCGGGGTGGCCAGCACGACGGCGTCGAACGTTTCAGGCTGCCCGTTCAGCGTCAGCTGCCAGCCATCCTCGCCGCGGACCAGGGCTTCGGCCTTGACGCCCAGCCGCACGCCCCCGCTGTGGCGTTCCACGTAGCGCGCGGCGGCCTGCGGGAACAGGGCGCCCATGTCGAGGCGCGGCAGCAGCATGTCGGAAGCGGCTCGGCGGCGCGCACCCAGGCTGTCGCGCAGCACGGCCAGGAACACCCTGGCGGACGCGCGTTCCGGCGGCGTATTCAGGGCCGCGATGCACAGGGGATGCCAGAGCAGGCGGTTCAGGCGCGGGGTCTGGCCGAAGCGCTCGAGCAGCTCTCGCACGCTGCAATCGTTGTACAGCACCCAGCCCATCCACTTCGCGGCGCTGTTGAAGCGCGCCAGGGCCATCTTGTCGGCGCGCGCGAGCCCCCTGGCGCGCAGCAGGGCGGCGAGCAGGTGGAAGGGCGCGGGCCAGCGCGGCGCGACGAAATCCATGCCGCCGCTCTGTTCGGGGAAAGGGTAGCGCATCTGCACGGGCAGGCGCAGCAGGGCCGCGTCGGGATCGATCCCGACTTCAACCAGCAGGCGCAGGGTCTCTTCGTAGGCGCCCAGCAGGATGTGCTGGCCGTTGTCGAGCATGTGCCCCCCGACCTCGACCCCGCGTGCGCGTCCGCCCAGCGATCGGGCCGATTCCACCAGGGTGACCCGGCTGCCGCCGCGCGCCAGCTCGACGGCAGCGGCGCAGCCGGCCCAGCCGCCGCCGGCGACGGCGACCCTTGCCCCTGCTTCAGGTGCGGACATAGGTCTTCCACGCCAGCCAGAGCTTGCGCAGCGGGGTCAGCGAGATGCGCTGGTTCAGCACGTGGAAGTTGTCGCGCTGGATCTCGTCGAGCAGGGTGCGGTAGATGGCCGACATCATGAGCCCCGGGCGCTGGGCGCGGCGGTCTTCCTTCGGCAGCAGGGCCAGCGCCTCGTCGTAGGTGCGCTGGGCGCGCTCGGCCTGGAACTTCATCAGGGCCTCGAATTTCTCGCTGTGGCGGAAATTCAGGATGTCGGCCGCCGTCACATTGAACTGCTGCAGCTCGTTGACCGGCAGGTAGATGCGGCCCTTGCGGGCGTCGTCGCCGACGTCGCGGATGATGTTGGTGAGCTGGAAGGCCAGGCCCAGCTTCTCGGCATAGGCCAGGGTTTGTGGATTTCTGTATCCGAAAATGCTGGCCGACAGGATGCCGACCACGCCCGCCACGCGCCAGCAGTACTTCTGCAGGCCGGCGTAGTCGAGGTAGCGGCTCTGGTCGAGGTCCATCTCCATGCCGTCGACGATGGCCTGCAGGTGCTGTTCTTCCAGATTGTAGGCCGCGACGTGCGGCTGCAGGGCCTGGGTCACCGGGTGGGTTGGCGAACCCTTGTACATATTCGACACCTCGGTACGCCACCAGGCCAGCTTGATGCGCGCCACCGAGGCATCGCTGGTCTCGTCCACCGTGTCGTCGACTTCGCGGCAGAAGGCATACAGCGCGGTGATCGCGCGGCGGCGGTCTGGCGGCAGGAACAGGAAGCTGTAGTAGAAACTGGAGCCGCTCTGGGCGGTCTTTTGCTGGCAGTATTCGTCGGGGGACATGTGATTCTTGCTTGTAGTTTTGCTGCCGTGGTGGCGAATCCGCTATCTTAGCCGATGCCATGGTTCCGCAGGGTGGTCGGCGCAGCCGACCGCCCTACATTTTCATGGCGCGCCAGGCGACGACGATCCAGTCCGCCGGCTGCAGGGTGGGGCGGCGGCCGAAGACGTCGTAATCGACCTTCTCGATCGCTTCCAGGATCCGCAGGCCGCCCTGGATCATCAGGCGCAGTTCCCAGCCGACCCGTCCCGGCAGGCGCATGGCCAGTGGTGCGCCGCTCTGCATCAGGGCCCGCGCCCGCTCGACCTCGAAGCGCATCAGGGTGCGCCAGGCAGGGCTGGAAGGATCGCGGCCGAGCTCGGTCTCGAGGACGGCATGCCGTTCCAGGTCTTCCTGCGGGATATAGATTCGCCCCTTGGCCAGGTCGATCGCAACGTCCTGCCAGAAGTTAATGAGCTGCAGGGAAGTACAGATCGCGTCCGAATCGCGCAGGTTGCGCTCGTCGACGGCATCGTACAGTTCCAGCATCAGGCGCCCGACCGGGTTGGCCGAGCGCCGGCAATAGTCGAGCAATTGCGTATAGTCGGCATAGCGGGTGGTGACCACGTCCTGGCGGAAGGCCGACAGCAGGTCGTGCATCGGCGCCACCGGCAGCCGGTAGTCGGCGACCACGCGGGACAGGCGCGCGAACATCGGGTCGGCGGACATGGCGCCGCGTTCGACGGCGTCCAGCTCCCGGCCATAGCGTTCCAGGCTGGCGAGCCGTTCGGCAGGCAGGGCATCGCCCTCGTCGGCGATGTCGTCGGCGCTGCGGGCGAAAGCGTAGATGGCTTCGACGGCCGGCACCAGGCGGCGCGGCAGCAGGAAGGATGCGACCGGGAAGTTTTCGTAATGCTCGACGGGCATATTTGACTGTTGACTCTAAAGTCAGATTCTTTGCTCTTTCCATGATTATAATTGCTCGATTACAAATGCCCTAGCGCAGCAAATCCACCAGCAAAGGATTCCCCGTGTCCGCTCTCCCGCATTCTGCTTCCCGCCGTCCCCAACGCTTCGTCCGCGCCGCCTGCGCCGCGCCCCTCCTGCTCCTGCTGCTGGCAGGCTGCGGCAAGGACGAAGCCAAGGTCGAAGACATCCGCCCGGTCCGCGTCGTCAAGCTCGCCGCCGGCGACGGCGCCGAGCGCGTCGAGTTCTCGGGCGACGTGCGTCCGCGCTACGAGTCGCGCCTGGGCTTCCGGGTCGGCGGCAAGATCGTCGAGCGCAAGGTCGACGTGGGCGCCAACGTCAAGGATGGGCAGGTCCTGATGCGCCTCGACCCGCAGGACCTGCGCCTGGCCGAGGCCCAGGCCCGGGCCACCCTGCGCGCCGCCGAGACCGAGCGCGACCTGGCCCAGGCCGACTACAAGCGCCACCAGAACCTGCGCGCCCAGAACTTCGTCAGCCAGGCGGTGCTGGACGCCAAGCAGGCGGCCCTGCGCGCGGCCCAGGCGAACGTGGACGCGGCGCGCGCGGGCTTCCGCGGCCAGTCGAACCAGGCCGGCTATGCCAACCTGGAGTCGGACACGAATGGCGTGGTGACGGCGGTCGACGCCGAAGTCGGCCAGGTGGTGGCGGCCGGCGCGCCGGTGGTGCGCGTGGCGCGTACCGACGAGAAGGAAGTGGTGATCGGCATTCCCGAAGACCGCGTCGGGCAGCTGCGCAACGCCAGCGACGTCAAGGTGCGCCTGTGGGCCAATCGCGACGAAGCCATCTCCGGCAAGATCCGCGAAGTCTCGCCGGTGGCCGACCCGGCCACGCGCACGTACACGGTGAAGGTGTCGATTCCCGCCAATCCCGAGGTGCGCCTGGGGATGACGGCCACCGTCGACATGGCGGCAAGCGGCAAGGGTAATGGCTCGCACCTGCGCGTGCCGCTCACCGCCCTGGTGCAGGACAAGGGCGCAACCAGCGTGTGGGTCGTGGAGAACGGCGCGGTGCAGCTGCGCCGCGTGCAGGTGGCCGGCCAGGCCGACAACGACATCCTGCTGGCTGGCGGCGTGCAGCCGGGGCAGACCGTGGTGACGGCCGGCGTGCACCTGTTGAAACCCGGCCAGAAGGTCAAGATCCTGACGGCCGACGTCGCGCGCCGCGGCGATACCGAAGCCGCCGCCGTGGGCGGCGCGCAGGGGGACGCTAAATGATCAAGGGCTTCAACCTGTCGCGCTGGGCGCTGGAACACATCCCGCTCACGCGCTACCTGATCGCGGCCCTCCTGATCGGCGGCATCCTCAGCTACCAGCAGCTGGGCCAGGACGAGGACCCGCCCTTCACCTTCCGCGCGATGGTGGTGAAGGCCGTGTGGCCGGGCGCGACCGCCGTGCAGATGGCCGAGCAGGTGACCGACCCGCTGGAGCGGAAGCTGCAGGAGACGCCGTATGTCAAGACGATCCGCAGTTTCTCGAAGCCGGGAGAAACCACCATTTTGCTGGAACTCCGCGAATCGACACCGCCGTCGGAGACGACGCCGACCTGGTACCAGGTGCGCAAGAAGGTCGGCGACATGGCCGCCACCTTGCCGCAGGGTGTGATCGGTCCCTTCTTCAACGACGAATTCGGCGACACCTACGGTTCCATCTTCGCCATCTCCGGCGACGGCTTCACCCAGGCCGAGATGCGCGACTACGCCGACTTCGTGCGCCAGCAACTGCTGAAGGTGCCGCTGGTCTCGAAAGTCGAGCAGTTCGGCGTGCAGCAGGAGAAGGTCTACATCGAGTTCTCGAGCAAGAAATTCGCCCAGCTGGGCGTGCCCTTCGAGCAGATCGTCAACCAGATCGCGACCCAGAACGGGGTCGAGGCCAGCGGCGTCCTGGTGACGCCGACCGACAACCTGCAGGTGCGCGTGACGGGAGCATTGAAGACCACCGAGCTGCTGGAAAACCTCCAGCTGCGCGCCGGGAACACAACCTTCCGCCTGGGCGACTTTGCCGTCGTCAAGCGCGGCTACCAGGATCCGCCGCAGGACAAGATGCGCTATAACGGCAAGGAAGTGATCGGCCTGGGCGTGTCGATGGAGAAGGGCGGCAACATCATCAAGCTGGGCGAGGGGCTGGACGCGACGGTGAAGTCGGTCCGCGCCCAGCTCCCGGTCGGCATCGAACTGGAAAGGGTGGCCAACCAGCCGCAGGCCGTCACGGCCTCGGTCAACGAGTTCGTCAAGGTGCTGGCCGAGGCGGTCATCATCGTGCTGGCCGTGTCCTTCATCGCGCTGGGCCTGCACACCAAGCCGAAGCTGCGCATCGACGTGCGGCCGGGCCTGGTGGTGGCCCTGACCATTCCGCTGGTGCTGGCGATCACCTTCCTCTTCATGCGGGTGTTCGACATCTCGCTGCACAAGATTTCGCTGGGCGCCCTGATCATCGCCCTGGGCCTGCTGGTGGACGACGCCATCATCGCGGTCGAGATGATGGTGCGGAAGATGGAGGAGGGCATGTCGCGCTTCGAGGCCGCCACCTTCGCCTACACTTCCACGGCGATCCCGATGCTGACGGGGACCCTGATCACGGCGGCCGGCTTCCTGCCGATCGGCCTGGCCAAGTCGGCGGCCGGCGAATACACCTTCACGATGTTCTCGGTGAACGCGCTGGCCCTGCTCATTTCCTGGGTGGCGGCGGTGGTGTTCACGCCCTATATCGGCTACGTGCTGCTGAAGGTGAAGCCGCACGCCCAAGGGGAATCCTCGCACGACGTGTTCGACAGCCCGGCCTACGAGCGCTTCCGCCGCCTGGTCGACCGCTGCGTCGAATGGCGCAAGACCACCATCGTGCTGAGCCTGGGCGTGTTCGCGCTGGGCGTCTTCGGCTTCAACTTCATCGAGAAGCAGTTCTTCCCCGATTCCAGCCGTCCCGAGCTGATGGTCGAGATGTGGTCGCCCGAAGGCACCAGTTTCACTGCCAACGAGGCGACCGTGAAGCGCTTCGAGGCCTTCCTTGCGAAGCAGCAGGGCGTGCAGAGCGTGACGAGCTATGTCGGCACCGGCAGCCCGCGCTTCTACCTGCCGCTGGACCAGATCTTCCCGCAGTCGAACGTGTCGCAGCTGGTCGTGCTGCCCGTCGACGCCAAGGCGCGCGACAGGCTGCGCCTGACCATCGAGGAAGCCTTCCGCAACGATTTTCCCGAGGTGCGCGGCCGCGTGAAGCTGCTGGCCAACGGTCCGCCGGTGGCCTATCCGGTGCAGTTCCAGGTGCTGGGCCCGGACATCGGCATCGTGCGCAAGGTGGCCGACGGGGTCAAGGACGTCATGCGCGCCAACCAGAACACCGTCGGTGTGAACGACAACTGGAACGAGGCGGTCAAGGTGCTGCGCCTGGACCTCGACCAGGACAAGCTGCGCGCGCTGGGCGTGACCTCGCAGGCGGTGCGCCGCGTGGTGAACACGACGCTTACCGGCACCCCGGTGGGCCAGTTCCGCGAAACCAACCGCCTGATCGACATCGTGGTGCGCCAGCCGGTCGAGGAGCGCTCGACCATCACCCGTCTGTCCGAAGCCCTGGTGCCCACCAGCGGCGGCGGCGCCGTGCCGATCGGGCAGGTGGCGCGGGTGCAGTTCGTGTGGGAGCCGGGCGTGGTCTGGCGCGAAGGGCGCGAGTGGGCGATCATGGTCCAGTCCGACGTCGTCGCCGGCCTCCAGGGGCCGACCGTCACCGCCCAGGTCGACGAAAAGCTCGCCGACATACGGGCCAAGCTGCCGGCCGGCTACCGCGTCAAGGTGGAAGGCGCCGCGGCCGACAGCTCGGATGCGGAAGCCTCGATCATGGCGAACGTGCCGCTGGTGCTGTTCATCGTGTTCACCCTCTTGATGCTGCAGCTGCACAGCTTCTCGCGCGCGCTGCTGGTCTTCCTCACCGGGCCGCTGGGCATCGCCGGCGCCGCCATGGCCCTCCTGGTGTTCGACCGTCCCTTCGGCTTCGTCGCCAACCTGGGCGTGATCGCCCTGTTCGGCATGATCATCCGCAATTCGGTCATCCTGGTGGACCAGATCGAGCAGGACATCGCGGCCGGGGCGGAAGCCTGGGATGCGATCGTCGAGGCGGCGGTACGCCGCTGCCGCCCGATCCTGCTGACGGCGGCCGCCGCGGCGCTGGCCATGATCCCGCTGTCGCGCTCGGTGTTCTGGGGGCCGATGGCGGTGGCGATCATGGGCGGCCTGCTGGTGGCGACGGCCCTGACCCTGCTGTTCCTGCCGGCGTTGTATGCGGCGTGGTTCCGGGTGAAGAAGCCGGTTGGGGCCAAGGTCGCGTGATTGGGCCGGGTAGTTGGACGCTTGGGCGCTCCCGCGCCCAAGCGTCCAGCCAGACCATGCATATGGATAAGCCACTCCCCACCTATATAGATGAGCCTGAGCTCCGGCACGCCCAGCAAAAAACGCCCAATAGTGACAGAAAATCCAGTAAAATATTCGTTTGAAGTTGTAGCCCCTAAACAGAGGAGTGCAGGGCGGCCGGTTTCACTGTCGGGCGCCCTTTGTTTTTGTGGCAGAAAATGCAATCCTGCGCGAGGATGGCGAAATTGGTAGACGCACCAGGTTTAGGTCCTGACGCCAGCAATGGTGTGGGGGTTCGAGTCCCCCTCCTCGCACCACGAATAATTATTTTTTTGGACGATTTTTATAATGGCAACTGCAGTCGAAACCCTGGGTAAACTCGAGCGTCGCTTGACGATCTCTTTTCCGGTAGCTGACGTCCGTACGGAGGTCGAAAAGCGCCTCAAGCAGCAGGCCAAGACGGCAAAGGCTCCGGGCTTCCGTCCGGGCAAGGTGCCGCTCAAGATGGTCGCGGCGCAATACGGCTACCAGATCGAATCGGACGTGCTGAACGACAAGGTCGGCCGCGCGTTCAACGCAGCAGCCAACGAGAACCAGCTGCGCGTTGCCGGCTTCCCGAAAATCGAACCGAAGCAGGATGCGCCGGAAGGCACGCTGGCCTTCGACGCGACCTTCGAAGTCTACCCGGACGTCGTGATCGGCGACCTGGCCAACGTGGACATCGAAACCGTGTCGGCCGAGGTGTCGGACGCTGAAATCGACAAGACCATCGACATCCTGCGCAAGCAGCGCGTGCACTACCACACCAAGGGTGAGGCAGGCGAGCACGGCACCGGCGGCGAAGCCGTGGCTGCCAACGGCGACCGCGTGACCGTCGACTTCGTCGGCAAGATCGACGGCGAGGAATTCGCCGGCGGCAAGGCCGAAAACTACCCCTTCGTGCTGGGCGAAGGCCGCATGCTGCCGGAATTCGAAGCCGCGACCGTCGGCCTGAAAGTCGGCGAGAGCAAGACCTTCCCGCTGCCTTTCCCAGAGGACTACCATGGTAAAGATGTGGCCGGCAAGACCGCCGAGTTCACCATCACCCTGAAGAACCTCGAGTGGGCGCACATGCCGGAAGTCGACGCCGAGTTCGCCAAGTCGCTGGGCATCGAAGACGGTTCCATCGAGAAGATGCGCGCCGACATCAAGACCAACCTGGAGCGTGAAGTCAACGCCCGCATCAAGGCCCGCAACAAGGACGCCGTGATGGACGCCCTGGTCAAGTCGACCGAGCTGGAAGTGCCGAAGGCAATGATCCAGCAGGATTCGGAGCGCCTGGCCGAGATGACCCGCCAGGACATGATGCAGCGTGGCATGGATGTCAAGGCGATGCCGTTCCCGGCCGAGATGTTCGCCGACAAGGCCGAGCGCCGCGTGCGCCTGGGCCTGATCCTGTCGCAGCTGGTGGCTGACAACAAGCTGGAAGCGACCCAGGACCAGGTGAAAGCCCAGATCGAAGACTTCTCGCAGAGCTACGAAGACCCGAAAGAAGTCCTGAAGTACTATTACAGCGACCGTCGCCGCCTGGCCGAAGTGGAGGCTCTTGTATTGGAAGAAAACGTCGTTAACTATGTCCTCGGCAAGGCGAAGGTCGGCACCAAGACAATCGCTTTCGATGAACTGATGGGTGGCAACCCACAGGGTTAAGAAAACCCATCCCGTGAGGGATCCGGTTTATCGTAGGGTGGGCAGGTCTCCTGCCCACGCGTTCAGCTGAAGGATGCGGCGTCGAATCGCATCGTCGGATTGAACGCGTGGGCGGCGGAGCCGCCCACCCTACGTGTCTGTAGCTTGGTTTTTCTCAACCCATTTTTACAAGGAACGAGACAGGTATGATTCGTAATCCGGCATTGGATACCCAAGCACTCGGCCTCGTGCCGATGGTGGTCGAACAGAGCGGCCGCGGCGAGCGCGCCTATGACATCTACTCGCGCCTCCTCAAAGAGCGCGTGATCTTCCTGGTCGGCCCTGTCAACGACCAGATGGCCAACCTCATCGTGGCCCAGCTGCTGTTCCTGGAGAGCGAGAATCCGGACAAGGACATCTCGCTGTACATCAACTCGCCGGGCGGTTCGGTCTCGGCGGGCCTGGCGATCTTCGACACGATGAACTTCATCAAGCCGGACGTCTCCACCCTGTGCACCGGCCTGGCTGCTTCGATGGGCGCCTTCCTGCTGGCCGCCGGCGCCAAGGGCAAGCGTTTCTCGCTGCCGAACTCGCGCGTGATGATCCACCAGCCGTCCGGCGGTTCCCAGGGCATGGCTTCGGACATCGAGATCCAGGCCAAGGAAATCCTGTACCTGCGTGAGCGCCTGGCGCGCATCATGGCCGACAACACCGGCCAGAGCATCGAGCAGATCCACCGCGACACCGACCGCGACCGCTTCATGTCGGCGGAAGAGGCCGTCGAGTACGGCATGATCGACCGCGTGCTGACCAACCGCGCATAACGCAGACTATTCGGCACAGCGTTGCGACGCCGTCAAAGGTGTTGCCAAAAAACGCCCGGGCGCAAAACGTGTTCGGGCGTTTCGTTTTTATTTCGGGTAGCATGTTCGTGTGCGCACTTGTTGCGTGCTCGTATTAGCGTTATATTCAAGCAACTTATTAGATAACCTGCCCCATGTCTGACAAAAAATCCTCCAGCGGCGAAAAACTTCTGTACTGCTCTTTCTGCGGAAAAAGCCAGCACGAAGTCAAAAAGCTGATCGCGGGCCCGTCGGTGTTCATCTGCGATGAGTGCATCGATTTGTGCAACGACATCATCCGCGACGAGACCTCCAACGTCGAGTCGGTGGCGGGCGCGAAGTCCGACCTGCCGACGCCGCACGAAATCACCGAACTGCTCGACCAGTACGTGATCGGCCAGCAGACGGCCAAGCGCATCCTGTCGGTGGCGGTGTACAACCATTACAAGCGCCTCAAGCACCTGGGCAAGAAGGACGACGTCGAACTGGCCAAGAGCAACATCCTGCTCGTCGGCCCGACCGGTTCCGGCAAGACCCTGCTGGCCCAGACCCTGGCGCGCATGCTCAACGTTCCCTTCGTGATCGCCGACGCGACCACGCTGACCGAAGCCGGCTATGTCGGCGAGGACGTCGAGAACATCATCCAGAAGCTGCTGCAAAGCTGCAACTACGAAGTCGAGAAGGCCCAGCGCGGCATCGTTTACATCGACGAGATCGACAAGATCTCGCGCAAGTCCGACAACCCGTCGATCACCCGCGACGTCTCGGGCGAGGGCGTGCAGCAGGCGCTGCTGAAGCTGATCGAGGGCACCATGGCCTCGGTGCCTCCGCAGGGCGGCCGCAAGCATCCGAACCAGGATTTCGTCCAGATCGACACGACCAACATCATGTTCATCTGCGGCGGCGCTTTCGACGGCCTGGCGAAGATCATCCAGAACCGTTCGGAAAAGAGCGGCATCGGCTTCGCGGCCACGGTCAAGAGCCAGACCCAGCGCGCGGCCAGCGAGATCATGATGGACGCCGAGCCGGAAGACCTGATCAAGTTCGGCCTGATTCCCGAGCTGGTCGGCCGCCTGCCGGTCGTCGCCACCCTGAACGAGCTGACCGAAGAGGCGCTGATCCAGATCCTGATCGAGCCCAAGAATGCTTTGATCAAGCAATACTCGAAGCTGCTTGAAATGGAAGGCGCCGAACTCGAAATACGTCCTGCGGCCCTGCACGCGATCGCGCGCAAGGCCCTGGCCCGCAAGACCGGCGCCCGCGGCCTGCGCTCGATCCTCGAGCACGCGCTGCTGGACGTGATGTACGAGCTGCCAAGCCAGCAAAACGTCGTGAAGGTCGTTGTTGATGAAAATACGATCACGAATGGCGCAAAACCTTTGCTGATTTACAGCGAAACGCCAAAAGCTTCCGGGGAAAATTAAAAAAGCCCTGCGCGCTTGCAACAAAAGTCTTGCCGTACGGATTCTTGAAGGTACAATTTACTTCAATAAAAGACGTAGGCTTCAATCGAAAAGCCACTCGCGGGTTCGCTCGTGCGGTGGCTTTTTCTTTTGAAAATGCGATTTTTATTGGAACGGGTATATTTTCTGGAAATTGGTATTCTTTTACTTGAAGAAAATATTTTCGCAGCGGTCTTGAGATTCAGGCTGCGAGCGCCCAAGTTCAGCAACACGCTTTTATAAGGTACGCCATGACAACTTCGAAATTAACCGAGCAAACGACGCTGCCCCTCCTGCCGCTGCGCGACGTGGTCGTGTTCCCGCATATGGTGATACCTCTGTTCGTCGGCCGTCCGAAATCCATCAAGGCCCTGGAAGCCGCGATGGAGCAGGGCAAGAGCATCATGCTGGCCGCCCAGAAGGCCGCCGCCAAGGACGAACCATCCGCCGCAGACATCTACGAGATCGGCTGCGTGGCCAATATTCTGCAGATGCTCAAGCTCCCCGACGGCACCGTGAAGGTGCTGGTGGAGGGCGCCCAGCGCGCGCGCATCGACCACATCACCGATGGCGCGACCCACTTCACCGCCGAGCTGACCCCGGTGGCGTCGGAAATCGGCGACGATTCCGAAGTCGAGGCCATGCGCCGCGCCATCGTCCAGCAGTTCGACCAGTACGTCAAACTCAACAAGAAGATCCCGCCGGAGATCCTCGCCTCGCTGGCGGGCATCGACGACGCCGGCCGCCTGGCCGACACCGTCGCCGCGCATCTGCCGCTCAAGCTCGAGCAGAAGCAGGTCATCCTCGAGATCTTCAACGTCGCCAAGCGCCTCGAGCACCTGCTCGGCCAGCTCGAAGGCGAACTCGACATCCTGCAGGTCGAGAAGCGCATCCGCGGCCGCGTCAAGCGCCAGATGGAAAAATCGCAGCGCGAGTACTACCTGAACGAACAGGTCAAGGCCATCCAGAAAGAGCTGGGTGAAGGCGAAGAAGGCGCCGACATCGAAGAGCTCGAGAAGAAGGTGATCGCCGCCAAGATGCCGAAGGAGGCCCTGGAAAAGGCGCAGGCCGAGATCAAGAAGCTCAAGCTGATGTCGCCGATGTCGGCCGAAGCCACCGTCGTGCGCAACTACATCGACACCCTGGTCGGTCTGCCGTGGAAGAAAAAGTCCAAGGTCACCATTGACCTGGAAAAGGCCCAGCAAGTGCTGGAAGCCGACCACTACGGCCTCGACAAGATCAAGGAACGCATCCTCGAGTACCTCGCGGTGCAACAGCGTGTCGACAAGCTGAAGGCCCCGATCCTGTGCTTCGTCGGTCCTCCGGGCGTGGGTAAGACCTCGCTGGGCGAATCGATCGCCCGCGCCACCAACCGCAAGTACGTGCGCATGGCGCTCGGCGGCGTGCGCGACGAGGCCGAGATCCGCGGCCACCGCCGTACCTATATCGGCTCGATGCCGGGCAAGGTGCTGCAGTCGCTGGCCAAGGTCGGCGTGCGCAACCCGCTGTTCCTGCTCGACGAGATCGACAAGATGGGCGCGGACTTCCGCGGCGATCCGAGCTCGGCGTTGCTCGAGGTGCTGGACCCGGCGCAGAACCACACCTTCAGCGACCACTACGTCGAAGTCGACTTCGACCTGTCGGACGTGATGTTCGTGGCGACCTCGAACTCCTTCAACATCCCGCCGGCGCTGCTGGACCGGATGGAAGTGATCCGCCTGTCGGGTTACACCGAAGACGAGAAGACCAGCATCGCGCAGCGCTACCTGCTGCCGAAGCAGATCAAGAACAATGGCCTGAAGGAAGGCGAGATCAAGGTCGAGGAATCGGCGATCCGCGACATCATCCGCTACTACACCCGTGAAGCGGGCGTGCGTTCGCTCGAGCGCGAGATCTCGAAGATCTGCCGCAAGGTCGTCAAGATGCTGCTGCTGACGAAATCCGAGAAGCGCATCCTGGTCAACGCCAAGAATCTGGATAAATTCCTGGGCGTGCGCCGCTACGACTTCGGCGTGGCCGAGAAGGAAAACCAGATCGGCCAGGTGGTGGGTCTGGCCTGGACCGAAGTCGGCGGCGACCTGCTCACGATCGAAGCCGTCAACGTGCCGGGCAAGGGCGCCATCATCCGCACCGGCACCCTGGGCGACGTGATGAAGGAATCGATCGAAGCGGCCCGCACCGTGGTCCGTTCGCGCGCACAGCGCTTCGGCATCAAGGCGGAGACCTTCGAGAAGACCGACATCCACATCCACGTGCCGGAAGGCGCGACGCCGAAGGATGGTCCGTCGGCCGGTATCGGCATGACCACCGCCCTGGTCTCGGCCTTCACCGGCATCCCGGTGCGCGCCGACGTGGCGATGACGGGCGAGATCACGCTGCGCGGCGAAGTCCTGCCGATTGGCGGCCTGAAGGAGAAGCTGCTGGCGGCGCATCGCGGCGGCATCAAGACGGTCCTGATCCCCGAGCAGAACGTGAAGGACCTGGCCGACATTCCGGACAACGTCAAGAACAAGCTCGAGATCGTGCCGGTGCGCTGGATCGAGAAGGTGCTCGAAGTGGCGCTGGAGCGCCAGCCGGAGGCCCTGGCTGACGTGCCGGCAAGCGTTGCCGTGGCGCCGGCCGCAGGTGCGGCTGCGGACGGCTCGACCGACGTGGTCAAGCACTGAACCGCTGACACGCTTCACCAAACAGGCGCCCTCGGGCGCCTGTTTTTCTTCCACCCTGCGAGGCATGGGTACAACCCGACGCCACCCTCGACGCGTGTTGCTTGACATACCAATGTTGCCCTTGTTTAATACGCGCTTGCACTTTTGCAAGTAGGCGCCGCGGCGTCAAACGAACACACGAGGGTTGAGAAGTGAACAAGACAGAACTGATCGAAGAAATCGCGAAGTCCGCGGACATCACCAAGGCCTCGGCGACGCGTGCTCTCGACGCGATGATCGCAGCCGTGACCGAGTCCCTGAAGAAGAACGACAGCGTCACGCTGGTGGGCTTCGGCACCTTCACCGTGGGCGAGCGCGCCGCGCGTACCGGCCGCGATCCGCGCACCAAGGAACCGATCAAGATTAAAGCTGCGAAGGTTCCGAAATTTAAGGCTGGTAAAGCTCTGAAAGATGCTGTAAACTAATGCCTTCTCTGCAGTGACATGCAGAGGGCACTACCTGCAAAGGTAATGCGACGCAGTGAAAATTGTGTAGTGAATGCTTGTTGGAGCGGTAGTTCAGTTGGTTAGAATACCGGCCTGTCACGCCGGGGGTCGCGGGTTCGAGCCCCGTCCGCTCCGCCAACATCCACAACATTATTCTGGAGCGGTAGTTCAGTTGGTTAGAATACCGGCCTGTCACGCCGGGGGTCGCGGGTTCGAGCCCCGTCCGCTCCGCCAGAACATGTAGGAAAGTAGTGTTCCCCCTGCGGGGAACGCGGCTTGGGCGAGAAGGGATTGACTTGCAAGGCAATCCGCGGCCCGCGGAACGAGGGCGAGCCCCGTCCGCTCCGCCAGAATTCAGTAAGATCCGAAGTCTGCAAAGGCCTCGGGAAACGAGAAGAGGCGAACGCGAGTTCGCCTTTTTTTTTAACCTGTGCTGTTAAAGCATTTTCAACCTTGAATGGCTGACCATGTTTGATTTTGTCCGTAACAACAAGCGCGTGATGCAGGGGCTGCTGCTCGTGATCATCGTGCCGTCGTTCGTGTTAGTTGGTCTCGAGAGCTACCAGGACCGCGGCGATGCCGCCTCCGGCGTGGCGACCGTGGCCGGCCAGAAGGTCACCCAGCAGGAATGGGAAGAAGCCCAGCGCCGCCAGATCGACCAGGCGCGCCAGATGATGGGCCCGCAGTTCGACCAGAAGATGTTCGAGACCCCGGAAGCCAAGCAGGCCATCCTGAACAACCTGGTCGCCGAACGCGCCATCAACGCCGAGATCGCGGCCAGCCACATGACCGTGGGCGACGCCGCCATCGCCAAGCAGATCGCCGACATCCCCGGCCTGCGCAAGCCGGACGGCAGCTTCGACATGGAGCAGTACAAGTCCCTGCTGGCCGCCCAGGGCCTGACCCCGGCGATGTACGACCAGCGCCTGCGCCGCGACCTGACGGTGCAGCAGCTGGCCGGCTCGATCCAGCAGACCGCCTTCGCGCCGCGCACCGTCGCCACCCGCCTGTCGGACATCAACGACCAGGAACGCGAAGTGCAGGAACTCGTGTTCCCGATCGCCCAGTACCTGCCGCAGGTAAAAGTTACCGACGCGATGGTCAAGGCCTATTACGACAAGAACGCCCAGCTGTTCACCATCCCGGAGCAGGTGAAGGCCGAGTACGTCCTGTTCGATGCGGAAGCGGTCGCGAGCCAGGTACAGGTGAGCGATGCCGAAGTCACGGACTACTACAACAAAAACCTCAAGTCCTACACCACGCCGGAGCAGCGCACCGCGAGCCACATCCTGATCAACCTGGCGCGCGACGCCAAGCCGGCCGAGCAGGCGGCCGCCAAGGCCAAGGCCGAAAGCGTGCTGGCGGAGGTTCGCAAGAACCCGGCCAACTTCGCCGAGATTGCCAAGGCACAATCGCAGGACCAGGGCTCGGCCGCGCAGGGCGGCGACCTGGGCGTGGTCGAAAAAGGCGCTTTCGTGAAGCCGGTCGAAGACGCGATCTACGCGCTCAAGGAAGGCGAAGTCAGCGGCCTGGTGCAGTCGGAATTCGGCTACCACGTCATCAAGGTCACCGCGCTCAAGCCTGCCCAGCAAAAGCCGCTGGATGCGGCCAAGGACGAGATCGCGGCCGACCTGAAGAAGCAGAAGCTGTCGAAGAAGTATTCGGAGATGGCCGAGACCTTCACCAATATGGTGTACGAGCAGTCGGAGAGCCTCAAGCCCGTCGCCGACAAGCTGGGCCTGAAGATCGAGACCGTGGACGGCCTGACCCGCAAGCCGAATCCGGCCCTGGCGCAGGCGCCGTACAGCAACGAGAAGTTCCTGGCCGCGATCTTCGGCGTGGACGCCGTCAAGAACAAGCGCAACACCGAAGCCATCGAGGTGTCGCCGAGCGTCCTGATTTCGGGCCGCGTGGTCGAGTTCAAGCCGGCCACCAAGCGTCCGCTGGCTGACGTCGACGCCCAGATCCGCCAGCGCGTGACCCTGGAAGAAGCGGCCCGCCTGGCGCGCGCCGCCGGCGAGCAGAAGCTGGCCGCCGCGAAGGCTTCCGGCGACGCCACCGGCTTCGGCGCAGCGACCGTGGTGGCCCGCACCAAGCAGCCGACCATCAACACCGCCGCGGCCCTCGCCGTGCTGAAGGCGGACGTGAGCAAGCTGCCGGCCTACGTGGGCGTGGAAGTGCCGGGCCAGGGTTATGGCGTCTACCGGATCGGCAAGGTCTCCCAGCCTGCCGCGCCGGACACCGCGCGCCGCACCCAGGAAGCGCAGCAGATCGGCCAGCTGGTGGGCCAGGCCGAGATGTACAACTACGTCGAAGCGCTCAAGACCAAGGCCAAGGCCAAGGTCACCGTCTCGCCATCGCAGCTGGGCGTGCGCACCGACGCGCAGTAATACGCCTCGGCACATGAAAAAGCCCGGCTGCGCGAGCAGGCCGGGCTTTTTGCTGTTCCACGTGCGACGGCGAATCGACCGTGCGACGCGAACATGAAGGCTGTGTTCGCGATTGTTAGGTGAACCAGATCGCGTTGTCCAAGTCACACGTATCGTCGAGTTAACTCATGCTGGAGTGACGATGCAAAGCCTGCGCTTCGACGCATTGTTCGCCTGCCTGTCCGCGGCGCCACTGTCCAGGTCCGACCTGGCCGGCTGCGCGAGTGGATCGACAGCATCCGCGACCCGGCCGAGTGTCTGGCGCTCATCGAAACCGCCGCGGCAGGCCGGCCATGTCCGCATTGTGCTTGCGCGCGCTTGCACCGCTGTGGCTTCGCCAGCGGCCTGCAGCGTCATCGCTGCCTGGGCTGCCGCCGCTCCTTCAATGCGCTGACCGGCACGCCGCTGGCCCGGCTGCGCAAGCGCGAATGCTGGCTGCCCTAAAGCATTGGCGGTGATGGAAGGCGGACCGGTTCCTCAAGCGGCGTGCAGCTTGCGCGCCGCCGCTTCGAAATCGCCCTTCGAAATGTCGTCCAGCTCCAGCGTCGCCGCCTCCGGGTACTGCACGAAGTTGCGGTCGATCGAGCGCAGGTAGGCCGGGTCGTAGTGCTGTTCCAGGAGCTGGTCCACCAGTTCCGGCATCGCGCCGTTGTTGGCCATGTCCTGCCATGCGGTGATCCTGTCCCGTCCATGCAGCTGCACCAGGTGATCGAGCTGCCCGTTCAGGGCCGAGGGATCGGCGCAGAAGTGCTCGTAATCCTCCATCAGGAGGCGCACGCGGTTCGCGCGCGAGAGCGACAGGGCGATGCAGGGCGAGGCGCGCATGCGCGCCATGACGGCTTCCGGCACGCGCAGGTTGCCGACCTTCTTGCTCTCGGATTCGACGAACACGGGCCGGGCCGGGTCGAAGCGGCGCAGCAGGTCCCAGATCTGGCTTTCGAACCACTTCTGGGTGGGCTGCGGCTCGTTCGGCAGGTGGCCCAGCACGGAGCCGCGGTGCGCGGCCAGCTTCTCGAGGTCGAGGACCTGGGCGCCGATGCCGCTCAAGGTTTCGAGCAGGCGGCTCTTGCCGCTGCCCGTGGTGCCGCAGACGACGCGGAAATCGAGCTCGGGCGGGTTCTCGAGGCTGCTGGCAACGTGGGCGCGGTAGGCCTTGTAGCCGCCGTCGAGCTGCACCACCGGCCAGCCGATCTTCGCCAGGATGTGGGCCATCGAGCCGCTGCGGTTTCCGCCGCGCCAGCAATACACGAGGGGTTTCCATTCGCGCGGTTTTTCACCCCAGAGGGTTTCGATATGGCGCGCGATATTCGCCGCCACCAGCGGCGCGCCCACGCGCTTGGCTTCGAAGGGGCCGGTTTGCTTGTACAGCGTGCCGACCCGGATGCGCTGGGCGTCGTCCAGCACCGGGGCGTTGATCGCGCCGGGGATGCGGTCGAGCGCGTACTCGGACTCGCTGCGCGCGTCGATGATGGTGTCGAACGCATCCAGCATGGGGAGGATGTCGGCAAAACTGAGGACGGCAGGGTATTTCATTATTTCTTCACGAGGCCCGAGAAAGTCGGCCAGATATTGTTCAGGATGATGGGATGGGCAGTGGCCAGCGGGTGCAGGCGGTCCTGCTGGAACAGGCTGGGCTTGTCGGCCACGCCTTCCAGCATGAAGGGCACCAGCGGCGACTTGGTCTCGCTCGAGACCTTTTTGAACATATTGAAGAAGCTCTCCGTATAGGCGCGGCCGTAGTTCGGCGGCATGCGCATCCCGACCAGCATGACCTTGGCTTTCTTCTGCTGCGCCATGCTCACCATCGCGCGCAGATTGCTCTCGGCCGAGGCCACCGGCAGGCCGCGCAGGCCGTCGTTGGCCCCCAGTTCGATGACGACGATGTGGGGCTTGTGCTGGTCCAGCAGGGCGGGCATGCGGGTGCGCCCGCCGATCGTCGTCTCGCCGCTGATGCTGGCGTTGACGATGTTGGCGGCGATCTTCTCCTGCTTGAGCTTGCGCTCGAGCAGGGCGACCCAGCCCGTGCCGCGGGTGATGCCATACTCGGCCGAGAGACTGTCGCCCACCACGAGTACGGTTTTTGGTGCAGAATAGGCGCTCGCGGACGCGGCCAGCGTCAGCAATACGATGACGGACAACTTTTTAAGACGACGAAGAAGCAGCATGCGCGATAACCCCGAGGTGTTCAAGAATGGTGCGGTGACTGAGTCTGCCCGGCCGCCGGCGATCGTCGTCAGCGGCCTGTCGAAGCGGGTGGCGGATGCCAGCGGCGAACTCACCATCCTGCAAAACATCGATTTTACCGTGCAAGCGGCCGAGACGCTCGCGCTCGTCGGCGCTTCCGGGTCGGGCAAGTCGACCCTGCTCGGCCTGCTGGCCGGCCTCGACACGCCGAGCGAGGGCAAGGTCCTGCTCGACGGTACCGACATCTTCGCCCTCGACGAGGACGGCCGCGCGGCGTTCCGCAAGGCCAAGCTCGGTTTCGTGTTCCAGTCCTTCCAGCTGCTCGCCCACCTGAATGCCGTCGAAAACGTGATGCTGCCGCTGGAACTGCGCGGCGATCCGGATGCGCGCACCAGGGCCGAGGCCATGCTGGGACGGGTCGGACTGTCGAGCCGCCTGAAGCACTATCCGAAATACCTGTCGGGCGGCGAACAGCAGCGCGTCGCCCTGGCGCGGGCCTTCGTCACCGAACCGCCGCTGCTGTTCGCGGACGAACCGACCGGCAGCCTGGATGCGGCGACCGGCGAATCCGTGATCCAGCTGATGTTCGAACTGAACCGCGAACGGGGTTCGACCCTGGTGCTCGTCACGCACGATCCGGCGATGGCGGCGCGCTGCGGCCGCACCATCACGATCGCGGCAGGCCGGCTGGCTTGACGCGCTAGGACACTTCCGCCACCAGCAGATTGAGCACGGCCCGCGCCGCCGCGGGCAGCTCTCCGGCCGTCATCCCGATCGGGCCGATGCCATGGGCGACCAGCAGGTCCGCCGCCGCCCCATGGATCCAGGCCGCGCCGATCGCTGCTTCCCACGCAGGCCAGCCCTGGGCCAGCAGCGCACCGCAGATCCCCGCGAGCACGTCGCCACTACCGGCCGTCGCCAGCCCCGCGTTCCCGGTCGGATTGATCACGATCGCGCCGTCCGGCTGCGCAATCACGGAGCCCGAACCCTTCAGGATCACGGTCGCACGCGTGCGCAGGGCGATCTCGCGCGCCGCCGCCAGGCGGTCGGACTGGATCAGGCCCGTGTCCTGTCCGAGCAGGCGCGCCGCTTCCAGGGGATGCGGCGTCAATACGCTCGGGGCGCCGCGGCCGGCCAGGCGCGCCAGCAGGTCGGGGCTGGCGCCGATCAGGTTGAGGGCGTCGGCGTCGATCAGGAGGGGGCTGTCGCTGTCGAGCGCCTTGGCCAGCAGGCGCATCGCACCGGCGGAGTCGCCCATGCCGGGGCCGATGACGAGGGTGCGGCCGGTGAGGTCGACACCGTCGGCCTGGCGGAACATCAGCTCCGGGTGGACGCTGTCGTAGCCCGGGCTGGAATCCAGCATGGCGACGAAGACCCGGCCCGCGCCGGCGTGGAGGGCGCCGCGCGCGGCCAGCACCGGCGCACCCGCCATGCCATGGGCGCCGCCGACCACGGCCACGTCGCCGAAGCTGCCCTTGTGGCTGTTGTGGCGCCGCGCGGCAAGGCGATGCGCGAACAGCTCGGCCGTGCCGAGACGCGCGGACGGCGAGGGCAGCAGCTCCGTGCCGACGCCCAGCATCTCCACCCGCACGTGCCCCGCGTGATCGCGCCCATCGAGCGTGTGCAGCCCCGGCTTGTCGCCCAGGAAAGTGATGGTGTGCGTAGCGCGGACTGCGACGCCTTCCGGACCGATGACGGCGCCGGTGTCGGCGTCCAGCCCGCTCGGCACGTCCAGGGCCAGCACCGGGCAGCGCATTGCGTTGACCGCCTCCACCATGTCGCGGTAGTCGCCCTCGATCGGACGCGCCAGGCCGATGCCGAAGAGGCCGTCCACCACCAAGCCCCAGTTGCCGCTTGGCGGCAGCATGTCGATGAAGCCGACGGTGCCGCTCCTGGCGCGCTCGTGGGCTGTCTGGGCCTCGTCGGAGCTCTCGCGCTGGCCCGGCTGGTAGAGGACGGTGGCGTCGACGCCGCTGTCGGCCAGGTTGGCCGCTGCTTCGAGCGCGTCGCCGCCGTTGTTGCCGGGGCCGGCCAGCACGAGCACGGGCTTGTCGCGCCGTTCGCCCAGCAGTTCGAGGGCGTAGCGGGCGGCCGCTTCGCCGGCGCGGCGCATCAGGGTTCCGGGTGGCAGGCCGGCGTAGGCCGCCTGTTCGATGGCGCGCACCTGCGCCACGGTGTAAAGATGATTGTCCATGTTCCGCATTGTCGTGCATTTTCGCCGGCGCGGTCGCGCGCTGCGACTAGAATAGCGGGATCGACGGCATGGGGCAGGAGAGAAGCATGGACTGGCAGTTCTGGATCGATCGCGGCGGCACCTTCACCGACATCGTGGCGCGCAGGCCCGACGGGCAGCTCCTCACCCACAAGCTGCTGTCCGAAAACCCGGAGCAGTACCGCGACGCTGCGGTGGCCGGCATCCGCCACCTGCTGGGCGTGGCGGCCGGCGACCAGATTCCCGCTTCCCTGGTCGAGGCGGTCAAGATGGGCACGACGGTGGCCACCAATGCGCTACTGGAGCGCAAGGGCGAGCCGACCGTGCTGGCCATCACGAAAGGCTTCCGGGATGCGCTGCGCATCGCCTACCAGAACCGGCCGCGCCTGTTCGACCGCCACATCGTGCTGCCCGAGCTGCTCTATGGCGAGGTGATCGAGGTGATTGAACGCATGGGGGCGCATGGCGACGTGGTGCGCGAGCTGGACGAGCCGGCCACGCGCGCCGCGCTGCAGGCTGCCTACGACCGCGGCCTGCGTTCGCTTGCCATCGTCTTCATGCACGGCTACCGGTACACGGCGCACGAGGCGGCGGTGGCGCGCATCGCGCGCGGGATCGGCTTCACCCAGGTCTCGAGTTCGCACGAAGTCAGCCCCTTGATGAAGCTCGTGGCGCGTGGCGACACCACCGTGGTCGACGCCTATCTCTCCCCGATCCTGCGCCGCTACGTCGACCAGGTCGCCGGCGAACTGCCCGGCGTAAACCTGCAGTTCATGCAATCGAGCGGCGGCCTGACCGATGCGCGCGCCTTCCAGGGCAAGGACAGCATCCTGTCGGGGCCGGCCGGCGGCATCGTCGGCATGGTGCGCGCCAGCCGCCTGGCCGGCTTCGAACGCGTGATCGGCTTCGACATGGGCGGCACCTCGACCGACGTGTCGCATTACTCCGGGGAGTTCGAACGCGTGTTTGAGACCCAGGTCGCCGGCGTACGCATGCGCGCGCCGATGATGAGCATCCACACGGTGGCGGCCGGCGGCGGCTCGATCCTGCACTTCGACGGCGCGCGCTACCGCGTGGGGCCCGACAGCGCCGGCGCCAACCCGGGCCCCGCCAGCTACCGGCGCGGCGGACCGCTCGCGGTCACCGACTGCAACGTCATGCTCGGCAAGATCCAGCCGCGCCACTTCCCGCGCCTGTTCGGGCCGATGGGCATCGACGCGCTCGACCCCGGCGCCGTGCGCGCGGGCTTCACCGCGATGGCGCAGGAGATCGGCGCCAGTACCGGCCAGACGCCGGCGCCGGAAGAAGTGGCCGAAGGCTTCATCCGGATCGCGGTCGGGAATATGGCCAATGCGATCAAGCAGATCTCCGTGCAGCGCGGCCACGACGTCACCGAGTATGCCCTGACGAGCTTCGGCGGCGCCGGCGGACAGCACGCCTGTCTCGTCGCCGACGCGCTGGGCATGAAGACGGTCTTCATCCATTCGCTGGCCGGCGTGCTGTCGGCCTACGGCATGGGCCTGGCCGACCAGACCGCGATGCGCGAGCGCGCCATCGAACGGCGCCTGGCCGAACTGGGAAGCGATGCACTGGCACAGGAGCTCTCAAGCCTCGGCCAGGATGCGCGCGGCCAATTGCTGCGGCAGGGCGTGGCCGAAGAACGCATCGGACTGGTCCTGCGCGTGCACCTGCGCTACGAGGGCACCGATTCGGCCATCGTCGTGCCCTTCGCCGACCCGGCCGCCATGCAGGCGGCATTCGAGCAGGCCTATAAACGCCGTTATTCCTTCCTGATGCCTTCGCGCGGCCTGGTCGTCGAAGCGGTTTCCGTGGAGGCGATCGGCCGCTCGGACGCGCCCGGCGAGATGCAGGCGTCCGTCGTCTCGACCGGCGCGCAGCCGCAGGCCGGCGAAACGGTGAGGATGTACAGCGGCGGCGCCTGGCATGACACCGGTATCTACGTGCGCGAGTCCATCGGGCCCGGCGACGTCGTGCGCGGCCCGGCGATCATCGCCGAAGCGAATGCGACCACCGTCGTGGAGCCGGGATGGCAGGCCGAGGTGACCCCCTACAATCACCTCGTGCTCAGGCGCGTGGAGGCGCTGCCCGCGCGGCGCGCCATCGGCACCACGGCCGACCCGGTGATGCTCGAGATCTTCAACAACCTGTTCATGTCGATTGCCGAGCAGATGGGCCTGCGGCTGCAGAACACGGCGTATTCGGTGAACATCAAGGAGCGCCTGGACTTCAGCTGCGCGATCTTCGACGCAAGCGGCAACCTGGTCGCGAATGCGCCGCACATGCCCGTGCACCTCGGCTCGATGGGCGAGAGCATCAAGACCGTGATGCGCAAGAACGCGGGCAGGATGAAGGCCGGCGACGTCTATGTGCTCAACGATCCGTACAACGGCGGCACCCACCTGCCCGACGTCACCGTGATCTCGCCCGTGTTCGACGAGGCGGGAAGGGAAATCCTGTTCTACGTCGGCTCGCGCGGCCACCACGCCGACATCGGCGGCACCACGCCGGGATCCATGCCGCCGGACTCGCACCACATCGAGCAGGAAGGCGTCCTGATCGACAACTTCAAGCTGGTCGACGGCGGCGACGGCATCCTGCGCGAAGATGCGGCCCGTGTCCTGCTCGGCAGCGGCCGCTACCCGGCGAGGAATCCGGACCAGAACATGGCCGACCTGCGCGCCCAGGTCGCGGCCAACCAGAAGGGCGTCGAGGAACTGCACCGCATGGTCGCGCATTTCGGCCTGGATGTCGTGCGTGCCTACATGGGCCATGTGCAGGACAATGCGGAAGAAGCGGTGCGGCGCGTGATCTCGGCCCTCAAGGATGGCCGCTACAGCTACGACCTCGACAACGGCGCCCGCATCGAAGTGGCGATCCGCGTCCACCAGGCCAGCCGCAGCGCGGAGATCGATTTCACCGGCACGTCGGCCCAGCTGCCGAACAACTTCAATGCGCCGTCGGCCGTCTGCATGGCGGCGGTGCTGTACGTCTTCCGCACTTTGGTCGACGACGAGATTCCCCTCAACGGCGGCTGCCTCAAGCCGCTCAAGGTCATCATCCCGCCGGGTTCCATGCTCAATCCGCACTATCCGGCCTCGGTGGTCTCGGGGAATGTCGAGACTTCCACCTGCATCACCAACGCGCTCTACGGCGCCCTCGGCGTGATGGCGGCAAGCCAGGGCACGATGAACAACTTCACCTTCGGGAACGAACGCTACCAGTACTACGAGACGATCTCCGGCGGCTCGGGGGCGGGGGAAGGCTTCGACGGTACCGACGTGGTCCAGACGAACATGACCAACTCGCGGCTGACGGACCCGGAAATCCTCGAGTTCCGCTTCCCTGTTCGCCTGGAGAGCTACGAGATCCGCCAGGGCTCGGGCGGAGCAGGGCGCTGGCATGGTGGGAATGGCGGCACGAGGAAGGTGCGTTTCCTCGAGCCGATGACGGCGGCGATCCTCTCGAACAACCGCATCCATGCGCCTTTCGGCATGGCGGGCGGCGAGCCAGGTGAGCGGGGAAGAAACACGGTCCTGCGGGCCGACGGGACGGTGGAAACCCTCGGCCACATCGGCAAGGTGGACATGGCGCCGGGCGATGTGCTGGTGATCGAGACACCAGGCGGCGGTGGCTATGGAATGCGGCGGAATGAAGCCGACGCCGCTGGCGCCGACCGATAGCCACGCCTTGCACGGCTCGAAACAACACCGCGATATACTCAGCGCGGGTAGACGAACCCGGTGCGGATGTCCATTGGCGCAAGCCGACCATCTGCCCGCACCATCAGGCGCTGCGGCGGTTCTTCGCCAGCCAGCACGCGCGACCGGAACGGCAAGCCCTCGGCTTCCCGTACCAGCTTGTCGCAGCGTTCGTAGACGTTCGGGCAGTTGGTTTCCTTGAGGAGGGCCTGCACGATCGGAATCTTCCAGTATTCGACACCCCCGGCATTGAACTGGCAGACGAGGTAGCCCGCAGCGCCGCCGACACCGTGGACCTGCAGGCCGGACAAGCCATCCTGTTCACCGTCGATCAACTGAACGAGGGCCTGGGGATCCGCGGCGGGAACGTTCCCGAGCCGGCGCGCGACGGCCGCCTGCACGCGGCGCTTGATCATGGCGTGGTCGACCGGTTCGTCCTCGCGCAGGGTCCAGACGCGCCCGGCGATCTGCGACTTGACGTTGTAGGCGGCGCGGGCCAGGAACTGGCGCGAGGAAGACTGGACGAGCGCCGTGGCGCCGATCTTGCTGCGTTCGTGGGGTTTACCCTCGACCTTGTCGATGGCCGACAGGTAGATCCACGGGTCGCCGTTGAGCAGGTTCTTTTCCTTGCCCTGTTTGATGGTAATGATGAGCATGTGCGGCTTTCTTGACGAGGTGCGGGATGATACAGCACGCCACAATTCCCGTCCTTGATGCCGCCCCGCTGGCTGGCGAATGCCGGCCAGCGGTTCCCCGTGAAGCCGCTCAGTCCTTGCGGCGGCCGGCGCGCGAACCGGCCAGGCCCAACAGACTTAGGCTGAGAAGCGCCAGCGATGCCGGTTCGGGCACGTCGGCGCTGCTCGTCAGCGTGGCACGGAAAGCCGCGTCGGCGCCGAAGCAATCGGTGGAGCAATCCCATTGGCTACTGGTCAGGGCGCTGAAGTTGACGCCGTTGTTGAAGTACACGAAATGCCCGCCGCCGTAGTTGTTGCCCGTGATCGGCATGTCGTACACGCTATCAGCCTGTGCAGCGAGTTCCGACACCGACAGGAACAGCACATACTGCGCGCCGGCCGTCAGTGCAAGGGCGCCGGTATCGAAGGCGAACTCCTGCATGCCGCTGGTGGCCGTTGCCGTACGCGTCGTGCTCGTGTAGAGGATGCTTGTCGCCTTGTTGCCGTCCCAGCCGGCGACATAGCCGCGCAAGTCCAGGCTCGAACCCACTCGACCGTTCAGGAACAGCGAGAAACCATTCAATACATTATCGGTGCCGACAGTGAACGTCTGGCCGTAGGTTGCAGTGTCGGGCGCGCCGAACGGGCTGGCAGTACTGACGACGGCGGTGTTGTTGATGACTTCGGCGGAAACCGCGGTAGACCAGGCCAGCGCAGCGACGCAGACAGCAGCCGACAACGAGCGAATTGATTTCATGTTTTTCTCCCTAGTTGTGATTTGCTTACTACTCGATGCTTTAAGCAAATCCTATGCCATAGAGAAATTTCCTTTTAGAATCAGTGGTCTTGTATTGACGATTGCCGCCAGTGTAAAGAAGGCCGACACGAGCGCGCCGCGCTATTCCTTGCCCGTCATTGCAGGTAGGCGAACGCTGTGGCGTACGCCCCTTCGTCAGGTCGAAATACCGAACTTGCGCTGCGCTTCCAGGAATTCCCTGGTGAGCGCCAGAAGGCGCGGATGATTCGGGTCCATTACCCGCAGCTTCTCGATCTGCTCCCTTGCGACCCCGCCGAGCGTGTGGTCCCACCCCATTTCGTTCACCTGTCGCAGTATGCCCCCGGCCACCGCGACCATCACCTGCAGATTGCCCGGCGCCATGTGCAGCGCCTCGAGCAGGGTCTGGACTGCGCCACGCACGTCGCCCATATTGCGCTTCTCGTCGGCCACCCCGAGCAGGATCTGGGCCTGGGCGCGCAGTTGGGCGCCCATGCCGTCGGCCAGGTCGGGACGGCCCGCGCGCACGAACACACCCATGGCTTCGTCGATGCTGACCGGGCTGGAGACGTCATGCATCACGGTCATCATGACGTTCGAAGCCTGTTCGTCCATCTGGTGTTCGAGGCAGGCTTCGGCCAGGCCGATGCGCAGGTTCGAGGACAAGGCATTGCTGGTCCGCGCGGCGCCGGCCGCCATCTGCAACTCGGCCACCGCGGCGCTGCCATTGCCCATTTTTTCGTGGAGCAGGGCGCTGGAAAAGGCCTTGCAGGCGTCGACCTCGGCGCTACCGCGCATCGAACGCTCCAGGTCGCGGATCACGCCGCTCGCGCCCTGCACGTCGCCGCGCGTGACCAGGGCTTTCACGAGGTTGACGTGGTCTTCGGGATTGCGGAATTCCGAATACCTGGCCTTGGTGACGACCTGCTTGAAGGACTTCTCGGCGGCCAGCGCGTCGCCGTTCTCCATCGCGACTTCGCCGAGCTTGCGCAGGCGCCGCACCATGTGCGGCGAGATCGAGACCGCGTCTTCCAGCACCTTCTGGGCGTCCTGGCTGGCGCCGAGTTTCTCGTGGCAGCGCGCCAGCAGGTCGTAGGCGGCCATCAGGCGCGGATTGGCCTGCACCAGCTGTTCGAGCGTGTCGCGGGCTTCCTCGATCTGGCCCTGGGCCACCATGGTGCGCGCCAGGCCCAGGCCGGCCCAGCCCAGCGGGCGCTCGGCCAGCACGTCGCGGTAGATGCTGCCGGCTTGCGCGTGTTCGCCGCTCGATGTGTGCAGCTCGGCCTTCAGGCGCAGGAAGTCGAGCGCGTAGCGCGGGCTGGCGATCGCCGCCGTGGTGCAGGCGCGGATGGCGTCGACCGGCTTGCCCTGGGCGGCGAGCTGCCAGACCGGGAGCAGGGCGGTGCGGCGCTCAAGCGCGCGCCTGATGCGGCTGCTCAGCATCTCGACGGTGAAGGGTTTTAATACGTAATCGGTCGGGGTCAGTTCGGCGGCGCTCACGACCTTGTCGTAGACGCCTTCCGAAGTCAGCATGATGAAGATGGTGGAGGCCGTGATCAGGCGGTGGAGGCGCAGGTCTTCGAGCAGCTGCTGGCCGTCCTGGCCGTCGCCGCTGGGGCCGCCGAGGTCGTATTCGCACAGGATGATGTCGTAGGCCCGTTTGCCGAGCTGCTTGATGGCCATGCTGGCGTTGATCGCCGACTCGACCTTGCTGATGCCGGACTGGTTCAGCATGTTCTGCAGGCTGCCGCGCATGCCCTGGTTCGGATCGACGATCAGGACCGACAGGTTCGCATTCTCTTGCATCTTCGCTTTCCGTTCTTCGGATCGTAATTATGTAGCCCTTACAATACCGATAAGTTCCTGAGGGATCAAGAAATGTCCGTTCTACAAGCCTTTCATTGGGCAGCATGCATCGCTGCATTGCAACACTGTATAATAGCGGGCTATCTTCCACCCTAGCAGCCACGCTGCGTCAACCGACTTCTCAGCCATGTTGATTCTGCCGGGTTCCAACGCCCTCTCCGCCTTCCGTAGCCAACGCCTCCTGTCGCAACTCCAATCGGTCGCCCCGTCGATTGCCGCAGTCCAGGCCCGCTTCTACCACTTCATCGACAGCAGCGCACCGCTGTCCGTGGAGGACACCGAGCGTCTATCGGCCATGCTCACCTACGGCGAGCCTGCCGCCCAGACTTTGTACGAAGGCGTGACCGAGGAGTTCTTCGTGATCCCGCGCCTGGGTACGATCTCGCCGTGGGCCTCGAAGGCCACCGACATCGCGCACAACTGCGGCATGGCCCATGTGCACCGCATCGAACGCGGCGTCGGCTACACCGTGGTGCTCAAGAGCGGCCTGCTCGGCACCGGCATCGGCGCGCCGAAGAAGCTGGACGACGAAGAAGTCGGCCTGGTCGCCGCGCTGCTGCACGACCGCATGACCGAGACGGTGCTGCGCAACGCCGACGAGGCCTCGCGCCTGTTCGACGAACTCGAAGGCAAGCCGCTGGAGACCGTGGACGTGATCGGGCAGGGCCGCGACGCGCTGGTGCGCGCCAACACGGAACTGGGCCTGGCGATGTCGATCGACGAGATCGACTACCTGCACGAGGCGTTCACGAAGGCGCAGCGCAACCCGACCGACGTCGAGCTCATGATGTTCGCCCAGGCGAACTCCGAGCACTGCCGCCACAAGATCTTCAACGCCGACTGGATCATCGACGGCGTCAGGCAGGACAAGTCGCTGTTCGGCATGATCAAGAACACCCACCAGCTGAACCCGCGCGGCACCGTGGTCGCCTACAGCGACAACTCCTCGATCATCGAGGGCGCGACCGTCACCCGTTTCTTCCCGCGTGAGAAACAGGAATATGCCCCGTCGACGGAGCTGGTGCATACCCTGATGAAGGTCGAGACCCACAACCACCCGACCGCGATCTCGCCCTTCCCGGGCGCCTCGACCGGCGCCGGCGGCGAGATCCGCGACGAGGGCGCCACCGGCCGCGGCGCCAAGCCGAAGGCAGGCCTGACCGGCTTCACCGTGTCGAACCTCCTGATCCCGGGCGCCGAGCGTCCGTGGGAGAACGCCAGCGACGTCAGCAAGGGTGAAGCCGGGCGCGTGGATGCGGTCTACGGCAAGCCGGAACGCATCGCCTCGCCGCTGCAGATCATGATCGACGGCCCGATCGGCGGCGCCGCCTTCAGCAACGAATTCGGCCGACCGGTCCTGGGCGGCTACTTCCGCTCCTATGAGCAGAACGTCGGCGCGGCGAACGCCGTCTACGGCTACCACAAGCCCATCATGATCGCCGGCGGCATCGGCAATATCTCGGCCGAGCACACCCACAAGGACGAGATCCCGGTCGGCAGCCTCCTGATCCAGCTGGGCGGCCCGGGCATGCGCATCGGCATGGGCGGCTCGGCCGCGTCCTCGATGGCGACCGGCACCAATACCGCCGACCTGGACTTCGACTCGGTCCAGCGCGGCAATCCGGAGATGGAGCGCCGCGCCCAGGAAGTCATCAACGGCTGCTGGCAGATGGGCGCGGACAATCCGATCATCTCGATCCACGACGTGGGCGCGGGCGGCCTGTCGAACGCCTTCCCGGAAATCGTCAACGACGCCAAGCGCGGCGCGCTGTTCGATCTGCGCAAGGTGCCGCTGGAAGAAAGCGGCATGGCGCCGAAAGAGATCTGGTCCAATGAATCGCAGGAGCGCTATGTGCTGGCGATCGCGCCGATGGACCTCGACAAGTTCGCCGCCCTGTGCGAGCGCGAGCGCTGCCCGTATGCGGTGGTCGGCACCGCCACCGAAGAGCGCCAGCTGCGCGTGATCGACCCGCAGGCTGACAACTCCCCGGTGGACATGCCGATGGAAGTCCTGCTCGGCAAGCCGCCGAAGATGCTGCGCGACGTCGAGCACGTGAAGTACGACTTCCCGGCCATCGACCTGACCGGCATCGAGCTCGAAGAAGCCGCGCGCCGCGTGCTGCTGCTGCCGAGCGTCGCCGACAAATCCTTCCTGATCACCATCGGCGACCGTACCGTGGGCGCCATGACCGTGCGCGACCAGATGGTCGGCCCGTGGCAGGTCCCGGTTGCCGACTGCGCCGTCACCGCCATGTCCTACGAGGGCTTCGTGGGCGAAGCGATGGCGATGGGCGAGCGCACGCCGCTGGCCGTGATCGACGCCGCCGCGTCGGGCCGCATGGCCGTGGGCGAGGCGATCACCAACATCGCCGCCGCGGCGATCGAGCAGATCGGCGACATCAAGCTGTCGGCCAACTGGATGGCGGCCTGCGGCCAGCCGGGCCAGGACGCCGCGCTGTTCGACACCGTGAAGGCCGTGGGCATGGAACTGTGCCCGGCCCTGGGCGTGTCGATCCCGGTCGGCAAGGATTCGCTGTCGATGCGCACCACCTGGAACGAGGACGGCGCGAACAAGGCCGTCATCTCGCCGGTGTCGCTGATCGTCTCGAGCTTCGCGCCGGTCTCGGACGTGCGCCGTTCGCTGACTCCGCGGCTGCGCACCGATCTGGGCGACACCGCCCTGGTGCTGATCGACCTGGGCCGCGGCAAGAACCGCCTGGGCGCATCCGCACTGGCGCAGGTGACGCAGCAGATCGGCGACAGCGTGCCGGACGTCGATTCGCCGGAAGACCTGAAAGCCTTCTTCAACGCGATCCAGCGACTGAACAAGGAAGGCAAGCTGCTGGCCTACCACGACCGCTCGGACGGCGGCCTGTTCGCCACCCTCACCGAGATGGCCTTCGCCGGCCGCGCCGGCGTGTCGGTCAACCTCGACATTCTCACCATGGAAGGCGAGCACGCCTCCGACTGGGGCGACGCCAAGAACTGGGCCACCCAGGTCGGCGAGCGCCGCAACGAGATGACCCTGCGCGCGCTGTTCAGTGAAGAGCTGGGCGCGGTGGTGCAGGTGCGCGCGGAAGACAAGCAGGCCGTGATGGGCGTGCTGCGCGAAGGGGGCCTGGGCGCCTGCAGCCACATCATCGGCAAGCTGAACGACCGTGGCGTGATCGAGTTCACCCGTGACGCGAAGGTGATCTACAACGTCAAGCGCAGCGCGCTGCACCGCCTGTGGAGCGAGACCAGCTGGCGCATCGCGCGCCTGCGCGACAACCCGGCCTGTGCCGACCAGGAATACGACCGCCTGCTGGACGAGCAGGATCCGGGCATGTCGCCGATCCTGACTTTCGATCCGAGCGAGAACATCGCGGCGCCCTTCATCGCCACGGGTGCACGTCCGCGCGTGGCCATCCTGCGCGAGCAGGGCGTGAACTCGCACATCGAGACCGCCTGGTCGATGCACCAGGCCGGCTTCACCGCCGTCGACGTGCACATGAGCGACCTGATCGCCGGCCGCGCGAAGCTGGACGACTTCCACGGCGTGATCGCGGTGGGCGGTTTCTCCTACGGTGACGTGCTGGGTGCGGGCGAGGGCTGGGCCAAGACCATCCTGTTCAACCCGCAGCTGGCGGACCAGTTCGCGGCCTTCTTCGCGCGCAAGGACACCTTCGGCCTGGGCGTGTGCAACGGTTGCCAGATGCTCGCCAACCTGAAGCCGATCATCCCGGGCGCGCATGCGTGGCCGAAGTTCACCCGCAACAAGTCGGAGCAGTTCGAAGCCCGCTTCGGCATGGTCGAGGTGCTGGACTCGCCGTCGATCTTCTTCCAGGGGATGGCCGGCACTCACGCGCCGATCGCCATCGCCCACGGCGAAGGCTTCGCGGACTTCTCGCTGACCGGCGACATCGATGCGGCCGTCAAGGCCCTGCGTTATGTCGACAACCGCGGCCAGGCCACCGAGGCCTATCCGTTCAATCCGAACGGCTCGCCGGGCGGCCTGACCGCCGTGACGACCGAGGATGGACGCTTCACCGCGATGATGCCGCACGCGGAACGCGTGTTCCGCACCGTCGTCCATTCGTGGGCGCCGGACTCCTGGAGCGACGCGGCGCCATGGGCGCGCATGTTCCAGAATGCGCGCAAGTGGCTGGGCTGAGATAGCAAAAGGGTAGAAAAAAGCGCTTCCTCGGAAGCGCTTTTCAATTCGAGGCTCAGCTGCCCCAGATCGGCTCGTCCTTGCTGCCGTTGCCGCCCGGCGTGCCCGGCGGGATACCGGCGCCGGCGCCGGCCGTCGTGCCGCTATCGGCAGCGGGGGACTTACCGGCTCCTGTCCCGCCAGGCTGCTTGTCCTGGCCGGGCTGGCCGCCGCCGGCGCCCGGTTCCTGCTTCAGATCATCGTTCATGATGCCTCCTGCTAGTCGTCGCCCGCGTCGCCGCTCAAATTGCTGTCGGCGTTCGGCGGCTGGTTGCCCATATCCCCGCCGCCGGCGCCACCGGCCATCCGGCCCGCGGCAGCTTCGCGCGATGCGATGCCTGCGGTGCCCGGCGCCACCGGCTCGGTCGCGCTGCCCTGGCCGCTCTGCGGCTTGCCCGGCGGATTGAGCTGCGCTTCCGGCGACGAGCCGACAATGCCGCCGCCACGGCCTGCGGGGTTCGCCGTGTAATGGCCGGCGTTCGAGGTCCCGGCGCCCGGCATGGGCATGTCGTCACCCGGTCCGCCGCGGCCGCCGTCGAGATTGTTGTCCTGATCCTTGTTTTGATCCATGGTGTTCTCCTATTGGATGGCTTCGGGAACATGGTAATGCGGCTGGAGGAAGTCTCAATAGGAGCACGGGCGATGGCGGCGTAGGAGGGGACGCACGCCATTCTCGCCAACGTCATCCCGGCGAAGGCCGAATTCATGCCACTGGCATTGATTCGTCCACTTCCCACGCACAGTGAGAAAGCAAACGTAGGCGCGGTGTGTGCGAACTGGGCCCCGGCCTGCGCCGGGGCGGCGTCGGATGAGGTCGGGTTCATCGCGCGCAGCTGACTTCGACAATTCCGCCAGCTTCGTCAGCATACAGGCAATAAAAAAGCGCCCCCTCGGGAGCGCTTCTTCTTCGACCCATCCCCAATTACTGGATCTTGGCCTTCTTGACCAGGCTTTCGCGGTACTGCGCCAGCTGGCGCTGCTGCAGCTGTTCCGCGACCTGCTGCTTGACTTCGTCCAGGGCCGGGATCTTGGCCTGGCGCACGTCTTCCAGCTTGATCACGTGGAAGCCGTACTGGCTCTTGACCGGGGTGTCGGTGATGGCGCCTTTTTGCAGGGCGGTCATGGCTTTCGAGAACTCAGGCACATAGTTGGCCGGGCTTGCCCAGTCCAGGTCGCCGCCGTTCTGCGCCGAGCCGTCTTTCGACTGGGCCTTGGCCAGGTCTTCGAACTTGGCGCCGCCCTTCAGCTTGGTGATGATGGCCTTGGCTTCGTCTTCGGTCGGGACCAGGATGTGGCGTGCGTGGTATTCCTTGTCGCCCACGGCAGCCTTGTACTTGTCGTACTCGGCCTTGATGTCGGCATCCTTGACCGGGTTCTTCTTGACGTAGTCGGCGAGCATCGCGTTGATGATGATGCTCTGGCGGGCGTTGTCGATTGCCGCCTTGACTTCGGCGCGGCCGCCGATACCTTGCTTGTCGGCTTCCTGGATCAGGACTTCGCGGCCGATGAGGTCTTTCTTGATCGCGTCACGCAGCTGCGGCGAATCGGTGGCGCGGCCTTGTGCGACAACTTGCTTGACCAGCTGGTCAACCTTTGCCGCCGGGATGGCCTTGCCATTGACGGTCGCGACGTTCTGCGCGAATGCAGGCGCGGCAACGATTGCAGTCATGGCTAACAGCAGACGGGCTGGCTTCAAAATCATTGTTGAGGTCCTATCTAAACACGAAAAAGTTCGCCGCGGGCGGCAATAACCGGTGCCTCGCAGCACCGGCGGTAGTACATCTTACTGCACCTTTGCCTTTTTGACCATTTGCTCTTTATAGGCTTCGAGCTTCTTCTGCGCCAGCGAGTCGGCGATCTGCGGCTTCAGCTCGTCCAGCGAGGGCAGCTTGGCCGCGCGGGTGTCGTCCAGCTTGATCACGTGGAAGCCGTTGGCGGTCTTGACCGGGGTCTCGGTGACGGCGCCTTTCTGCAGGCCGGTGAAGCCGGCGGCGAATTCAGGCGGGAAGGCAGCCGGGACAGCCCAGTCCAGGTCGCCGCCGCTGTTGGCGGTGCCGGTGTCCTTCGACTGCTTGGCGAGCTCTTCGAACTTGGCGCCGCCCTTGAGCTTGGCGATCACGGCCTTGGCGTCGGCTTCGTTCTCGAGCAGGATGTGGCGCACGTGGTATTCCTTGTCGCCGGTCTGCTTGACGAAGCGGTCGTACTCGGCCTTGATGTCGGCGTCGGTGACCGGGTTCTTGGTGATGTAGTCGCGCGCCAGGGTGTTGACGACGATGGCCTGGCGGGCATTGTCGAGGGCTGTCTTGACTTCCGGCTTCTTGTCGTAACCCTGCTTGACCGCTTCCTGCATCAGGACTTCGCGGGCGATCATTTCCTGCTTGATGGCATTGCGCAGCTGCGGGGAATCCTGGCCCTGGCCAGCGGCCACCATCTGCTTGACCGCTTCCTCGACGCGCGAGGTCGGGATCGGCTTGCCGTTGACCACGGCGAGGTTCTGCGCGAAGGCAGGCGCCGCGCTAACGGCGATCAGAGCTAACAGCAGGCGTGCTGGCTTAAAAGTCATTTCTGGGATTCCTTGGGGGGATGAGCTTGGACGGGAGTTGCTGCGTTCTTGGATGTGTTCTTGCACTTCAAGTTCTGATACTACGTGTTAGCTATTGTCTGCCACTATTCTTAAAGATGACTGAAGCCGGCAGTATGCCGGCCGGCTTCAAGCCTGCTCCGACGGCGCGATGGCCGTGATCGCGAGGGCGTGGATTTCCGCCTTGTTGATCATTTCGTGAACGGCATCATACACAAGACGATGGCGCATGACCAGCGTGAGGCCGGCGAACTTCTCGGAGACGATCTTGACGCTGTAATGACTGCCTCCGGAGGCCGCGCCCGCATGGCCGGCGTGCAGGTGGGAGTCGTCGCTGATCTCGAGCAGGGTGGGCGACAGTTCCGCCTGCAGGCGCTCGCGCAGGCGTTCGGTGCGGTTCTGGTCGGCCGGATTTGTGCTCATTGTGCATCCTCCTGGATATGTTTGGAAAGGAATAACGACTGGATGATGATGAAGGCGAACAGGATGCCGGTGATGCCGAACAGCTTGAAGCTGACCCAGGCGCCGGTATCGCTACGGAAGACCACGAAGGCCATCAGGAGGTTCAGGAGGCCGATCCCGACGAAGAAGGCGACCCAGGCGTAGAGCACCCGGTTCCAGACCGCATCCGGCAGGTTCATCGCCCCGCCCAGCGCCGAGCGCATCAGGTTCTTGCGGTAGACCAGCTGGCCGAACAGCAGCGCCGCGCCGAACGCCCAGTAGAGGATGGTCGGCTTCCACTTGATGAAGGTGTCGTCGTGGAAGTAGATGGTGGCGCCGCCCGCGACCACGACCACGCCGAGGGACAGCCACAGCATGCCGTCGATCTTGCGGCGGCGCGCCAGCAGGTAGACGATCTGCAGCACGGTCGCCAGGATGGTGGCGGCGGTGGCCAGCAGGATCGGCGACTGCGAGGCGGGCACCGCGCCGCCCGCGATCAGGAAGCCGAGGTAGTCGCTGACCAGGCCGTGGGCCCAGTCCTGGTTGTTTTCGCCATACTTGTAGATGCCGAAGAACAGGATCACCGGCAGCATGTCGAACAAGAACTTGATCATGTAGGCTTCCTTAGCGAGGTTCGAAGCGCAGTGCGGCCGAATTGATGCAGTAGCGCAGGCCGGTCGGCGGCGGGCCGTCCGGGAACACGTGGCCCAGGTGGGCGTCGCAGACGGCGCAGATGATCTCGGTGCGCACCATGCCGTGGCTGCGGTCGACCTTTTCGGTCACGTTGTCGGGATCCAGGGCGCGGAAATAGCTGGGCCAGCCGCAGCCGGAATCGAACTTGGCGTCCGACTCGAACAGCGGGGTATTGCAGCACACGCAGGTATAGATGCCGTGCTCGTGGTGGTCCCAGAACTTGCCGGTGAAGGCGCGCTCGGTGGCGGCGTGGCGGGTCACCTGGTATTCCATGGGGTCGAGCTGGGCGCGCCATTCGGCGTCGGTCTTGGTCACTTTGTCGTTCATGTCGGTCTCGTGGTTCTCGTCGTTCTCGTTAAACGGTGTTCAGGAAGAGCAGCTGACTTCGAGGTGGGCCGCCCAGTCGGGCGGCAGGGCCGCGTAGGCCTCGTTTTCCGGCTGTTCGTCGAAGGGGCGCGCGAGGATGGCGAGCAGCTTGTGCACGCCGGCATAGTCGCCGTTCTGGGCCTGTTCGATGGCGGTCTGCGCCAGGTAGTTGCGCAGTACGTACTTCGGGTTGGCGCGGTGCATGGCGGCGCGGCGCTGCGCGTCGACGCTGTTCTCCTGGCGCAGGCGGTCCCGGTAGCTGGCGGCCCAGGCGTCGAAGGCCTCGCGCTCGATGAACAGGTCGCGTAGCGGCGCGTCGCTGTCCGGGCCGCCGTCCAGCTTCAGTTCGCCCAGGCGGCGGAAGAACAGGGTGAAGTCCGCATGGTTGGCCTGCAGCAGCTTGAACATGGCGTCGAACAGGGCTTCGTCGCCGGGGCGGGCGTCGAGCAGGCCGAGCTTGGCGTGCAGCAGCTCATCCAGCTTGCTGCCGAAGGCCGGGCGGTAGACGTCGAGCGCCTCCTCGGCGTCTTCCGGCGTGCCGATCAGCGGGAGCAGGGCATTGCCCAGCGCATAGCAGTTCCAGTGGCCCACCGGGACCTGGTTCGCGTACGAATAGCGGCCGCCCTGGTCGGTGTGGTTGCAGATGTGGTTGGCGTCGAAGGCTTCCATGAAACCGAAGGGGCCGTAGTCGAGCGTCAGGCCGAGGATCGACATATTGTCGGTGTTCATGACGCCGTGCATGAAGCCCACCGCCTGCCACCCTGCGATCATGCGCGCGGTGCGGCGCGTGACTTCGGCCAGCAGCTCCCTGTAGGGATTGGCCGCCCCCAGGAACTCGGGATACCAGTTCTTGATGACGTAATCCGCCAGCAGCTTCAGCTCGTCCTGCTTGTTACGGTAGTGCCAGTGCTCGAAGGAGCCGAAGCGCACGAAGCTGGGCGCCATGCGGGTGACGACGGCGGCGGTCTCGACGTTCTCGCGCATGACGCGCTGTGGCGAGCCGGTCAGCATCAGGGCGCGCGTGGTCGGGATGCCGAGCGCGGCCATCGCTTCCGAGCACAGGAATTCGCGGATCGACGAGCGCAGCACCGCGCGCCCGTCGCCCATGCGCGAATAAGGCGTCAGGCCGGCGCCCTTGAGCTGCACTTCCATCGCTCCTTCGGGGCCACTCAGGTCGCCCAGCACGATGGCGCGGCCGTCGCCCAGCTGGCCGGCCCAGACGCCGAACTGGTGGCCGGAATACACCGCCGACAGGGGCTGGGAGCGCATGGCCACCTTGTTGCCGCTGAAGACCTCGACGAAATCGTCGCGCGCAAGGTCCGCCGGGTCGAGCCCCACCAGTGCCGCCGCGGGTGCGCTGGCAGCGATGAAAGAGGGGCCCGGCAGGGGCGTCGGCATCAGCCGCGTAAAGAACGCGGGCGGCAACTCGGCGAAGGAGTTGTTGAAGGGAATTTCGTCGGCAGTAATGGCGGCTCCAATATGGAATGTCGCGAAGTTGGCAGGATTTTACCGTACCCGGGCGGATTCCATGCGCCACGGGTGTGCATGCACGCCAGCGGCCGGGATGCTGCATCGCGTCATCGATTTGGATTGACGCAGCTCAAGCATGCCTTGAAACTCGCCATTACCTTGGAAATGTTGCCAAATAATCACGTTGCATAGGGAGGAGCATGAGCGAATACCCGATGAGTCCCCTGATGGGGCAGATGATGGACCAGCCCCTGCTGGTCTCGAGCATTATCCAGTTCGCCGCCCGCCACTATGGCCGCAGCGAGATCGTATCGCGCCGCGTCGAGGGCGACATCCACCGGTATACCTACCGCGACTGCGAGCTGCGCGCGCGCCGCATGGCCCAGGCGCTGGAGACGCTGGGTGTCAGGATGGGCGACCGCGTCGCGACCCTGGCCTGGAACGGTTACCGCCACATGGAGCTCTACTATGCGGTGTCGGGCTCCGGCGCCGTGCTGCACACGATCAATCCGCGCCTGCACCCGGAGCAGATCGCCTACATCATCAACCATGCGGAAGGGCAGTACCTGTTCTTCGACATGACGTTTTTGCCGGCCATCGAAGCCATGGCGCGCCACTGCAAGACCATCAAGGGCTATGTGGCGATGTGCGACCGCGCCCACATGCCGCAGGAGACGGGCATCCCGAACCTGCTGTGCTACGAGGACCTGGTCGCGACCTCGCCGGGCGACTTCGCCTGGCCGCAGTTCGACGAACGCTCCGCCGCGGCCCTGTGCTACACCTCGGGCACCACCGGCAACCCGAAGGGCGCCCTGTATTCGCACCGCTCGACCGTCCTGCACGCCTACGCCTCGGCCATGCCGAATGCGCTGAACGTGTCCAGCAGCGACGTCGTGCTGCCGGTGGTGCCGATGTTCCACGTAAACGCCTGGGGCCTGCCGTACTCGGTGCCGCTGTCCGGCGCGAAAATGGTGTTCCCCGGCCCGGCGCTGGACGGCAAGTCGCTCCACGAACTGTTCGAGAGCGAAGGCGTGACCTTCTCGGCGGGCGTGCCGACCGTCTGGCTCGGCCTGATCAACTACATGATGCAGAACGAGCTGCGCTTCTCGACCTTCCGCCGCACCGTGATCGGCGGCTCGGCCTGCCCGCCGGCCATGATGGACACCCTGATCGACCGGTTCGGCGTCGACGTGGTGCATGCCTGGGGCATGACGGAGATGTCGCCGCTCGGCACCGCCTGCACCCTGATGGCGAAGCACCGTGCGCTGCCGCCTGAAGAACAACGCGCGGTGCTGCGCAAGCAGGGCCACGCGATCTACGGCGTCGACATGAAGATCGTCGACGACGACGGCACCGAACTGCCCTGGGACGGCGCGACCTATGGCCACCTGCTGGTGAAGGGACCATGGGTGGTGTCGGGCTACTTCCGCGGCGAGGGGGGCGAGGTGCTGCAGGACGGCTGGTTCCCGACCGGCGACGTGGCCACCATCGACCCGGACGGCTACCTGACGATCACGGACCGCAGCAAGGACGTGATCAAGTCGGGCGGCGAATGGATCGGTTCGATCGACCTGGAGAATATCGCCATGGCCCACCCGGCCGTGCTGCAGGCCGCCTGCATCGGCGTGCAGCACCCGAAGTGGGCGGAGCGGCCGCTGCTGGTCGTGGTCAAGCGGCCCGGCGCCGAACTGTCGCGCGAGGAGCTGCTGGCCTTCTTCGAGGGCAAGGTGGCCAAGTGGTGGATCCCGGACGACGTCGTGTTCGCCGAGGCCCTGCCGGTGGGCGGCACCGGCAAGATCCAGAAGAACAAGCTGCGCGAGGCTTACCAGGACCACCGCCTGCCGACGGCCTGAGTTCGCAATCACAGGGCTGCTCAGGCATGCGGGGTTTCAAGGACGGGGGACGCGGTTGACCAGCTCCTCGCCACGTTCGAAGGCGCCGATGCTGTCGATGGTGGTCTGCATGATCTGGCCGATCGCCTCGACCGTGAAGAAGGCCTGGTGGCCGGTGACGATCACGTTCGGAAAGGATACCAGGCGCTGGATCACGTCGTCGCAGATGATGGTGGTCGACAGGTCCTGGAAGAAGAGGTTGGCTTCCTGTTCGTAGACGTCGATCGCCAGGCCGCCCAGCTGGCCGGTCTTGAGTGCCTCGATGGCGGCGTTGGTGTCGACCAGGCCGCCGCGGCTGGTGTTGACCAGGATGCTGCCGCGCTTGGCCCGCGCCAGCGTGCCGGCATTGATGATGTGCCGGGTCGAGTCGAGCAGGGGGCAGTGCAGCGACACCACGTCGCTGTGCGCGAGCAGCTCTTGCACCGGCAGGTAGCGGCCGCCCGCCTGCACGAAGGCGGGATTCTCGCAGGGATCGTGGCCGAGGACGGTGCAGCCGAAGCCGGCCATGATGCGGGCGAAGATGGCGCCGATCTTGCCGGTGCCGATGACGCCGACGGTCTTGCCGTGCAGGTCGAAGCCCATCAGGCCTTCCAGGTCGAAGTTGCCGTCGCGGGTGCGGGTGCTGGCGCGCGCGATCTTGCGGTTCACGGCCAGCAGCAGGCCGACCGCGAACTCGGCCACGGAATGGGGAGAATAATCGGTGACGCGCACCACGGCGATGCCCAGCGCCTCGGCCGCCGCCACGTCGATCTGGTTGTAGCCGGTGGAGCGGGTGGCGACCAGGCGCGTTCCCTGCCGGGCCAGGATGGCGAGCACGGCGGCGTCGACGTTGTCGTTCACGAAAACGCAGACCGCCTCGCAGCCCGCGGCCAGCGCGGCGGTCGAGGCAGTGAGGCGGTCTTCGACGAAGCGCAGTTCGTGGCCCGCGCCGGCGTTGGCGCGGGCCAGCATGGTCTTGTCGTAGCGGCGGGCGCTGAATACGGCGGTCTTCATTTCTTTCCCCTGCAGGGATGCGTTGGCCGTCATTCTATGCCCCTCTGGTCGGGAGGGGTGCGCCGCCGGCCGACGGCTACAAGGCGGGAATCAGGACCTTGTCGACGACGTGGATGACACCGTTGCTCGCGCGTACATCGACCGCCGTGATGCTTGCCTCGACAGCGGTGGTGTCCCGGATCCTGGGCGGTGTGGCCGACACGAAGCTGATGGTCTGGCCGGCCACGGTCGCAACTGGCGTGCCGAAGGGAATCTGGGTCGACAGTACCTGGCTGGACAGGACGTGGTAGGTCAGCACGGTGCGCAACTGGGCGGCGCTCAGGTTTTGCGGAGCCGCCGCAAACGCGGTGTTGCTTGGTGCGAAGACCGTGAATGGGCCCGTGCCACCGAGCGTGCCTTGCAGATTGCTGGCGACGACCGCCGCGACGAGGGAGCTGAAGCTGGGATTCACCTGCGCCATCTGGACGATGTTCAACACGCCGGGCGGCACCAGCACCTTGTCGACCACGTGGATGACGCCGTTACTCGCCGCGACATCGGCGGTGGTGACGGTGGCGACCGTCAGGGCTGCGTCCGTGATCCGGACGCCATTGCTGAAGTCGAGGCTCAGCCTGGCCGGGGCATTGGCATAGGTATAGGCGGTCGTCTGGCTTGCCCCGCCGGCGCGCAGGTCGGCTGCGGAGCGCTTGGCCGCCAGCACATGGTAGTTCAAGATGCTCTGTAGTGCGGCGGGCGGCAGTGCGTTGACCATTGCGGCCGCATCGGCAAATCCGAGGCGGGTGGCCAGGTTGGCGAAGGCCTGGTCGGTCGGCGCGAATACCGTCAACTGCGCGTTCGCGTCCGTCAGCGTGCCGCCGATGCCGGCCTTCGTCACCGCTGCCAGCAGGGCGTTGAAGCCCTGGTCTTTCGCTACTTCCGCAATATTTTTTTGCATCGCGACTGGCGGATCGTCGTCATCGCCGCCGCAGGCGGACAGGAAGCCGGCACAGGCGCATGCCAGCAGGGCCGCTTTAACCAACCCGAATATCCTCACGGTGTGTCTCCTGAAAAAGATTGAACGCGGGTCTGCCGGGGCCAGGCACGGTGAACCCCGCGTGAACCGGGCGCCGGCAGCTGTCTGATACGCGGGAGATAGTAGATCGCATGCGAGCGCACACGATTGGTGAACCGCTTTTGGGCGGTTCATCTGAGGGTCATCCCGGCGACGCGCAGGTGCTCAGTTGCGAGCAGGAAGCAGGTGCCGGAAGGTCGGCTCGATGTCCATCGCATGCAGGTGGCGCACGATGTCTTCCAGCGTGGCGTCCTTGAGCAGCAGGCCGTCCGCGGCCGGCGCCGCGGCGCGGGGCAGGTCGACTGCCGTCTCGTTCTGTTTCAGCGAGACCAGCGCATCGAAGAACTGCGTTTTCTCGATGCTCTCCAGCCCTTCGAGGAAGGCGAGCTGCGCATGGACCGGCGGGGCCATCTCGAGGCCGGCTTCCTCGGCGAAGGAGGCGCCCATGCCCGGGTGGATGAAGGCTGCCCATCTGCCGGAGACCGGATTGAGCGCCGGAGGCAGCCGGACCTGCTCGCTGATCGGGAGTTCCAGTTGGGGGAAGCGCGTCTCGCGCAGCATGGCGACGAAACGGCGCGCATCCCCTTCAGGCACCGGCTCGCGCAGCGACAGCCACAACTGGTAGCCGGTCTCGCCCGTGATGCTGACCGCCGGCGCGGGAAAGCCGAAGGACTCCTGCAAGGCGTTCGCGACCGCGCACAGGTCGAGCCAGTGCTGTTCTGCCGCGGCGCCCCGCAGTTTCGGGAAGTCGATGACGATGGCGCGGCCCAGGCCTTCGGCGGAAACCAGCGAGACAAGACCCTGGCCGTTCCGATCCTCCGGCAGGTTCCCCGGCATCAGGTAGAGGCGGCTCAGTTGTGCGGACAGTTTTTCCATGGGGTGCGAGTGTGGGATGCGAGAGCGTTATTCTGGCACACAAGCCCGGGCCAGAAAATAATACGGGCGTACTTTTATTTGATGTATAGTTAAGAGGATTCGATAGCCGGGGCAAGCCCGAGCCACCAACAAGGAGAAGGAAGAGACATGAGCGCCGACTACACCGTCCAGGGCAGTGTTGCCGTTGTAACCTTGAATAATCCGCCGGTGAACGGCCTGGGCCTGGAGACCCGGACCGCCGCCGTCAACGCGATCCGCCAGGCCGAGAGCGACGACGCCGTCAAGGCGATCGTCATCACCGGCGCCGGCAAGGCGTTCTCGGGCGGCGCGGACATCCGCGAGTTCAATTCGCCCAAGGCCCTGACCGAGCCGACCCTGCACAGCCTGATCCGCGTGGTCGAGAACAGCAGCAAGCCGACCGTCGCCGCCATCCACACCGTCTGCATGGGCGGCGGCCTTGAACTGGCCCTGGGCTGCAACTACCGCGTGGCCATCCCTGCCGCCCAGATCGCGCTGCCGGAAGTGAAGCTCGGCCTGCTGCCGGGCGCCGGCGGCACCCAGCGCCTGCCGCGCGTGCTGGGCCTGGAGATGGCCCTCAACATGGTGGTGTCGGGCACGCCGGTGCCGTCCGAGAAGCTGGCCGGCACGGCCCTGTTCGATGAGGTCTTCCCGGCAGGAACCGACCTGTTACCGGCCGCCATCGCCTTCGCCGGGAAGGTCGCGGATATGCGTCCGCTCCCGAAGGTGCGCGACCGCAAGGTCGACTATCCGAACCACGAGGCCTTCCTCCAGTTCTCGCGCAACACCGTCAAGGCCATGGCCGGTCCTTTCCCGGCGCCGCTGGAGTGCGTCGAGACGGTCGCCGCCTCGGTGACGAAACCGTTCGAGGAGGGCCTGAAGTTCGAGCGCGAGCGCTTCCTGCACCTGGCGCAAACGCCGGAATCGAAGGCGCTGCGCCACGCCTTCTTCGCCGAGCGCGCCGCCAGCAAGGTGCCGGACGTGCCCTCGGACACGCCGGTGCGCAATATCGAGCGCGCGGCCGTGATCGGCGCCGGCACCATGGGCGGCGGCATCGCGATGAACTTCGCCAACGCCGGCATCCCGGTGAGCATCCTCGAGACCAGGCAGGAAGCGCTGGACAAGGGCCTTGCCACCATCCGCAAGAACTACGAGAACACGGTCAGGAAGGGCAAGCTGACCCAGGAAAAGTGCGAGCAGCGGATGAGCCTCATCACCGGCACCCTGGCCTATGAGGACATCGCCCAGGCCGACATCGTGGTCGAAGCCGTGTTCGAGGACATGGGCGTCAAGGAGCAGGTGTTCCGCAAGCTGGACGAGGTCATGAAGCCGGGCGCCATCCTCGCATCGAACACCTCGACCCTGGACCTGGACCGCATCGCCTCGTTCACCAGGCGTCCCCAGGACGTGATCGGCCTGCACTTCTTCAGCCCGGCCAATGTGATGAAGCTGCTGGAGATCGTGCGCGGCAAGGAGACCGGCAAGGACGTGCTGGCCACCGCGCTGGCGCTCTCCAAGAAGATCAGGAAGACCGGCGTGGTGTCAGGCGTGTGCGACGGCTTCATCGGCAACCGCATGCTGGAGCAGTACCTGCGCCAGGCTTTCTTCCTGCTGGAAGAAGGCGCGCTGCCCGAGCAGGTCGATGCCGCCATCGAGAAGTTCGGCTTCGCCATGGGCCCCTTCCGCATGAGCGACCTGGCCGGCAACGACATCGGCTGGTACATCCGCAAGCGCCGCGCCATCGAGTCGCCCGAGATCGCCTATTCGAAGACCGCCGACCTGCTGTGCGAACAGGGGCGCTTCGGCCAGAAGACCGGCGCCGGCTGGTACGACTACAAGGCGGGCGACCGCAAGGCGTATGCCTCGCAGATGGTCAACGACATGATCGAGCAGCACTCGAAGGACATCGGCGTGGAGCGCCGCGCGATTGCCGATGCGGAGATCGTGGAACGCCTGGTGTACGCCCTGGTCAACGAAGGCGCGAAGATCCTGCAGGAGGGCATCGCGCTGCGCGCTTCGGACATCGACATGGTCTACCTGACCGGCTACGGCTTCCCGGTGCACCGTGGCGGTCCGATGTTCTATGCCGACACGGTCGGGCTGCCGAACGTGCTCGACACCATCCGCAAGTATGCGCGCGGCCGCCATGGCGAGGCCTGGAAACCGGCGCCGCTGCTGGAGCAGCGGGCCGCTGAAGGCAAAGGCTTCAACGGGTGAGCAAGCGCAAGACCGGCAAACGCCTGTTGACCGGCGCGGTCGCGGCCCTGGTGCTGCTGGGGGCGACGAGCTATGCCAGTCCCTGGTGGCGCCTGCAGCAGCTGCGCGAAGCGGTGTCCGAGCGTGACGCGGCCCGTGTCGCCGGCTTCGTCGACTTCCCGGCGCTGCGCGAGAACGTGAAGGTCCAGGTGATGGGCAGGATGGGGGCGGGCGCGCCGGGGCAGGATGGCGGCGGCCTGCTGGGCAATGTCGGCAGGGCGCTCGCCGGCGTGGTGATCGACCCGCTCGTCGACGCCCTGGTGTCGCCGGCCGGCGTGACCGCCATGCTCGAAGCGGGCGACGTGCGCATCCGCCGCAAGCCGGACGACGGCATGCCGCCGCCTTCGTCGAGCGAGGAAAAGGTCCGCTATACGCTGTCCTACCGCAGCTGGGATCGGGTCGCCATCGAGCGCGAAGGCGGGGACGGCGGCGCCTTCATCCTGCACCGCCACGGCCTGTGGACCTGGAAGCTGGGCGGCATCGAGATGCCGCGAACCTAGCCACTGTTTGCTTCGCGTGACATTCCGCTGGTTTTGCATGGCCGGCGAAATGGTAAGCTGCGTCTTGTTCTTCTCGGAGCAACGCGATGCGAATACACCTTCTTCTTGCCGCCATGCGCAGGCGGACCGTCCTGCTCTGCCTGGCCTGGTGCACCGCCCTGGCCGGGTGCTCCCTGGAGGCCTGGATCGGCCTGGTCGCGACGCCCGACGAGCAGGCGCGGGCCCGCAGCCTGGTCCACCAGCTGCGCGCCCGCGACTATGCGGCGATCGAGCGTGCGCTGCGCGAAGACCTGCGCACGCCCGAGCTGCGCAAGACCCTGGAGACGATGGCTGCAGTGGTGCCTGCGGGTGAACCGCGATCGGTGACCATCGTCAGCGCGCACAAGAATACTGCGCCTGGCGTTACCTGGCTGACGCTTCGTACCGAGTACGAGTTCGCCACCGGCTGGATGCTGGCGACCGTCACCACCGAGATGCGCGACGGCGCTCGCTCCATTACTTCCTTTCACGTCTCTCCGATGGAGCAGTCGCTGGTGGCGCAACGCAGCTTCGGTTTGGCCGGAAAGTCGCTGATACAGTACGGCGTGCTCGCGGCGGCGCTGGCCGCTTTCGTGATCTCCCTGTACGCCCTGTACCGCTGCGTGCGTACCAAGGGCCTGGCGAAGAAAGCGCTCTGGGTCCTGTTCATCCTGGTGAGCTTCGGCCAGCTGGCGGTCGACTGGACGAGCGGGGAATGGCGCTTCGTGCCCCTGCACCTGCAGCTCCTTGGCGCGAGTTTCATGGCGCCACTGGACGGCCCCTGGATCCTGGTCGCCTCGCTGCCTGTCGGCGCCATCGTCTTTCTGCTGCGCGAAAGGAATGGGGCGCTTCCGATGAAGAAGGTGCCGGAAGGTGGCGACCATCCGGCCGGAATCACGGCTGATCACGGCGGTGCGTCGGCTCCCCCGAAGTCGCCATTGCAGTAGCGCCTTCGGCCTGCAGCTCCTTGCTCAGGAAGTAGTTCAGGGCGGTCCGGATGACCGCGATCGCGGCCAGCTTGCCGATCCGGTCCCAGGTCGGGGCGACCGAGGTCGAGAGGATGTCGGCCGCCAGCTGCAGCTCGAGGGCGAGCGTCAGATAGCGGGCGAACGACAGGCGGATCGGGCCGAAGCTCGCTCCCCGCTCGCGCAGCAGGTGCCGCGCCAGCGCCAGCACGACCACCACGACGCCCGCCGCGATCACCAGGGCGCCGAGCGCCTCCACGAAGAGGCGCAGCCATTCGACCGACGCCTGGACCTGTCCTTCCACCTGTTCGAACACCGCCGTCTCCCCTACGTGCATGCTGAGCCTCATGGTACAGCGATGGCCCTGGCGGGCGCGCAGCGCTCAGTGCTTGCTGCCGGATGCGCGCAGGGCCGCCAGCAGCAGGTCCAGCGCTTCGGCATACCGGACCCGGAGCGTGTCGGCGTACACCGCATCGTCCCGCGCTGCGGCGAGCGCCAGGCCGCTGCCGTGCGCGTGGTCGACCAGGATGTCGCGCCACAGGTCCGCTTGCTGTGTGAGCGTGGACACGAGCGCTTCCAGGCGCTGCGAGATCCGGACCGTCGTGCCGGCGAAGGCCGAAGGTTCGCCGAAGATGGCCAGGGTCAGGGCCGGATGGCGGCCGACGGCCTCGTGGTAGCGCAGGAGCAGCGCGCGCAAGGCCTCCTGCGGAGGCGCTTCGTCGTGCTCGCCCTCCAGTACGCCGCCATAGATCCTGCCCGACAAGGCGACCAGCAGGGCGGCGCGGTCGGCCACGTGGTGGTACAGGCTCATCGGCGTGACCTCGATGCGGGCGGCGAGGGCGCGCATCGACAGCGCCGCTTCGCCTTCTTCGTCCAGCAGGGACAGTGCGGCGTCCAGGATGGCGTCCAGCGTCACGCCCTGGCCACGCGCCGGCCGGCCTCTGGGCCGGTTCATGGCAGCACGCGGTAGGTCGACTGGACCAGGCCCGAAGGGAAGCTGCGGCTCGCCAGGAGTTCCAGGTCCAGGTCGCGCTCCAGTGCCCCGAATAGGGGGCGGCCGGCGCCGATCAGCACCGGGACGGTGGTGATCACCATGTCGGCGATCAGTCCCTCGCGCAGGAAAGACTGCACCAGCTGGCCGCCGTCGACATAGACCCGGCGCACGCCCTGTTCGCCGAGTGCACGCATCGCTTCGCGCGGGGACTGGTTTGAAAAGCGCACCTTGCCGTCCAACGCGGCCTCCACCTGCGTGCCCGCGAGCTGGCGCGACAGGACGAGGACGGGCCGGTCGTAGGGCCAGGTGTCGAAGGTCCGCACCTTGTCAAAGCTGCCGCGGCCCATGACGATCACGTCCTTGTCGGCGATGAAGTCGGCGTAGCCATGGTCTTCGCCGGCGGCGTCGCGCTGGAGCAGCCAGCCGATGTCGCCGTCGGGCCGGGCGATGTAGCCGTCGAGGCTGGTGGCAATGAATACGTGACCGGTGCTCATTGTCGTCTCCTTAAATATACGCTGTATAATTAAACCATTGCCTGGACCTCCGATCAAGTGCCCGGCCTCTTTCGCTGGGGTGAGTTTCCGTGGATTTTTTCGCCTGCCGGCTTGCTACACTGCCGGTTCCCAAACAATCGCTGGCGATCCAATGTCGAATCTTGAAAAGAAGTGGTGGTTCAACGCATTAGCCGGTGGCGTCAGCGCTTTCTGCGCGCGCTTCGTGCTCGACCAGGCCGGCATTCCCGATCCTGCCGGCGCGGCGCAATGGACGCTGTTCTTCTTCTGCGTGCTCGGCTTCTGGCGCGGTTTTTCCTTGCTGGCCTGGCTGGTGGTCCTGCTGGTGTGGCCGCGCAGCCCCTTGCTCGACTCGAAGTGACGCCACAATAAAAAAAATGCCGCTGTCTCCAGCGGCATTTTTCATCGAGCCTGCAATGCTCAGTCGTGGGCGTAGATGTCGTTGTCCTTGGTCTCGCGGATGAACAGGCCGCCGATGACGACGGTTGCCAGTGCGATGACGATCGGATACCACAGGCCGTAGTAGATGTCGCCCTTAAAAGCCACCAGGGCAAAGGTCACGGTCGGCAGCATGCCGCCGAACCAGCCGTTGCCGATGTGGTAGGGCAGGGACATCGAGGTGTAGCGGATACGGGTCGGGAACATCTCGACCAGCATGGCCGCGATCGGTCCGTACACCATGGTCACATAAAGCACCAGGATGAACAGCAGCAGCACCAGCATGGGCTTGTTGATCTCGGCCGTATCGGCCTTGGCCGGATAGCCGGCGGCGGTCAGGGCGCCGCTGACTTCCTTCTTGAGCGCGTCTTCGCGTGCCTTCGATGCGGCGTCGAAGTTCAGGTTATCCGGCGTCATGACCGCGTTGAAGGACTGGAAAGTCGCGTCGCCGACCTTGACCGAGGCCACCGTGCCGGCCGGCGCTTCCTGGATGTTGTAGCTCACCGAGGCGGCTGTCAGCATCCTGGTGGCGATGTCGCAGGACGAGGGGAATTTCTTGGTGCCGGTCGGGTCCACCTGGAAGTGGCAGGTGTTCGGATCGGCGACCACCACCACCGGTGCGGTCTGGATGGCGCGCTCGAGGGCCGGGTTGCCGTAGTGGGTGATGGCCTTGAAGATCGGGAAGTAGGTCGCCGCGGCGATCACGCAGCCGCCGAGGATGATCCACTTGCGGCCGATCCGGTCGGACAGCGAGCCGAAGAAGATGAAGAAGGGCGTGGCCAGGGCGAGGGCGATCGCGATCAGGATGTTCGCCAGCGGCTCGTCGATCTTCAGGGTCTTGGTCAGGAAGAACAGGGCGTAGAACTGGCCGGTGTACCAGACGACCGCCTGGCCCATGGTCAGGCCGGCCAGGGCCAGGAAGGCGACCTTGGCGTTCTTCGGCTTCAGGAAGGCTTCCGACAGCGGCGCTTTCGAGGTCTTGCCTTCCGCCTTCATCTTGGCGAAGGCCGGCGACTCGTTCATCGACATGCGGATCCAGACCGAGATGCCCAGCAGGACCACCGAGATCAGGAAGGGAATGCGCCAGCCCCAGGCCTGGAAGTTTTCCTCGCCCATGGCGGTGCGGGTGCCCAGGATCACCAGCAGCGACAGGAAGAGGCCGATGGTCGCGGTGGTCTGGATGTAGGAGGTGAACAGGCCGCGCTTGCCGTGCGGCGCATGTTCCGCCACATAGGTCGCTGCGCCGCCGTACTCGCCGCCGAGCGCCAGGCCCTGCAGGATGCGCAGCGTGACCAGGATGATCGGCGCGGCGATGCCGATCTGCGCATGGCTGGGCAGCAGGCCCACCAGGAAGGTCGAGGCGCCCATGATCAGGATGGTGACCAGGAAGGTGTATTTGCGGCCGATCATATCGCCCAGCCGGCCGAACACCAGGGCGCCGAAGGGACGCACGATGAAGCCGGCGGCGAAGGCCATCAGGGCGAAGATGAAGGTGGTGGTCGGGTCGCCGATGAAGAACTGCTTGGCGATGATGGAGGCAAGCGAACCGTAGAGGTAGAAGTCATACCATTCGAACACGGTGCCGAGTGAGGAAGCGAAGATGACTTTCTTCTCTTCCTTGGTGAGTCCGGCGGAGGAAGGTGCAGCTTTCCCTCCGGCGGTCATGCCGGGTGTAATTGCCATGTGTGTCTCCGTTATAGTTGATGGTCTTCGTGTCACCGGAAATGCTGATTGTTTGTCAGCTGTCGCGGAGTGTGTGCCGATTTCCTTACACGATGCTTTCTCAAAACTTACGCGAACCTTACAGATGAGCATTGCAATTGGTGCAAGACAACATAGCGGCGCCAGTTTTCACTCTGTCTGTACGCTTGCTGCGCCGCGCAATAGCACTTGCAACTATTTTACGAACGACCGTTCTTAATTATGCTATTCTCGACCGGTCCAGAACACCCATAGAAGGAGACAAGCATGGTAGACGCAGTCATCGTATCGACCGCCCGCACGGGCCTGGCCAATTCGTGGAAGGGCGCATTCAACATGACCCACGGCGCCACCCTCGGCGGCCACGTGTTGAAGGCGGCGATCGAGCGCGCCGGCATCGAGGCGGGCGAGATCGAGGACGTCCTGATGGGCTGCGCCAATCCCGAAGGCGCCACCGGCGTCAACATCGCGCGCCAGATCGCACTGCGCGCGGGTTGCCCGGTGACGGTGCCGGGCATGACCATCAACCGCTTCTGCTCGTCCGGCCTGCAGACCATCGCCACCGCCAGCCAGCGCATCCTGGCCGGCGAAGGCGAAGTCTTCGCGGCCGGCGGCGTGGAGTCGATCTCCTGTGTGCAGCAGGAAATGAACCGCCACATGCTCCACGAAATCTGGCTCAAGCAGAACAAGCCGGAAATCTACTGGCCGATGCTGCAGACCGCCGAAACCGTCGCCAGGCGCTACGCCATCAGCCGCGAGCGCCAGGACGAGTATGGCGTGCAGAGCCAGCAGCGCGCGGCCGCGGCCCAGGCGGCCGGCCGTTTCGATGCCGAGATCGTGCCGATGACGGTGACCATGGGCGTGGCCGACAAGGCCTCAGGCATGCTGCTCTCGCGCGAAGTGACCATCTCGCTTGATGAGGGCATCCGCGCCGACACGACCCTGGAGGGCGTGTCGAAGATCCGCACCGCGCTGCCGGGCGGCGTCATCACCGCCGGCAATGCGAGCCAGTTCTCGGACGGCGCCGCCGCCACCATCGTGATGAGCAGCCGCATGGCGCAGGCCAGGGGCCTGGCGCCGCTGGGCATCTTCCGCGGCTACGCCGTGGCCGGCTGCGAGCCCGACGAGATGGGCATCGGCCCGGTGTTCGCGATCCCGAAACTGCTGCAGCGCGCCGGCTTGACGGTCGACGACATCGGCCTGTGGGAACTGAACGAGGCCTTCGCGGTGCAGGTGCTGTATTGTGCCGACAAGCTCGGCATCCCGATGGACCGCCTGAACGTGAACGGCGGCGCGATCGCCGTCGGCCATCCCTACGGCGTCTCGGGCGCCCGCCTGGTCGGCCATGCCCTCATCGAGGGCAAGCGCCGCGGCGTCAAGTATGTGGTCGCGACGATGTGCGTGGGCGGGGGCCAGGGCGCGGCCGGGCTGTTCGAAGTCGTCTAACCACGTTTGACAGTAACAGGAGTCAGGATGCTCAAGCATATCGTGATGTGGAAGTTGAAGGATGAAGCCGAAGGCGCGGACCGCCTGGGCAATGCGCGCGAAATGAAACGCCGTCTGGACGCGTGCGCGAATATCGTTCCGGGACAGCTGGCCTTCGAAGTGACCCTGGCCCAGCCGGGCCTGGAGGCGACCTACGACGTGGTGCTGTATTCCGAGTTCACCGACAAGGCCGCGCTCGACGCCTACGTCAACCACCCGGTCCACAAGGCGGTGGTGCCCTTCATCGGCGCGATCCGCGAGGCGCGCCAGTGCATGGACTACGAGGTTTAAACCTGTAGGGTGGGCCTGGGCGGCCCCGCGGTCCTCCGCCCACGCGTTCAAGGAACGGACATGTGCCAAAGAGCGGGCATGGAGACGTGATCTGAACGCGTGGGCAGAATCGTCCACCCTGCGAGACCCCCATCCAATAAATAGAATGGAGACAGCAATGCGCACCACCCAGGAACTTTTTTCCCTGCAAGGCAAGACCGCCATCGTCACCGGCGGCTCGCGCGGCCTCGGCCTGCAGATGGCCCGCGCCCTCGGCGAGCAGGGCGCCAGGGTCGTGATTTCCTCGCGCAAGCAGGAAGAACTCGACCTGGCCGTCGCCGAGCTGAAGGAAGCCGGCATCGACGCCGGCGCCATCGCCGCCGACCTGTCCGACGAAGCGCAGGCCCACGCCTTCGTGGAACAGGCCATCGCCCACCTCGGCCACGTCGACATCCTGGTCAACAACGCCGGCGCCAGCTGGGGGGCGCCCGCCGAGGACTACCCGGTCGAGGCCTGGGACAAGGTGATGGACCTGAACGTGCGCAGCATCTTCCTGGTCACCCAGGCGGTCGGCAAACTGTCCATGATTCCGCGCCGCTACGGGCGTATCATCAGCATCTCGTCGATCGCCGGCCTGGCCGGCAATCCGCCGGGCACGATGCAGACGATCGCCTACAACACCTCCAAGGGCGCCGTGGTGAACTTCACGCGGGCGCTGGCCGGCGAATGGGGCCGCTACGGAATCACGGTGAACTCGATCGCCCCGGGCTTCTTCCCCTCGAAGATGACCAAGGGCGTGCTGGCGGCTTTCGGCGCCGAGAACCTGGCCAAGGATGCGCCGCTGAACCGCCTGGGCGACGACGAGGACCTGAAGGGCGCGGTGGTGCTGTTCGCCTCCGACGCCGGCAAGCACATCACGGGCCAGACGCTGGCGGTCGACGGGGGCGTGTCCGCGGTCTGAGACCGAACAAGGGGAGAACAAGCATGAAGGATTTTCGCGGCAAGGTCGCCGTCATCACCGGCGGCGCGAGCGGGCTGGGGCGCGAGTTCGCCAACACGGCGGCGCAGCTCGGCATGAAACTGGTGCTGGCCGACGTGCAGGCCAAGGCCCTCGAGCACGCCACCGAAGAGCTGCTCGATGGCGGCGCCGAGGTGCTGTCCATGGTCTGCGACGTCAGCAAGGCCTCGCACGTGCAGGAACTGGCCGATTCGGCGATGGCCCGCTTCGGTGCGGTGCATCTCGTGTTCAACAATGCCGGTGTTGGCTCCGGCGGGCTGATCTGGGAAAACTCGGAGCAGGACTGGGAGTGGGTGCTGGGGGTGAACCTCTGGGGCGTCATCCATGGCGTACGCGTCTTCACCCGTGCGATGCTCGAATGCGCCGCGCGCGATTCCGGCTATGAGGGTCACATCGTCAACACCGCGTCGATGGCAGGCCTCCTTACGCCCCCCGCCATGGGCGTGTATAACGTGTCCAAGCACGCCGTCGTCGCACTCACCGAAACGCTCGAGCACGACCTGGCGCTGGTCGGCGCGCCGATCAAGGCCTCGGTCCTCTGCCCTTATTTCGTGCCGACGGGCATAGCCCAGTCGCACCGTAACCGGCCGGAGGAACTGGAGAGCGACGAGCGCGTGACGCCCAGCCAGCTGGCGGCGCAGATGATGACGGAGAAGGCGGTCGAGTCGGGCAAGGTGACGGCGCAGGACGTGGCACGCATCACCTTCGATGCGATTCGCGAGGAACGTTTCTACATCTATTCGCACCCGCAGGCGCTGGGGGCGGCGGCCGAGCGTTTCGAGGCGATCGTGAAGGGGACGCAGCCGGCCGATCCCTACGCGGCGACGCCTCAGGTGACGGCGATGCTGAAGGCCGGGGTCAAGGGGCGGCGCTGAACGTCGCCCCGGCGAAGGCCGGGACGACGGGCTCGGTGCTTACCGGGTGGCGCAGAACCCCGTGCTGTCCCAGGTCGCGCCGGCCGCCAGGTCCGGCTTCCAGTCCGGCCCCGACAGCTTCATCACGCCATTCTCGAGCGTGTACTTGCCGTTCCACAGCCCGGTCGGCGTGCCGGCGACCGGAAGCGACACGGACCAGCCCACGGCATTGACCTGGCTCGTATTGCTCACCTCCACCCGGGCACAGTAGCCGCTGCCCCAGTCCCCGGTGATGACCAGCTTCGACAGCAGCGCGCCGGCCGGCAGCTGCGGCGGCGCTTCCACCGGTCTGGCGGGACGCGTCGCGCACAGGCCGATCTCGGCCCTGTCGCCCGGACGCAGCATCTTGTTCCAGTTCATGCCCTTGACGGTGAGCTTGCGCCCTTCCTGCGTCCAGCTGCCGTTCCACAGCGAGGTGACGGTGTCCGGGAAGTCCTGCTCGGCCACCCACCAGCCGGCAGTAGTGCCGATATTCGTGACCGTCATGGTGCCGCACCAGCCGCTGCCCCAGTCGTTCGGCCTGGCGAACGTCACCGAGACCGTCGGCACCGGCGCCGGCGGCAGCGGGTTCGGGTAGGGGCCGGGCTCCACTGCGTTCGGATCGAGGAAGGCCTTCTTGGTCGCGGTCAGCAGCGGATTGTCGACGCCGTCCGTGGTGCCGTAGTTGACCAGCCAGATGATGGTGCCGGCCGCGCCTTCGCCGGCGCGGGTCGATTGCGCCCAGGCGCCCTTGGCGGCGATGGTGGCCGGCTCCTCGTAGCTCAGGTAGCCGGTCGCCCACTCGGGACGGCTGGCCGGGGTGTAGCCGCCCGGGTAGACGCGGTAGCTGGTCTGGGTGGCGGCGTCCCAGGCGAGGATGCCGTTGTTCAGGTAGCCGTGCTTGTGCAGCTGGGCGTAGTTCCAGCGCACGTCGAACACCGACCACTGGCTCAGGTCGCCGTCGGTCGGCTGGTCCGGCGCGGTGAACGGCGGCGCATAGTTCATGCCGTAGAAGCCCAGGCCCATGCCCAGCTTCGAGCGCGGGATGCCGGCGTCCTCGTACATCTGGATGGTGCTGGCGATCGACATCGGGCGGGTGCGGCTGTGGCCGGTGAGCGGGGCGAAGGTGGTGCTGCTCCAGCCCTGGCCGAACCAGCCCATGCCGTAGCTCATGAAGTTGTACTGGTCGACCAGCTTGGCCACGCGCTTGTGGTGCTCGCTCACCTTGTCGATATTGGTGTTGAGCATGCCGGCCGGGAAGGTGATGATGACCGGCTTGTCCTGGTAGCGCGCTCGCGCGTTGGCCTCCTTGCGGATGTCCGCGATCAGGGCCTCCAGCAGGGCCTGCTCCTCGAGGGCTGCATCCGCGATGCCTTCCCAGTCCACGTCGACGCCGTCGTAGCCCTTGGCGACCATGTAGTCGACCAGGTTCCTGACGAAGGTCGGGCGGACGGCGGGCTGCGAGGAAGCGATGAAGCCGGCGTTGTCGCCTTCGCCGCCCAGCATGATGATGGCCTTGGTCCCGACCTGGTGGGCGCGCATGACCAGATATTCTTCGACGCTCTTGTCCCAGGCCGCGCCGGGACCGAGGTCGCGGCGCTCATGGGCGCTGCCGGCGCCGGGCACGATCTCGCCCGGTTTGCCGCTCTTGCCGCCGCCCGGACCGATGCGCGCGAAGACGAAGTGTGTCATCGCCGTCATGTCGACGTGCTCGGGCGCCTGGTAGTCGGGGTTGTCCCAGAAATAGGCGCCGTAGTAGCCGGTCACCCATTTGCCGCTGTCCTGGGCCTGCGCCGCGCTGGGAGCGCCGGCGCTTGCCGCCAGCAGGCAGAGCGCCGCCAGCCGTTTCAACGATGTCTTCATTTCTTTCCTCCTGTGGTTGCCATGAGGAAAGAATGTTAAGTCCGTCCGCGCCCGGAATCTGTCGCACAAATGTCTTTCCCCCACCCGAGGGGGGAGTGCGGAAGGGGTGGGCGCGGATCAGGCGGCGACCTGGCCGTCGGGCTGGACGACCCTTTCGTGCAGTTCCGGCTCGCCCTCACTATACAGCTTGACGACGGTCGAGGTGCGGGTGCCGTAGCCATCCGACTCGATGCAGACCGGCGACAGCATGCGCTCGATCTCGATCGGCATGCCGGTCTCGGGCAGGCGCACGTCCGGCGCGCGGGTGGTGTCGGCCAGCATCTCGAAATAGGCGTCTTCCGGCGCGCCCTGGCACAGCAGGCTGGCGAACTGGGCCTTGGTGCGCAGCACCTTGGGCCAGGGTGCGTCCAGCAGGCCGTTCGAGATGCCGTAGATGCGGCCCGGTTCCAGGGCCTGGCCGTTGCGCGGATCGTCCGCGCCGCGGTTCGAGTACCAGTACAGGGCCTCGCGGTCGCCCAGCACCAGGTTGTAGCCGTTGTAGACGTCGCCGCGCGCGACGATGTCGGCGATGTACTCCTGGGCCGACATCGCGCCCGTCAGGAAGCCGGCCACCAGGTCGCCGCGGGTGGGCGCGTTCTCGCGGCGCTCGGCCGGGCCGCGGATATTCGTCAGGGCGGCGAAGCGGGGGCCGTTGGGGCCGTCGGTCGTCACTCCCATCCAGCTGCCGCCGCCTTGCAGGTCGCGGCCCGCGATGACGTGCGGGTGTTCCGGCCAGGGCGCGGCCGGGGTGGCGGGACGGTCGTAGAACTCGTCGCGGTTGGCCGCGGCGATGACGGGTACGCCCGGCAGCACTTTCCAGGCAAAGACGATCAGGCACATATTGGCAGGTCCATGAAGATTTCGGACCGGCGCGGGCCCTGGATGAATTCGGCAAGGCCGGCGTCAAGCGCGGCCCCTTCCACCGCGCCGGCGAAGGACTCGGTGGTGGCGGGATAGACTTCCATCCACGTCTGCAGGCCGTCGCGGACTTCCGGACGGCGCTTGAGCTGGCAGGCGACGCCCTCAACGGCGAGCCGCGCCTGCATGGCGCGCACCCGCGGCGCGAGGGCGGCGGCATCTTCCTCGCGCACCTTGTAATACACGTACAGGTCGATCATCGCTAGATGTCGAGCGCGTCGAGGTGGTAGGGCATCTGCTCGAAGCGCAAGGCGGGGCCGCCGGCCGCGCCATGGCGCACGTCCTCGCCGAGCGCGCCCAGCTTCAGCTCGACCAGCAGGTCGGCGCCGCCCAGGCCGTTGGGCGCCGCGTTGACCACCATGCCGCAGGGTTGGCCCGGGTCTTCCATCGAGTAGACTTCGTCGCCGGCGCGCACGGCCGGGTTGTCGACCGTCGCGAGGGCGGTACGGCGCTTGAGCTTGCCGAGATACTGGCTGCGCGCGACGATTTCCTGGCCCGGGTAGCAGCCTTTCTTGAAGTTCACGCCGCCCAGCAGTTCGAGGTTGACCATCTGCGGCACGAACTGTTCCTGGGTGGCGCTTGTGATCTGCGGCACGCCGGCATGGATGGCGGCGAGCTGCCAGGCTTGCGCGCCGCCCAGCGCCAGTTCGCCGGCGAGGGCGGGCAGGGCGCTGCTCGCGGCTTCGGCCGTGGCCAGCCACAGGTAGCGCGGGGCCTTGAACGCGTCCGCCAGGCGGATCACGGTGCCGAATTCGCCCTGGACCTTGCCGTAGGGCGCCTCGGGCAGCGTGGCCACGTGCCGGCGCAGGGCGGTTTCGGCTTTGGCGCCACCCAGGCCGAGCACGGCCGCGAAGGGCGCCTCGATGGTAGCGTCGCGCAGCTTGGCCTTGGCGCGCAGCACGAACATCGACAGGCGTTTCTGCAGCGGCGCCTGGATGGCGCGCGGCAGTTGCAGATACACGGTGTCGGGATCGCGCCAGACCAGGAAGGTCGCCTGCAGGCGGCCTTTCGGCGTGCAGTAGCCGGCCAGGCGGGCTTCGCCCTGGCCAAGGTGTTCGACGTCGTTGGTCAGCTGATTGTGCAGGAAACTGGCGGCATCCTCGCCTTGCACGGCGATCAGACCCAGGTCGGTGACCGCGGCCACGAAGCCCCCGGCCAGCTCGGCGGCCGCCAGGGGACGGCCAAAATCTTCCACTTGGGAAGCCTCGTCAATATGGAAACGGGCGCCAAGCGAGGAAAGCGTATCTGTCCAGTTGAGCATAAATCCAGTTAGTATTAGCAATTAGGCTTTATCATTACGGGCTCATTATAAAGATGTCGGCAAAATCGCGCCGGAAGCGGTCCAACCCGCGACGCACACCACAAAAAGAACACATGGCATTCATTAAAAAACTCCTGGTCACCGGCGTCATCGTCTCGGTGGCCGCGGTCTCCGGGTTTTCCTGGTGGGCCAAGAGCCCGCTCACCACGGAAGGGCCGGTGGTCGAGTTCACCATCAATCCGGGCAGCGGGGTCGGCGCGGCGGCCCAGCAGATGGCCAAGGCCGGCGTGCCGGTCAACCCGCAGCTGTTCAACATCCTGGCGCGCGTGACGGGCCAGGCCGGCAAGATCAAGGCGGGCAGCTACGAGCTGAAGCCGGATACCTCGCCGCGGCGCCTGCTCACCCAGCTGGTGCGCGGTGAGTTCGCCCAGGAATCGATCACCATCGTCGAAGGCTGGACCTTCCGCCAGATGCGCGCCGCCGTCCAGGCCCACCAGCGCCTGCGCCACGACACCGTCAAGCTGTCGGACGAAGAGCTGATGAAGAAGATCTCGACCGAGTACACCAAGCCGGAAGGCCTCTTTTTCCCGGATACCTATCTCTTCGCCAAGGGCTCGTCGGAACTGGCCATCTACAAGCAGGCGCACCAGGCGATGCTGAACCACCTGAAGGCCGCCTGGGAAACCCGCGACCCGAGCCTGCCCTACAAGAACCCCTATGAGGCCTTGACGATGGCCTCGATCATCGAGAAGGAAACCGGGCAGAAGAGCGAGCGCACCATGATCGCGGGCGTGTTCGTCAACCGCCTGCGCACCGGCATGATGCTGCAGACCGACCCGGCCGTGATCTACGGCATGGGCGAGCGCTTCGCCGGCGATATCCGCAAGAAGGACCTGCAGCTCGACACCCCCTACAATACCTATACGCGCAGCGGCCTGCCGCCCACCCCGATCGCCCTGCCGGGCATCCAGTCGCTGTCGGCAGCCCTGGCCCCGGCCAAGACCCAGGCCCTGTATTTCGTGGCGCGCGGCGACGGCACCAGCCAGTTCTCGGACAACCTGAACGACCACAACCGGGCAGTCAACCAGTACCAGCGGCGGATCAATCAATGACGCAGGACGGTATGGTCAGAGGGAAATTCATTACCTTCGAGGGCATCGACGGGGCCGGCAAGTCGACCCACATCGGCTTCGTCGCCGATTTCCTGGCGGCGCGCGGCAAGACCGTCGTCTCCTCGCGCGAACCGGGCGGCACGCCGCTGGGCGAGAAGCTGCGCGAGCTGCTGCTGCACGAGAAGATGCACCTGGAAACCGAAGCATTGCTGATGTTCGCCAGCCGCCGCGAGCACATCGCCCAGGTCATCGAGCCCGGCCTGGCGCGCGGCGACTGGGTGCTGTCGGACCGTTTCACGGATGCCAGCTTCGCCTACCAGAGCGGTGGACGCGGCCTTGGACGCGCGAAGATGGAGGCGCTGGAGGCCTGGGTGCATCCGCATCTGCAGCCGGACCTGACGCTGCTGTTCGACGTGCCGCTGGACGTTGCGCGCGAGCGCCTGGATGCGACCCGCACCCTCGACAAGTTCGAGCGCGAGCAGGCCGGGTTTTTCGAGAAATGCCGCGGCGAGTACCTTCGCCGGGCCGGGCAGTTCCCGGAGCGCTTCGTCGTGATCGACTCGACGCAGACGATTTCCGCGATCCAGTCCCAGCTGTCGCAAGTGTTGGAGAAATTGTTGTGACGATGTACCCCTGGCAGGAGACCGCCTGGTCCCGCCTGCAGCAGATGCGCGAGCGCCTGCCCCATGCCATCCTGTTCCACGGCCCGCTCGGCGTCGGCAAGGCCGACTTCATGGAAACCTTCGCCCAGACCCTGCTGTGCGAGAACGTGCGCCCGGATGGCCACGCCTGCGGCGCATGCGCGTCCTGCGGCTGGTTCCTGCAGAATAACCACCCCGACTACCGGCGCGTGCGGCCCGAAGCCCTGGAAGACGAGCCCTCCGGCGAGGCGGAAGAGGGCGCCGAGCCCGCCGGCAAGGCCAAGTCGAGCAAGGCGCCGTCGAAAGAGATCAAGATCGAGCAGATCCGCTCGCTCGCCGACTTCATGAACATCTCCACGCACCGGCAGGGGCTGCGCGTGGTGGTGCTGTATCCGGCCGAGGCGCTGAACATGCCGGCCTCGAATGCGCTGCTGAAGACACTCGAAGAGCCGCCCCCGGGCACCGTGTTTTTGCTGGCCTCGAACAGCCTGGACCGCCTGCTGCCGACCATCCTGTCGCGCTGCCGCAAGTTCGCGCTGCCGATGCCGGCCCACGAGGAAGCGCTGGCCTGGCTCAAGGCGCAGGGCGTGCAGGATGCCGACAGCTGGCTGCGCGAGCAGGGCGGCGCCCCGCTGGCGGCCTTGCAGGAGTCCGAATCCGGCAGCCGCGAGGAGATGGACACCCTGCTGCATTTCCTGGCGGCGCCCAGCGTCGATGGCGCCCTGCGCACCGCCGACAAGCTGTCCAAGGCCGCCTTGCCGGCCCTGGTGGCGTGGCAGCAGCGCTGGCTATACGATGTACTCTCGATGAAGCTGTCCGGCCGAATCCGTTATTATCCGCGCTACCAGAAGGAAGTTTCACAGCTGGCCGGCCGGGTGCCGACCGCCAGGCTGAATCGCGCCATCAAGGGGCTCGGGGAGCGCCGGGCGGTGGCGGACCACCCCCTTTCTGCGAAATTATTTGTAGAAGATATGTTGCTTGAGTACACTTCGTGCTGCGCATGAAAGGAATCAGATGAACGCCACGACGAACGACCCGACCGCCCCGCAGCAGCCGCGGCCGTCCGTCCTGTCGCTCGCGATCAAGGAAAAGGCGGCCCTGTACGCCGCCTACATGCCTTTCCTGAAGAATGGCGGCATGTTCGTGCCGACCACCAAGCCCTACAAGATTGGCGACGAGATCTACCTGATCCTGTCGCTGATGGACGACCCCAACAAATACCCGATCGCCGGCAAGGTCGCGTGGATCACGCCGGCCGGGGCCAACAACAGCAAGGCCCAGGGCATCGGCGTGCACTTCCCGGCCGACGAAGCGGGCCAGCGCGCCAAGGCGCGCATCGAAGAGATCCTCGGCGCGGCCCTGCGCTCGGCGCGCGCTACCCACACGCTCTGATTCAATTTAATTTACCCATTTCGGTTTCGCATTAGCTGCGCTTAATCTATGCCGTCCTACGTTCACCGCCTCGCCACCCGCGACGACCTGCCCGCCATCGTCGACATCTACAATTCCACGATCGCCTCGCGCGAAGTCACCGCCGACACCGACCCCATCACGGTCCAGTCGCGCGAAGGGTGGTTCGCGGACCATACGCCGGAGCGTCGTCCGCTGTGGGTGATCCATGACGCCGACGACAGGCGCGACGATCCCGAGGTGATCGGCTGGCTGTCCTATTCGAATTTCTACGGCCGCCCGGCCTATTCCGGCACGGCCGAGGTGTCGATCTACATCGCGGAAAGCGCGCGCGGCAAGGGCATCGGCCGCTACTGCCTGGAGCTCGCCATCGCGCATGCGCCGGAGGTGGACGTGCACACCCTGCTGGGCTTCATTTTCGGCCACAATGCGCCGAGCCTGGCACTGTTCGGCAAGTACGGCTTCGAGAAATGGGCGCATTTCCCGCGCGTGGCCAATCTCGACGGCATCGAGCGCGACCTCATCATTCTGGGCAAACGCGTCGCCTGATTCGACGAAGCCAGGATCATGGCCCACCAGCGCACGCTCCCAGCTGTTCGCGGCCCTGGGCGACAGCGGACACCTGCAGCTGATCGGGCGCCTGCCGGCAGCCGGCGCCATGTCGGCGACGGCGCTGGCGGACGGGGAGGCGATCAGCCGCCAGGCCATCGTCAAGCAGCTGCAGGTACTCGAGACCGCGGGACTGGTCACGCACAGCCACCAGGGCCGCGAAGTGTTGTATGCCCTCGACGCACGCCGCCTGCAGCAGGCGCGCGCCTACCTCGGCGCCGTCTCCACCCATTGGGACGCGTCGCTCGAGCGCCTGCGCGGATTGCTGGAACCTTGAAGCGGCTGTCTAAACCGGGTGTCAGGTCTGACAAACGGACACGAACTCATCCATTCTTGGCAAGGACTGTTGAGCTCGTGTCCGAATGTCAGACCTGACACTACTGGGGTGGCCGTGCTTTCCTGATGTGCCTGGCCACGATTGCCGGAACGTCCTGCCATGGCTGTTCGAGGCGCTGCGCCATGGCGAAGCCGGCGCTGTGTTCGCCTCCGACGCCGCGCAGCGCGAGCGAGGCGCCATGGAAGGCCAGCAGGAGGGTATACAGCGCCTCCTTCGTCATCGATTTGATGCTCATCGGCCAGTCCCTGTTGGAATGGCAATATCGTAGGGCAAGCCGGCGGGCCCCCGGGGCGACGGCCTGTCGGCGGCTGCATTAAAATGACGGAATGTTCATCGATTCCCACTGCCATATCAATTTTCCGGAGCTGGCAGCCCGGATGCCCGAGATCCTCGCCAAGATGGCCGAGAACAGGGTGACCCACGCCCTGTGCGTGTCGGTCGACCTGCCGGACTTCCCGCAAGTGCTCGCCCTGGCCGAGCAATATCCGCATATCTACGCTTCGGTCGGCGTCCACCCGGACTACGAAGACACGCCGGAGCCGACCGTGCAGCAGCTGGTCGCGCTGGCGAACCATCCGAAGATCGTCGCCATCGGCGAGACCGGCCTGGATTACTATCGCCTGGAAGGCGACCTGGAGTGGCAGCGCGAGCGCTTCCGCACCCATATCCGCGCCTCGCGAGAGACCCGCAAGCCCCTGATCATCCACACCCGCGCGGCCAGCCTCGATACCATCCGCCTGATGAAGGAAGAGGGCGCCGGCACGGACGCCGGCGGCGTGGCGGGTGTCATGCACTGCTTCACCGAGTCGCTGGAAGTCGCCCGGGCCGCCATGGAGCAGGGCTTTTACATTTCCTTCTCCGGCATCGTGACCTTCAAGAGCGCAAAGGAGCTGCAGGAAGTGGCCAGGGCCGTGCCGCTCGAGCGCATGCTGATCGAGACCGATTCGCCCTACCTGGCCCCGGTGCCTTTCCGCGGCAAGATGAACGAGCCCGGCTATGTGGCCCATGTGGGCGAGTTCATCGCCAACCTCAAGGGCGTCTCCCTGCCCGAGGTGGCCCGGCAGACCAGCGAGAACTTCTTCACCCTGTTCAATACCGCGAAAGCCTGAATCATGCGTTTATTCTTGCCCGCCATCGTCCTGGCCGCCACCCTGCATGGGGGGCTGGCGGCTGCCGCCACGCCCGAGGAACTCACCGCCTTCTTCCGCGCGGTCCAGCTGAACGACACGAAGACCGTGACGGAGATGGTGGGCAAGGTGGTGAACGCCAACGAGATCAATCCGCTCGGCGGCGAGCCGGCCCTGGTGCTGGCGGTGCGCGAAGACGCGATGGGCGTGTTCCGCGCCCTGCTGGCCCACCCGGGCACCGACCTCGAGGCGAAGGCCATGAACGGCAACACCGCCCTGATGATGGCGGCGTTCAAGCGCAACAAGGCGGCGGCCCAGGCGCTGATCGAGCGCGGCGCCGCCGTGAACCGGGCCGGCTGGACCCCGCTGCACTATGCGGCCGCCAGCGGCGACGAAGAGATCGCGGGCCTGCTCATCGCCCGCAAGGCGAAGCTCGATGCGGTCTCGCCGCGCGCCAGCGGCGCCTACACGCCCCTGATGATGGCGGCGCGCGAGGGACAGGAAGGGGTCGCACGCCTGCTGCTGGCGCAGGGCGCCAATCCGCGCCTGAAGAACGGCGAGGGCCTCACCGCCGTCCAGATCGCCGCGCGTGCCGGCCGCGACGACCTTGCCAGGGCGATATCCGGCTTCAAACCCTAGCGTTTTAACATTCCTTCACGGAACTGGACGGTAAACACCCTCCAGCTCCGCGCATGGGCGGCATGCTTCCTTGGCCATAATGCTCCCACGACCTGAAATGTGCGCAAGGCGTGCACATCGTGCGAGAAGGAAGACCATGCTGAACGAACGCGAAATCGAAAGCTGCTACCTGGGGCAGTTCATTCCAGTCCACTACCATCACAATATGCTGATGGACCAGAACCGGATGCACAGCTTCAAGTCCGCCATCCACTATGCCGTGAAGCCCGGCGCCAAGGTGCTGGAACTGGGCGGCGGCACCGGCGTGCTGTCCTTCTTCGCAGCCCAGCAGGCGGCCAAGGTCTACTGCGTCGAATACAACCCGGACATGGTGCGCGAGGCGCGCAAGTTCCTGGCGATGAACCCGAACGGCCACAAGGTCGAGGTCATCCACGCCGACGCCTTCGACTACCTGCCGCCCGAGCCGGTCGACGTCGTGATCTGCGAGATGATCCACGTGGCCATGCTGCGCGAGAAGCAGGTCGAGGTCATCGAATCGTTCAAGCGCCGCTACCTGGCCAAGTTCGGCGGCCCGCTGCCGGTCTTCCTGCCGGAAGCCTTGATCATGGCGGCCCAGCCGATTTCGCAGGAATACGATTTCGAGGGCTTCCACGCGCCCATCGTCCAGTTCCAGGAAACCGGCGTGATCTGGCCCGGCACCGTCGAGCTGGGCCAGCCGGCCGTCTACAGCGTGATCGACTTCAGCCAGCCGGTCGACAATGTATTCGCCTGGGAAGGCGCGATCATGATCGAGAAGGGCGGCCTGCTCAACGCCATGCGCTTCATCACCAAGAACGTGCTCGCCATCGTGCAGGAGCAGTCGACCACGATCGACTGGCTCAACCATTACATGACCCTGCCGCTGGCCAACCCGATGCAGGTGGAGGCGGGCGACATGCTGCACGTGGCCTTCCAGTACCGCGCCGGCGGCTCGATCCCGTCGCTGCAGGCCTCGATCCAGGCCCAGGTGATCAACCAGAAGGTCCTCGCGCAGGTCCCGGCCTACGCCTGATGCTGCGCCAGGTGGGCGGCGGCGGCGCCCGCCGCTTACCCGCCTTTTCTTCCATCCACCCCGCGTTTTGCCCCGTCTGTCGCAGACGGATTGTCAATACCGCCACGCCAGCCTACTCTTCTCCTGCGCCGTCAAACTCAAAGGAGCGAGAACAATGTTAGGTTTCCTGCTATGGTTGCTGCTGCTGTTCCTGTGCTGGCCCATCGCCCTGCTGGCCCTGCTGCTGTATCCGCTTGTCTGGCTGATCCTGCTGCCATTCCGGCTGCTCGGCATCGGGGTGGAGGCAGTGTTCGAGTTGCTGCGCGCCATCGTGATGCTGCCGGCGCGGATACTCGGCAATTCACCCGGCCGCTGAGTGTGGGCCAGATAACAGACGACAGCGCTTCGATCTTCTACTGTGGAGCTGCCCGCTTTTATCGTGAAAGCAGGCTTTGACTTTGAGGAAACGACTATGCGCTTGGATATTTACCGTAGAGCAGAGACCGACGGCAAGCTGTCCTATCTGGCAGTCCCGGAATCACGCAACATCCCTGAAGAAGCCACCAACACCGATTGGGAAATCGACACCCGTGCCTACGAGGTCGACGACGACGCCGACCAGGTGAGCGAGTTCGACCTGGAGAACGTGTCCGGCCAGATCGGCGAAAAGGGTTACGCGATCACCTCCAGCCAGCACTGAGTTTCCCTTGCGGCCTGCTGCGCCGCACACCGCGCCGGCCCGGTGAGCGACTCACTTGCCGGCGCACCCTGGGTCCGTAGAATTGCGACCCACCCTCCAACGGCCGAGCGGCCGTTATGGTATCCTGCGTCCTTGTCAAGCAGGCCAGGTCGGCCGGGATGGAGGATGCAATGAAGTGGGTCGTGGTCGGTTTTTATATTCTCTCGATCCTGCACATCCACTTCCGCGGGCGCGTGCGCCTGCCGTTCCGGCGCCAGCTGTTCGACCATTCGTCGTTCATGGCGCCCATCAACATCTTCATGCACAAGTTCTCGCGTGTGCCGAGCACGCCCTACATTCCGGTGAGCGCGTTCCCGGAACTGAGCCGCCTGCAGGAGAACTGGCCCATCATCCGCGCCGAGGCCGAGAACCTGCTGGCCCTCAAGAAGATCAAGGCGGCCGAGCAGAACGACGACGCCGGTTTCAATTCCTTTTTCAAGAACGGCTGGAAGCGCTTCTACCTGAAATGGTATGACGCCAGCCACCCCTCGGCCGAGCGACTCTGCCCGCAGACCCATGCGCTGCTGCAGTCCATTCCCTCGGTGAAGGCGGCGATGTTCGCCGAGCTGCCGCCAGGCGGCAAGCTGAACCCGCACCGCGATCCCTTCGCCGGCTCGATGCGCTACCACCTGGGCCTGGCCACACCGAACGACGACCGCTGCTTCATCGAGGTCGACGGCGAGCGCCACAGCTGGCGTGACGGCCAGGGCGTGATCTTCGACGAAACCTATATTCACTGGGCCATCAACGGCAGCGAGAGCGACCGCATCATCCTGTTCTGCGACGTCGAGCGCCCGATGCGCTACCGCTGGATGGGGGCCGTCAACCGCTGGCTGGGCCGCACCCTGATGACGGCCGCCGCCTCGCCCAACGAAACGGGCGACCAGGTCGGCCTGGTGAGCAAGCTGTTCCGGATCTCCTACACCATGGGCCAGTACCGCCGCCGCTTCAAGGCCTGGAACAGGACGGCCTACAACATCACCCGCATCCTGCTGGTGGTGGCGCTGGCCGCCTTCATCTGGTGGATCTGATCAGAACAGCTCGTCCAGCATGAGGTGGAAGGCCAGTTTGTGCTGGTCCACCTCGTTGACGTCGTAGCCGGCGAGAAAGCGCCGCTGGCAGTCCGCGCCGAATTCGCCCAGGCAGTTCCACATGATGGCGAGATCCTGGTAGCGGTCGGCGATGCCGACCCGTCCCACATCGATGCAGCCCACTACCTGGCCGTCCTGGATCAGGAGGTTATCGAGCGAATAGTCCCCGTGCGTCACCACCGGATCGGCCCCGAGGGGCAGCAGGCCCTGCATCGCCTCCCAGACCTGTTCGGCGGTCCAGCCTTCCCTATCCTCGTCGAAGTCGTCCGCGTCCACCAGGCCCGCATCGATGCGCGCCCGCGCTGCCTGCAGCCGCCGGGCATGGTCGCTCGCGAAGGGACAGCTCTCGACGGGAATCGCGTGGAGGCGGCGCAGGAAGGCCGCGAGGGCATCCACCACCGCGGGGCGCGATGCGGGCTCGAGCTCCATCAGCTGCCAGGCGGTCCGCCCCGGGATCGCGCGCATCAGGAGCCATGCCTCGTCACGGGTGCGCACGAAGTGCTCGACTGTAGGCACGGCCAGGCGCCCGGCGAGCCAGCGCAGCTTGACCATTTCCTGGCCGATGTCGTCGGCGACGGCCGCACCGCCGTGTTTCAGGTGGAGCTCCGGGCTGCCCGGCTTGCCGTGCAGCCTGTAGACGGCGCCGCCGGATTCGCCGACGGTGTCGCGGGCCCACGCATATCCCGCCACGAGCGCCGCCATGCCTTCCGGCAGGGGCGCCGGCAGGCACGATGTTTCACGATCTTGCACAGTTATTCGCTTCCTTTCATGCCAGAATGGAAAGGCAAAGTGTACGGTGTTGCCTCCGGCGCGTCACGCACGGTTCGCAGCCCGGCCCGGAAGCGTATCCGGCCATTGTCGCTACAATGGCCTTCCACCCACCAATCTAGCGGAGGCAGTCGATGGCAAAGGTACTGGTACTGTATTACTCGACCTACGGACATATCGAGCAGATGGCGAATGCCGTGGCGGAAGGCGCGCGTGCGGCCGGCGCCACGGTCGACGTGAAGCGGGTTCCCGAGACGGTGCCCGAGGAAGTGGCGAAGAATGCCCACTTCAAGTTGCAGCAGGATGCGCCGATCGCCACCGTGAACGAGCTGCCGGACTACGATGCCATCGTCATCGGCGCACCGACCCGCTACGGCCGCATGCCCTCCCAGATGGCGGCCTTCCTCGACCAGACCGGCGGCCTGTGGGCGCGCGGCGCCCTGAACGGCAAGGTCGGCGGCGCCTTCACGTCCACGGCGACTCAGCACGGCGGCCAGGAAACGACGCAGTTCTCGATCATCACCAACCTGCTGCACTTCGGCATGGTGGTGGTCGGCCTGCCGTACAGCTATGCGCCCCAGATGTCGCTCGACGAGATCGTCGGCGGCAGCCCCTATGGCGCGTCGACCATTGCGGGCGGGCAGGGCCAGCGCCAGCCGAGCGAGATCGAGCTGGGCGGCGCGCGCCACCAGGGCGAGCTGATCGCCCGCACGGCCGCCAAGCTGTTCGGCTAGGACGGGACGCCGGCGCAAGGTGTTTGAAGGCGCGTCCGGCAGGACGCGACGAACTTTGCTATCGTTGGCAGTCCTGCAACCTGGTGAGGACTGCCATGCTCGACCCTTCCGCCTTTCCCATCGCCGCCAAATGGCCGGCGCACCATCCCGACCGCCTCCAGCTGTACTCGCTGCCCACGCCCAATGGGGTGAAGGCCTCGATCATGCTGGAGGAAACGGGGCTGCCCTACGAGGCGCACAAGGTCAGTTTCGAGACCAATGACCAGCTGTCGCCGGCCTTCCTGTCCCTGAATCCGAACAACAAGATCCCGGCCATCATCGACCCAGATGGTCCCGGCGGCAAGCCCCTGGCCCTGTTCGAATCGGGCGCCATCCTGATCTACCTGGCCGAGAAGACCGGCCGCTTCCTGCCCAGCGATCCGGCCAGGCGTTACGAGGTGATCCAGTGGCTGATGTTCCAGATGGGCGGCATCGGGCCGATGTTCGGCCAGCTCGGCTTCTTCCACAAGTTCGCCGGCCGCGAATACGAGGACAAGCGCCCGCGCGATCGCTACGTCAACGAATCGAAGCGCCTGCTGGGCGTGCTGGAGGGCCAGCTGGGCAGGCATGCCTGGCTCGCGGGCGAGGACTATACGATCGCCGACATCGCGACCTTCCCCTGGGTGAACAACCTGATCGGTTTCTACGACGCCGGCGAGCTGGTGGGCTTCAAGGACTTCCCGCGCCTGCAGGCGGCCCTGGAACGTTTCCGCGAGCGTCCGGCCGTTGCGGCCGGGCTCAGGATTCCGTCTTGAGCGCCTGACTGTGGCGCTTGCGGCGCCGCTGGACCAGCAGCAGCGCCAGGCCCGGGGCCAGCAGCCACAGCGAGCCCGGCTCGGGAACTTCGACCGGCTTGGACGGCTGCGGGCCCGGCTGCACCGGCTCCTTCGGCGGTTCGAGGGAGGGCTCGGGGGCAGGGGAGCCGCCCGGGCCGCCAGGCGCCGGATTGCCGCCGATGTCGGTCGGTGGCTGGGATGGGGTGCCGCTTTCGCCGCCGCCGGACTGGCCGCCACCCGGCGTGACGGGGGAAGGGACCTCCGGCTGGGACGGGGTCCCGGGCGTGCCCGGCGTCGTGGGGCTGCCGCCGTCGCCGGGCGTGGCGCCGGGCGTGGAAGGTTGCGGTGTCGCGGGCTGGGGCGACGGGGCGGATGGCGTGTCGGGGCCCTTGCTTCCGGGCGTGCCGGTCGACGGATTCGATTCGGTTGGTATGCCGCCGCCGATGCCGCCGCTGCCGCCGCTGTCACCAGCGCCGCTTTCGCCCGAGGATTCTTCCGCACCCTTGCCGGGTGCGCCGCGCGAGCTGCTCGAGCGCGAGGACAGGAAGGCGCCGCTGGACGCGCCCGGGACGTTCGCCGCAGCGGCGAACAGGGATTCGCGTTCGGATGCGCTGCCGCCGGCCAGGATGCCGCCGGCACTGCCGGTCCCCGCTGCATTCAGGAAGCCGCCGGCTACGCCTTCGCCCTCGAGCATGCCCATGGACACGTTCTCGAGGCCGCCTGCCGCGGCAGGATTGTTTTCCACGACCGAGGAGTCGAGCTCTTCCGCCGACGGACCGTGGGCCTCGACCGGGAGGCGCGGCGTATCGGAAATCTGGTTGGCGCAGCGGGCCCGCGCCTCGATCTTGCCGTCGGATACCAGGGTCTCACCCTCTGCCAGCATCACTTTCTTCGCGGTCCAGTAGACCTTGTCGCCCTTGCGGTAGGACACGTGCACGGCGCGCGGCGTCGTGACCGTCGTCTCATGGGCCCTGGCCATGTCGAACTCGGCGTAGTGGGCGGCGACCACCTTGTCTTCGCGGATCACGCGGCCCAGTTCCCGTGCACCGGTTACGCCGCCCGGAACGATGGAATAGGGGTAGACGCGGCGCTGGCCCGGTTTGAGCGCTTCCAGCGGCGCCGCGCCGGGCAATGCGGCCGCAGCGAGCGTGGAAGGTGCCGGCTGCGCAGCCAGCGGCGCGGGGCTGGGCGCCGGAGCCATCAGTGCGTACAGGACCGCACAGCCCGCCGCACCGACCGCCGCGAGGGCCGCCATGCGCTTGTGGAGCTGCGTGCGCCGCGCCAGGCGTCGGGTGTAAGGATAGCTGCGGTCCATGAAAAAAATTCAAAGTAGGATAGTTCCTACAGAATAGTGTATTTCCATTAATAAATCTACATTTCTTGCGGAAAATTGATGAATCTGTTGTGCGGAGTGCCACGCCGACCGCCCGGCGCGATGTCGGATGCATAAATTCGAGGACAGGACGGCGTCTCCGATACGCATGCACGACGTGTTACCCAGCCGGGAATGCGCTACACTGTCCGCTCATGCCAATTCATCAACAGCATCAATAGAAGGATGGGGACTATGCGTTTATTCTTCGGCTCCGGTAACGCCGGCAAACAGTTGGGTTTCGCCATTGCGGCTTCGGTCTTGTCGTTCAGCGCGCTCGCGCAGAACTGGCCCAGCTCCACGGTCACCGTGGTCGTGCCCTGGCCGCCGGGCGGCCCGTCGGACATCGCGGCGCGTCCGCTCGCCAAGGGCCTGACCCAGGCGCTGGGCCAGCCCTTCGTGATCGATAACCGCGCCGGTGGCGGCGGCAACATCGGCACGGCGGCCGTGACCCGCGCCAAGCCGGACGGCAACACGCTCCTGATCACGTCCAGCGCGCCGATCGTGATCAATCCGAGCCTGTACAAGAACATGAATTTCGACCCGCTCAAGGACCTCCAGCCGGTGACCAACCTGCTGCGCGTGCCCCTGGTGCTGGTCGCCCATCCTTCCGTGCCGGCCAAGAACCTGAAGGAACTGATGGCCTACATCCAGTCGAAGAAGGGCCAGTTCTCCTATGGCTCCTCGGGCAACGGCACGCCCCAGCACCTGACCAGCGAACTGTTCGCCAGCGTCACCAAGCTCGAGATGACCCACGTCCCGTACAAGGGTTCGGCGCCGGCCATTTCCGACCTGCTGGGCGGCCACATTCCGGTGATGTTCGACAGCACCATCGCGATCATGCCGCACATCAAGAGCGGCAAGGTGAAGCCGATCGCAATCTCCAGCGCCAAGCGCTCGCCGCTGCTGCCGGACGTGCCGACCTTCGCCGAAGCGGGCCTGCCGCAGATCGAGTCCTACGCCTGGTATGGCTTCTTCGCACCGGCCAAGACCCCGAAAGCCGTCGTCGACAAGATCAATGCCGAGGCGCAGAAGGTCATGAAGGGTCCGGAGTTCCAGAAGGTGCTGGCCGATACCGGTTCGGACTACGTGGGCGACACGCCGGAGAACTTCGGCAAGTTCGTGCAGGCCGAGCATGCGCGCTGGTCGAAGGTCGTGAAGCAGAGCGGTGCGACGGTCGACTGAACGCCGCGACCTCCAATGAAAAACGCCGCCTCGGGAGACCGGGCGGCGTTTTTTCTTTATTGCGCGCGCGGACGCTGGCGGTGGAAGGTCAGCGGGCTGTAGGGCACGGCCGAGGGCGGCGGCGACTTCAGGATGCCCGGCTTCATCGCGCCGACCACGTGCATCTCGCAGGGCTTGCAGTCGAAGCGCAGGGTGTAGCGCTCGTCGCCGCTGACCAGGGTCATCGGTTCCGCACGCACCTGGCCTTGCACGCCCTGCACACCCTTGGCCTGCTTCGGGCACAGGTTGAAGGAGAAGCGCAGGCAGTGCTTGGTGATCATCAGCGACACTTCGCCCGGCTCCTCGTGCGACTCGTAGGCCGCGTCGATCAGCTGCACGCCGTGCTTGTGATAGAAGGCGCGCGCCTTCTCGTTGTAGACGTTGGCCAGGTAGCTCAGCTGCTGCTCCGGATAGATTGCAGGCGGCGCCACGGGCGCCTTGCGCTCCGGGCGCTGCCAGGCGGCCAGGCGCGCCGCTTCGTGGGCGGCGATGGCGTCGCGGCGCAGGGCGTTGATGCCGGCGGCCGGGACGAACCAGGGCTGGGACAGCTTCAGCTCGACGCTGCCGGCTTCGAACATGGTGCTGCCGAGCTTGGCGACGCTGGTGCGCAGCGCGCTTTCCGCCTGGGCGGCCTGCTGGGCCGGCTGCAGGGCGAGTTCGGCGCCGGTCGCGGACTCGATGCCGTCCTCGTCGCGCACCACCAGGCGCAGGCCGCCGGGCTGCTCTTCCAGGCACAGGTCGACGCGCACCTTGCGTTCGGACGACTTCTTGTTCAGGACCGCTTCCCAGTGGTGATCGCGGTTGCGGTGGAATACGGTGCCGACCTTCAGGCCCTCGAGGCTCTTGACCACTTCGTTGGGGAAGATGCGCCAGCGCTGGCCCTCGGCATCCTCGCCCAGCTTGTGCGCCGTGTTGGCCTGCACCCCGACGGTCTCGCGCTTGTGCATGTAGTTCAGGCCGTCGCCATTGGCCATCGGGGCGTTCGTCACGAGGTCGATGAAGTCCGGGCCGATGCGGCTGACCGTGCCCAGCTCGACGCCCACGTACTTGGGCGAATCGAAGGCGCCGATGTCGTCCTGGCGTCCCTGCGCGAAATAGTCGGTGTGGCCGCGGTGGAAGTTCTTGTCCACGTCCGGGGTGAACAGGACGCGGGTCGCGCCGCTCGAGGCGCGCACGAATTCCGGACGGCGCTCGAGCAATTCGTCGAGCAGCAGGCGGTAGTGGGCGGTGATGTTCTTCACATAGCCCATGTCCTTGTAGCGGCCCTCGATCTTGAAGGAGCGGATGCCAGCGTCGACCAGGGCTTCCAGGTTGCGGCTCTGGTCGTTGTCCTTCATCGACAGCAGGTGCTTTTCGTAGGCGACCACGCGGCCCTGGCCGTCGCTCAGGGTGTAGGGCAGGCGGCAGGCCTGGGAGCAGTCGCCGCGGTTGGCGCTGCGTCCGGTGTCGGCGTGCGAGATATAGCACTGGCCCGAGAAGGCCACGCACAGGGCGCCGTGGACGAAATACTCGAGCGGGGTGTCCACTTCGGCCTTGATCTTGCGGATCTGCTCGACCGTGAGCTCGCGCGCCAGCACCAGCTGGGAAAAGCCGACGTCGCCCAGGAATTTCGCCTTTTCCACGCCCCGGATGTCGCACTGGGTCGAGGCGTGCAGCTGGATCGGCGGCAGATCCATTTCCAGCAGGCCCATGTCCTGGATGATGAGGGCGTCCACGCCCGCCTCGTACAGCTGCCAGATCTGCTTGCGCGCCAGCTCGAGCTCGCTGTCGTGCATGATCGTGTTCATGGTGACGAAGATGCGCGCGCGGTAGCCGTGCGCGAACTGCACCAGGGAGGCGATGTCTTCCAGCGGATTGCTGGCGTTGTGGCGCGCGCCGAAGGCGGGGCCGCCGATGTAGACCGCGTCGGCGCCGTGGAGGATGGCCTCGCGGCCGATCTCGGCGGTCTTGGCGGGCGACAGCAGTTCGAGCTCGTGATTCAACAATGACATGGCGGATTCCTGGATGCGAAGGCCGAAATTATAGCCACATGGAGGGCTTGCGTCATGCCCGGCGACGCCTGAATGACGCTTATTCGAGGTTTTCGTGGTGATCGGCCACACCCTGCTTCCAGTAGGCCGATACCCGCATCGCTTCCTTCGGCAAGCCTTTTTCTTCCAGCAAGAGGGCGCGGACCGCCTTGGCGGTGGCGGCCTCGCCTGCGAACCAGGCAAACCCGTCGTCGGCGGGGAGCGCGACAGCGCGCAGGGCCGCGAGCAGCGCGGCATCGCTGTCGACCCAGCGCAACTCGAGATCGGCTTGCGTGTCCAGCGCCAGGCGGTCGGCGCCGCCGGCGTGGATCACGGCCACGACCTTGCTGGCGGCCGGCAGCTCGGCCAGGCGGCGCCGGATCGCCGGCAGCGCGCTGCGGTCGCCTGCCAGCAGGTGCCAGTCATGGTCCTGTGGAATGACCATGGAGCCGCGCGGACCTCCTATAATGGCACGCTGCCCGACGCTGGCGGCGCGCGCCCAGTTTGACGAAGCGCCATCCTCGTGCAGGGCGAATTCGAGGGTGAGTTCGCGCCGGCCGGCATCGTAGTGCAGCGGCGTGAAGTCGCGCCGGACCTGCCCGCCATCCACGTCGAACATGAACTTGACGTGGTCGTCGAAAGAGAGCGATGTGAATTGGGCCAGGGCCTCGCCTTGGAAAGTAATGCTGAGAAAACTGTCGCCCAGCGGGGCGATGCGGGCGACGGCGACGTCGCGGATGTGGAGTTCATGGCGCACGCGTTGTACGCTACGGCGGTTCTGCTGTTCCATGGCGGCTCGATTTAGTTGATAATGTCATCCATTATGGAAAAAGAAGTTGATAAGGTCAACCGTTTTTTGCCGTCCGGTGAAGGCGAGGTGATGGAAGCCATCCACACGATCATGCACCTGTACCGCTCGCGCCAGTTCGGTGGGGTGGGCGAGATCAGCCACATGGAGAGCAAGGTGCTCGGCTATGTTGCGCGCCGCCCCGGCGCCACCCAGCGCGACCTGGTCCAGCATTCCGGCCGCGACAAGGCGCAGGTGACCCGGCTGGTGCAGGGCCTGCGCGACAAGGGCTTGCTCGAAGCCCGGCAGGACGAACTGGACCGGCGCAGCACGCGCCTGTTCCTGAGCCCCCAGGGCGAGACCGTCTGCGCCGACATGCACCGCCATGGCCAGCAACTCGCCGCCCGCGCGCTGGCGGACCTGGACCGCGAAGAGCGCGGCCAGCTGGCGGGACTGCTGGCCAAGGTCGAAGCCCGGCTGCGCGCCGAACAGGACCAGGCTTAGGCCGAGGGGATGCGCCGGAACAGTCCGGGATAGTCGAGCGCCACGCCATCGGCGTCGACCGACAGGGCCGCCTGGAAGCCGCCTCCCACGCTTTCGTAGAGGTAGCGGCCGTCAGGCAGCCGGGTATAGGCCTGGTCCATCGGCCGCGGGCGGAGCTCGGGAACCTTGATGTAGGCAACCGTGATGCCGGTGCGTTCGGCCAGGCGCGCGCCCAGGCGGCGGATCGGCAAAGTATTGGTGAAGGGCGTGGCCGAGATGTCGACGTCGATGCAGCCGGCAAGCGCGGGAAGAAAGCGGCCGTCGCCGTCGCGCCACTCGCCCTGGCCGTCGCTGGTGAGCACGCAGGAGCCGCCACCGGTCACGACCGCCTCGACCGAGCGTACATGCCAGTTGCTGTCGCAGCAGATCCGGTAGCTGCATCCGTAGCGGCCGTCACGGTCGCCGACGATGACGGATTCGGCCACGATCACATCGTCGCGCCATTGCAGGCTCAGGTGTTCGAGTCCGCCGCCGTCGACCGGGGCGAAACGGTAGATGCGCTCCATGCCTTGTCCTCCTGGCGGCACAGGGTAGCATGATCAGGCGCGGCCGCGCCGCGCGCTTCAGTCAGGCCGGCAGATCAGTCGTTGCGGGGATAGCGGCGCCGCTCGATGCGCCGGCGGCGCTCGGGCGCTTCGACCGCGCGCAGCAGGATGTCGCGCGGGATGTGGCAGTTGTCGAGGTAGTCGAGCGCAAAGCGCAGGCCCCGGGTTTCCGCCAGAAAGAAAGCGTACTCGGCAGTTACTGCGGTCTCGTCGTCTCGTCGTCGTTGCGGCATGGCTCGCTCTCTGCCGGCGCCACGGCGGCTCCGGCCATTATACAGGCGGCAGAGGGAACCCCTCCGCCTGGCCGGCACCCCGATGACGCATACCGACTTGTTGTCAATATTACATGATCGAAGGCACGCGCACCGTTGATTGTGTTAGCGATTGTTACAACAGAACGGGAGATGCCGCGAAGGCGTTGACAGGCGGACGCCTGACGGCGTCCGCGCAGGGGAGGATTACTGGCGCAGCAGGCGGCGCAGCGTGCCGGCGAGGTCTTCGGCCGAGAACTTGGCGACGTAGGCGTCGGCCTGGACGTTCTTGACGTGTTCCTCGTTGGTGGTGCCCGAGAGCGAGGAGTGGATCACCACCGGGATGCCGCTGAAGCGGCCGGTCTTCTTGATGTTGCGGGTCAGGGTGAAACCGTCCATCTCCGGCATCTCGAGGTCGGTCAGCACCAGGGCGACCTTGTCGTGCACGGTCTTGCCTTCGGCTTCGGCCGCATGCGCGATGCTGTTGAGCTGGTCCCAGCATTCCTTGCCGCTCTTGGTCATGACGAAGGGCAGGCCCATCGCATTCAGGCCGTCTTCGATCAGGGCGCGTGCGACCACGGAGTCGTCCGCCGCCAGGATGACCGACCCCGGCTTGATGTGGATCTTGGCGCCGACGGTCTGCTGGTTGATCTCGGGACCGGAATCCGGGTTCATGTCGCGCAGGATGGTCTCGACGTCGAGCACCTGGGCCAGGCGGCCCGGCTCGCCGTCGACTTCCGGCAGGCGGGCAATGCTGGTGACCATGCCGCTGGCGGCAGTGCGCTCGGCCGACATCACCTGGCTCCAGTCCAGGCGCACGATCTCTTCGACGCTCTCGACCGCAAAGGCCTGGGTGGTGCGGGCGAATTCCGTCACCAGCATGATGTTCAGCCCGGTTTTCGGCTTGACGCCGGCGATCGCCGGCAGGTCGAGCACCTGGATGATCTGGCCGCGCAGGTTGACCACGCCCAGCACGTGGGGCATGGAGCCGGCCACGGCGGTAATCTCGGGCATCGCGACGATCTCGCGGATCTTGAACACGTTGATGCCGAACAGTTCGTTGCGCTCGCCGTTTTCATCGCCGCCGAGGCGGAACAGCAGGAGCTCGAATTTGTTGGTGCCAGTGAGGTTGCTACGCTCGTCGACTTCTTGTTGAACCGATTTCATATTCCACCATGGTAGTGATAGTGCCGATAGGAAAGCATTTTACGTGCGAAATTCAGGAAAACGTAAAGACCGCCTCAAGTTCGGCAAATTTTCGGCAGCGGCAAAACGCAAAAACAACGAATTCTCACAGTTTCTTGCCATTTCGACCATTTCGATGGGCTCAGGCGGCCGCCGGACGGTCCGGCGCGACGAAGGCAAGGCCTTCTTCGAAGGAGCGCAGGATCATGTCGACATGCGGCTCGACCAAAGCCCGCTTGGGCAGCTGCTCGTCGTAGGGCAGCAGCACCGTCACCAGCAGGGCCTCCGGCAGGTCGGCGCGCAGGCCTGCCACCGCCGTGCGCCACTCCTCGAGGTTGTCCTGGCGCGGGTAGGTGATGAAGATGGTCGACACCAGGTCCGGGCCGGTGCCTTCCGGCCGCTCCTGCGGCCCGCCTGCGATGATGCTGCGCGCGTCCACGTCGCCTTCGCGCAGGGCCCGCACCAGAAGCTCGGTGAGGAATTCGTCGCGCTCGGACGGCAGGCCGGCGCACAGCACGATGGAGCCGGCCGGCACGTCGAGCGAGCCCTGCCAGCGGCCGAAGCGCGCCTCGCGCATCTGGCGCAGGTGGGCGCCGATATTGGCGTCCAGCAGCGGCACCGGCTTGCGGCGCATGCGCGCGCGCCGGTCCGAGGCCGAGGACACGGTCTCGGCGATGTTGGCGATCACCGCGCGCATGCGTTCCTGCTGGGCCTTGTCGATCAGGCCGGCGCCCAGGTCCGAGACCGCCATGCGCAGGCCCGGCAGCAGCACGTGGTCGCAATAGCGCGCGAAGCTGTAGCGCCGCACATAGGCCTGCGCATCTTTGCCGAGTTCCTCGGCCTCGCCCGCCAGCACGCGCTGGTGGAAGCGTTCGGCGTCGGTCATGTTCGGCGCGTCGCCCAGCAGGATGGTGATCGGGGCCAGGGCGCGCACGTGGCGCCCGGCGACCACCAGGCACAGGGTCAGCGGGGTCGAGAGGAGCAGTCCCACCGGACCCCAGAGCACGCCCCAGAACAGGGCCGAGACGATCACCGCCAGCGGCGACAGGCCGGAGCTGTGGCCATAGACCTTCGGTTCGATGAAGTTCGCCAGCAGCAGTTCGAAAGCGAGGAAGATCGCCATGCAGGTCAGGGCCAGGGTCCAGCCCGGGTCGATCGCGGCGACGAACACGGCGATGATGGCGCCGGCCAGCAGCACGCCCAGATAGGGCACGAAGCGCAGCACCCCGCTCAGCACGCCCCACAGCACGGCGTGGGGAACCCCGGCCAGCCACAGCGACAGACCGATCACGATGCCGAAGGTGGCGTTCACGATGAACTGCGAAAAGAAGAAGCGCGACACGCCCTGGGCGGCGTCGCCGAGGGTGCGGATGGTGCGGCTGACCTCGGCCTGGCCCGCGAGCCGCACCAGGCGGTCGCGCAGGGAACCCTGCTCCAGCAGGATGAAGACCAGCAGGATCAGCACCACGCCGGCTTCGCCCACCGGCCCCCAGACCAGGGCGATGGCGCGCCCCAGCGTGTCCTTCATGGTGCGCGGCACCCGGACCTCGACCGGCACCGGCTGGTTCGCGGCCGCCAGCGCGCCGCGGCGGGTGCGGCTTGGTTCCACCGTGCCCGGCGGCGCCACCGCCGTCAGCTCCGCTTCGATCCGGGTCAGGGGGCGCTCGACCATGTCGCGCACCTTGACCACCTTGGCCTTGATCGCGGCCCGGTACTGGGGCAGGTCGCGCGTGATCGTGACCAGCTGGCTGGCCAGCACCGCGCCGATGCCGACCACGCAGGTGGCGACCAGGGCGACCGAAAGCAGCACCGCCGGCATGCGCGCCAGGCCCACCCGCGTCATGCTGCGCACCAGCGGCGCCAGCACCAGGCTCAGGATGAGCGCCAGGGCCAGGGGTTCCAGCACGTCGCGGCCGAAATACAGCAGGCCGATGACGCAGGTGGCGCTGACCACGCTGTTGGCGGAAAGGCGCAGGGAAGGAAGCGGGACATTCATGCGGTAAGGTAGGCCGGCGTCAGGACAAAACGACTATGTATAAAGCAAAACGCGGCATTCGCCAAGTGCGGCGGGAGGTCGGGGGGCGGCGCGACCGCGAAATGCGCCATGCATATCGACTTTTGGTAGTCGCGGACCTCAATGCCCACTAGAATCGGCCTGTTTCCAACACGACGAGGACCTTTCCGTATGCGCAGACTCCTGCTGGCGCCGCTCCTGGCCGGCCTGCTGGCCTTTCCCGCCCTTGCCCAGACCCTGCCCTCGGTGGCGGTGCCGCCGGAAGTCGAACGCCTGCTGCGCGACTACGAGCGCGCCTGGGCCGCCAACGATGCCGGCGCTCTCGCGGCGCTGTTCGCGCCGGATGGCTTCGCCCTGCCCAGCGGCCAGCCGGCGGCGCGCGGCGCCGACAGCATCCGCAAGGCGTATTCCCATGGCGGCGGCATGCCGACCGCCCTGCGCGCCATCGACTACCGGGCGTCAGGCGAGCTGGCCTATATAGTCGGCGCCTACGGTCCGGCCGGCCAGACTGGCGACTTCGGCAAGTTCGTGCTGGTGCTGCGCCGCATCGACGGGCGCTGGCTGATCGCGGCCGATATCGAGAATGCCAACCAGCGCATGGGCCCGCCTCCGGGCGCTCCGCGGCCGGCGCCGAAGCCGGCCGCCGGGTAAGCCGGCCTGAACCGGAACAGGCCAGCAATTATTTTTTGGCCGGGGCGGCGGGCGGACCCCGGTTTGCTCTACCATACGCGGATGCTCATCGATCCGATCACATGACCACGGCCGCGCCTCCGGCGTTCGACTACGACGCCGCGCTTGCCGCCTGTGCGCGGGGCGACCATGGCGCGCTGCGCCGCATCTACGACCAGGATAGCCGGCGCCTGCTGGGCGTCGCCCTGCGCATCGTCCGCCACCGCCAGATCGCCGAAGACGTGCTGCACGACGCCTTCCTGAACATCTGGACGCGCGCGCACAGTTTCGATCCGGCGCGCGGCGCCGGCCGCGGCTGGGTCTACAGCATCGTGCGGAACCAGGCGCTGAGCCTGGTGCGCAGCGGCGAGCGCGAAGTCGCCGTCGGGGACGATGTGCTGGATGGGCTGGCCCAGGAGCCGGGCGCCGGTCCGGAGGAAGCCTTCGTTCTCGGCGAGGACCTCGGACGCCTGCGCGATTGCCTGGTCGGGCTGGACGCCTCGAAACGCGCCAGCATCCTGTATGCCTATGTCGATGGCTGCTCGCACAGCGAGATCGCCGAGCGCCTGCACTCGCCGCTCGGGACCGTGAAGGCCTGGATCAAGCGCGGCATGAACGCACTCCGGGAGTGCATGGGATGAGCGGACAGGGGATGAACGCAATGGACGATCCGGAGGACCTGGCGGCGGAGTATGTACTCGGGACCTTGCCGCTGGACGAGCGCCGCGCCCTGCAAGCCAGGATGGCGGGCGATCCGGCGCTGCGCGAGGCGGTTGCTGGATGGGAAGCGCGGCTGCTGCCACTCGTCCAGCTGGCCGAGCCGGTCGAGCCTTCCGCGCAACTCTGGCCGCGCATCGCGGCTTCGCTGGCGCCGGCCAGACAAACCGGCGCCGCCGGCCTTCCGTGGTGGAACCGGCTGGGCCTGTGGCGCGGGCTGGCGGCGGCCGGCTTCGCGCTGGCGCTGCTGGCCGTCGCCATCGGACCGCTTGCGCCGGGTGTGCCAGGGCCGCGCTACATGGTCGTGCTGGCGGCGCCGGACAATATGGCGCCGGGTTGGGTGCTCGAGGCGAAGGACGCCGGAAACCTGCGGCTGCTGCCGCTGCGCCCGACCACAGTCCCCACGGCGCGTGCGCTGCAGCTCTGGACCAAGGCCGACGGCTGGTCCGGGCCGGTGTCGCTGGGCCTGGTCGAACCCGGCAAGGCCGTGGACGTGCCCCTGCGCGGCCTGCCGCCGCTGCAGCCCAACCAGCTGTTCGAAATCACGCTCGAGCCGGGAACCGGCTCGCCGACGGGCCGGCCGACCGGTCCGATCCTGTACATCGGCCGGGCGGTGAGGATGTGAGGAAGCTGGCCGGCGTTTGCCGGCCAGCTCCTGCCGGCCCGCTGCTTACTTCAGCGAAATCGCGATGTCGCGCACGCCGAGATTGCCGCCGATGGCGGACAGGGCCGGATTGGCCGCGCCATTGGCCAGTGTCGCGGCGCCGGTCGCCAGGTCGATGCGGTACAGGGTCGAAGGCCCGTCCGCCATGCCGCGCAAGGCCGCCAGCACCAGGCCGTTGGCGCCGCCCGCGATGTCGAATCCGAGGTCGCCGCCCACGGTCAGCCCAAGCGGACCGATATTGGCCAGCGTGCCGTCGTTCGGCGGATTCTGCAGCGCCAGGCTCGCGCTCGCGGTATCGATGTCGTAGAGCGCCGTGCTGGTCGTTCCCGCATAGCTGTTGGTATACGCGGCCGCCGTCACGGCCGGGGCGGCGCCGCCGCGATTGATCGCCCCGTCGGTGGTGGCGGCGCCGCTGTCGACATTGATGCGCAGGCTCTGCCCCTGGTTGCCGATCACGCGCAAGCGGTCGGCGACCGGATTGAAATCGACGGCGAAGGCGGTGCCGGCAATCGCCGTGTAGGGCAGGGTGGTGTCTGCGGGGTCGGCCGTCAGCGTGGCCTTCGCGGTCGCGGCGCCGGTGGCCGTATCGATGGTCACGATCCGGCCGGCCGAGGTGATCCCGTACAGCAGGCCGTCCTTCGGCCGGAAGTCGATCCCGAGCAGCGTTTCGCCGCCTGTCAGGCCGGTCACCGCAAGGTTGCTGTCGATGGTGCCCGGCGTGGCGGCCTTGAAGGAGACCAGGCGGCCGGTGTCGGTCAGTGCGAGGACGGATGGCGCGGCCGGACTGCGCAGCGCGATGCCGCGGATGTCCTCGGTAACGCCGAGGGGGCCGATGGCGGTAAGGGGCATGGCGGTGGCGGACAGGTTCACCGAGTAGAGGTTGCGCACCCCGCCCACATGCATGGCTGCATATCCCATATTGCTGCGCGCATCGATGTCGAAACCGTTCATGGCGCCGGCATCCGCGCCGAGGACGACGGGACTGGCGAGCGTGCCATTGTTCGGCGGGTTCTGGATGTAGAGGATGTCGCTCGCGGAATCGATGACGTAGAGCGTCGTGCTCGCGGTGCCGGCGAAGGAGTTGGTATAGGCGGCCGACGTGACGGTCCCATTCGCAGCACCGCCGTTGATGTCGCCGTCGGTCGTGGTGGCGCCCGTATCGACATTGATGCGCAGGTTCTGGCCAGTGTTGCTCACGATGCGCAGCCGGTCGGCGACAGGATTGAAGTCAACCGCAAAGTCCGTCCCGGCGAGCGCAGCGAAGGGAGCGCTGGTGTCGGCGCTGTCCGCGGCGAGGCGTGACTTGAGGGTGGCCGCGCCCGTGTTCGTGTCGATCGTGTAGATGCGGCCGGTCGTGCCGACACCGTACAACATGCCATCCGCCGGACGGAAGTCGATGCCGACCAGGTTCTCCGCGGCCTGCATCCCGGTAATGGCGACGGAAGTGCGGACTGTACCGGGAACATCACGGTTGACGCTGACGATCCGGTTGCTCGCAGTCAGGACAAACAGGTCCCCGGGTGTCATCGCGGGCGGCAGGGGCGCCGGCGGGGGATCCGCTGGCATCGTCGGGTGATCGTCGTCGCTTCCGCACGCAGCCAGTGCCGTCGCCAGTGCAGCTGCAAGCAAGATGCGGGAACTCAGGTGTCGTTTCATGTTCTTGTCCTTTCGATGAGAGTGTCGCTGGCACTTGCCAGAATGTCGCTTCCAGCTCGCGCAGCCGGAAGGTGTTGACACCCTTACTACGCAACAGGCCCGCGTTTGGATGCAGGCCCCGTGATCTTTTTTGTCCAGGCGACCGCGCAAATGGCGAGCGGGAATTTGTGCTACCTGATCGATAAGACGCAAAGCATGCTTTATCTCTGCGCGCTAGCATCGAAAGCGCCGTGACATGGCGTTCCACGTGTGCACAGGCGTCTCTCACTTCGGGCAACTATTTCTTTCGCTCAACGCTCGTCTTTACGCGGATTTACATGGACCCTTTGCCGTGGATGAAACGTGTTTGAGAGGCCCACGGTACGATCGGCAAGCTGAGCCACTCTGACGTCGCCCCTATGAGCATGCCGCGGCCTGAATTCTGGAGAAATGTCGCTACCGTCATCACCGGCGCGACGGGCGCGCAGGCGCTGACCCTGCTGGCCGCGCCCTTGCTGACTCGCCTGTGCACCCCGGCCGAGATGGGCAGCTTCAGCGTCTGGCTCGGCGTGATCGCCGTGACCTCGATCGTCGCCACCCTGCGCGTGGAGAACGCCATGGTGATCGACCACGGGCGGCAGCAGCAGCGCCTGTGTTTCGGCGTCGTCGCCTATGTCGCGACCCTGCTTGCGGTCACGCTCACGCTGGGCTCGCTGTGCGCCTGCGCGCTCGGGCTGCCGTCGCTGAAGATGGTGTCCTGGCCGGCGATGGCGGCGGTTGGCCTGGCAACCTGGATCAGCGCAAACATCCAGACCACGCTCGCCTATGCGGCCTCGCACCGCCGGTTCGGCACGGCGGCCAGGATCAAGCTGCTTCAGGCCGGCACCATCGCCGTCAGCCAGCTTGCGCTGCTGTATGCCGGCGTCGACGGCGTTGCCCTGCTGGCTGGACAATTGATCGGGCTATGCGCCAGGCTGCTGGCGGGACGCCTGCTGCTGTCGCCGCCCAGGCCGCGCCTGCGCTTCTTCCTCGACCGCGCCCAGCGCGATTATCTCCGCAAGCACCAGGCCTTCTGGCGCTATTCGCTGCCCTCGAGCCTGCTGAACACCATGGTCGGGCAACTGCCGCTGTTCATGATCGGCATCCACCACGGGGCGCTGGCGGCGGGCCTGTTCGCACTGACCCAGCGGGTGCTGGCCGCGCCCACCGCGCTGATCGCCACCTCCATCCTGGAAGTGTTCAAACGCCAGGCCGTCAGCGAGTTCGAATCCGTGGGAAATTGCGTGGCCGTGTATCGCAGCACCTTCAAGGCCCTGGTGCTGCTGGCCCTGCCGCCGACGCTGGTGCTGCTGCTGTTCTCGCCCGCACTGTTCGCCTGGCTCTTCGGCGACGACTGGCGCGCGGCCGGCGACCTGGCGCGCATTCTCGCGCCACTGTGTTTCCTGAATTTCGTGGCCAGTCCGCTGAGCTATGTTTTTTTCGTGGCCGGCAAACAGCGCATGGAGCTGTTCTGGCAGGTCGCGCTCTTCCTCGCGACGCTGACGGTGTTCGTGGCGCCCCTGTCGCTGCACGGCTCGCTGTTCGCCTACGCGGTCGTGCGTTCCATGCTCTACCTGATCTACCTCTACATGTCGCACATGTGCGCGCGCAACGGTCCTGTGCCCGCCTAGTTCATGGTAGCGTCCCGCGCCGCTCCCTTCTGGCCGCCATGGCCTGGGCGAGGCCGGCCAGCGTACGCAGCAGCGCCGCCTGCGCGGCAGTGAGGCATAGCGCGAGCAGCACCGGTGCCAGGGCCAGGACGGCGAACCACAGGCAGGCGGACAGCGTCGGCTGCTGCATCAGCGGCTGGCCCAGGCGCGCGTCGCCCATCGCCGCGAGCAGCATGATCACCGGGAAGTGGAAGAAAAAGGTGAACGAGGCTGCCTGGGCCGCCCAGGTGCCAGCTTCCCGCACGGCCGGATACGCCGGGCTGTCGCGCTGCCACGCCTGCCGCTTCGGGTAGAGCGACCAGGCGATGGCGGCGAAGCCGAGGCCCGCACCCAGGAAGCCGAGCTGGATCACCCAGTCGCGCAGCAGCGGCTCCATGCCGCGCGTGGCCGGCCCCAGCGCCCGGGACAGCAGCAGCGTCGCCCCGCACAGCAGCAGCGCGGGCAGGAGTGGCGGACGCCAGGTCCGCGTTTCGGCAAGGTTCACCAGCCCGACGCCGGCCAGCCAGATCGCGCCCCAGATCAGGAATCTGTAGGGCGCCACCAGCATGACCGCAGCCAGCAGGGCGACCCGTGCGAGACGGCGCCAGACTGGGGGCAGGCCGGCGGCGCGCAGGAACAGCACCAGCAGCACCAGGGACCAGAACAGGTAGGACAGCAGGTACAACATGCTGTTGCCGCCGAAGTTGGGGACGACGACAGGCTGGAGCATGAAGACGTTCCCGAGCAGGGGCGCGTAGCCGAGTGCGAGCGTGCTGAATTCCGGGAAGTCCGTGTACACGCCGGTGCCGGAGAACAGGCGCACACCCGTGTGGTCGAAGACAGCGCCCAGCACCAGGCCCGGCAGCATCAGGCGGTAGAGCGCAAGGGCGTGCCGGCCCAGGCTGGCGCCGTCGGCCGCCGGCGCGGCCCGCTGCCTGTGCAGGATGAGACCGGCGAGGATGCCGTCGAGGATGAAGAATACCGCGTAGGATTCGTGGCCGAGCCCGGTCAGGAAATAGAAGGCGGTCAGCAGGATGTTCTTGTCCTCGACGGCGTCGTAGTGGATGAAGGCGAGGAACCTGGCGTGGTACATCAGGGCCAGCACTGCGCTGCTCCAGCGCGCCAGCAGCAGGAAGGTGAGGAATCGTTCGCTCATGGTAGGCCTCGCGGTGCATTGCCGGCGGCTCGCCGGGGAATGGATGTCTTCCACGAAAACTGATGCGCCGTTCTCTCCACGCAATCGCCAGATACTGTTCTACAACAGGCAACGCGCTGATTTCAGCGTGATGCAGATCGATTCTAGCCAGCGAAGGCCTGGCTGGCTTGAGCCTGCACAGGAGCGGCGGTCGCGGCCAGGTAGATGAGTGAGCGCGAGAACGCACCCGTGTTTCCTCGGGCTAGTCGGCAATGCGCCGGGATTCCGGACAAGAGAGTATGCTGGAGCGGCTGCACCTTTGAAGGAGATCGACGATGGAAACCACCACACCCTTGTCCGTGCACCAGCGTGAAGACCAAGGGAAATTGCTTCTGCGTGTGATCCTCGCGCTCATGCTGCTCTTCCACGGCGTGTCCAAGCTGATCGGAGGCGTCGGCTTCATCAGCGGCATGCTGGAGAAGGCCGGCCTCCCGGGCGCATTCGGCTACCTGGTCTATGTCGGCGAGGTGATCGCTCCGCTGATGATCCTGTTCGGCGTCTACACCCGGCTGGCCGCGCTGGTCGTGGCGATCAATATGGTCGTGGCCCTGCTGCTGGTGCATACCGGTGAATTCTTTTCGCTGAACCAGACGGGCGGATGGGCGCTCGAGCTCCAGGGCATGTACCTGGGTGGCGCGCTCGCCGTGGCCCTGCTGGGCGCCGGCAGGTACAGTGTCGGCGGCGCCGCGGGGCGCTGGAACTGACCTGGCGCTGTTCGGCCGCCTGCTGGCCTGGATCCAGGCAGATGCGCGGCGCAGATCGTGCGCGTCCTCGAACGGTCCCGGGAGGTCGAGCTTACCGCGCCTGTGGCGTCAGTACCGGCGGCACGGCCCTGGCGCCCCACCACTTCCGGTAGTTGTCCGCGTAGGCGCCCGATTTGATGTAGTCCGCAACGAAGCCGTTCACGAATGCGAGCAGGGCCGGATCGCCCTTGGCCATCGCGATGCCGATCGGCGTGTTGCCATACATCGTGGGCAGGGTCTCGAGCTGGGCGTTCTTGCTGGCGAGATAGTCGAGCAGCGAGGAATCCTCGATGCCGGCATCGACCCGCTTCTGCCGCAGCAGCAGGACGCCGTCCGGCGCGAAGTTGTCGGTGTAGACGACCACCGCCTGCGGGGCCGATTTCTTCAGGAAGGCGTCCGCCGTGGTGCCGCGGCCGACCACGACGCGCTTGCCGTTCAGGTCCGCCAATGTCCTGACCTTCGCGCTCTTCTGGGCGATCACGCGCAGGCCCGCCTGGTTGTAGGGAATCGAAAAGTCCACCACGCGTGCGCGCTGGGGCGTGATCGAGACGTTCGCCACCACCAGGTCGAGCTGTTTCGACATCAGCATCGAGATGCGCGCGTCGCTGGACACGTCGGAGAAGCGTACCGGCACGCCGAGCTTCGCGGCCAGCTGCCTGGCGACGTCGACGTCGTAGCCGCTAGGTTCATTGCCGGCGTTGCGAAATCCTACCGGCTCGCCGCCCAGGGAGACGCCGATGCGCACGTATCCACGCGCCTTGATCTCTTCGATGCGGCCGGCCTGTGCGGAGGCCGCGAGCAGCAGCAAGGCCGCCGCGGCGGCGAAGCGTGTGAAGCGGGTGAAGCGATGCTGCATAGTCGATCCTTTCATGATGTGGCCTTGCCGGCCACGCGCAGCTCCGGCGCGGCCATGCCCTCGTCCCAGTACCAGTAGCGGATCTCTTCGTCGCAGCGGTAGTTGACGACCTGGTGATTGCCCTTTGCGTCCATGGCGTGGATCACGACGCCGGCCAGGAAGCCGGACTTCAGCTCGGAAAGCTCCTCGACCGCCAGCTTGATGGCGTCCGCCAGGCAGTAGCCGAGCCGCATCGCCAGCACGATGCTGCGCGACGTCCCGCAGCGCATGGTCATCTCTCCCGTATGGGTGCAGGCGGCGGCGCCATAGCGGCTGTCCGCGTAGAAGCCGGCGCCGGGGATCGGCGAGTCGCCGAGGCGCCCCGGATACTTCCAGGCCCAGCCGGAAGTCGAGGTCACCACGCCGATGTTCTCCCCGACGTCGCGGCCCAGGAAGACCGTGGTGTCGCGCACGCGTTCCGGGTCGGTGATGGTGTTGCTGAGCGGCGCCAGGGGAATGTCGGGGAAGGCCGCGCGCTGTTCCGGCGACATCTCTCTCTCCAGCTTTTCCCACCACACGCGCTTGCTGTCCGGGTGCAGCACCTCATCCAGAGCGAAGCCGCGCTCGGTGGCGAAGCGGCGCGCGCCTGCGCCGGTCAGCATCACGTGCGGCAGATGCTTCATGACCTCGTGCGCCAGGGCGGAGACGGGCAGGGTGGCAGGGACCGCACCGACCGCGCCGACGTCGCGCGTCGTGCCGTCCATGACGCCGGCGTCGAATTCCATCTCGCCCAGCATGTTCGGCCAGCCGCCGTAGCCGACACTGCGCACCTTCGCTTCACGTTCGACCTTCGCGATCCCGGCAACCATGGCGTCGATGCCGGCGCCGTCCCGCCTCAACAGATCGACCGTGGTCTCGAAGCCGGGCCAGGCCTCGGCGTTCGCAAGCAGCATTCTCATGATTTACGATTTACTCATTTTGGACAAAAATTGGGCGATGCGCGGCTGCGCCATGCCGCCGTCCTGGGCGAAGAAGTGCGCGGCCGGCAGGTCGGCCAGCAGGCGCCCCCCGTCCAGGAACACGATGCGGTTCGAGATGTGCCGCGCGAATTCGATCTCGTGAGTGACGAAGAGCATGGTGGTCCCGCTGCGCGCCAGCTTGCCGAGGATGGCCAGCACTTCGGCCGTCATTTCCGGATCGAGCGCGCTGGTGACTTCGTCCAGCAGCAGGTAGCGCGGCCTCATCGCCAGGGCGCGGCAGATGCCGACGCGCTGGCGCTGTCCGCCGGAAAGCTGGGCGGGCCAGGCGTCCGCGCGCTCGAGCAGGCCCACGGCGGCGAGCAGCTCGCGCCCTTCCTCTTCCGCCTGGCGGCGTGGCACCTTCAATACCTCGATCGGGGCCAGCGTGACGTTCTGCAGCGCCGTCATGTGCGGGTACAGGTTAAACAGCTGGAACACCGTGCCGCAGCTGCGGCGCGCGTGCTGCAAGCCTTTTGGATCGTCGACGCTGTGGCCGTCGACAGAGATCGCACCGCCATCGAGCTTTTCCAGCCCGTTGATGCAGCGGATCAGCGTCGACTTGCCGGAACCGCTGGCCCCGAGGATGGACACCACTTCGCCCGGCGCGATGCGCAGGTCGATGCCGTCGAGGACCGTGCTGGCGCCGAAGCGCTTGATCACGCCTGCGATCTCGATCATCTTACAAACCCTTCCATTGATTATGCGCGCGCAGGCGCGCTTCCCACCGGGCGCAGCTCGAGGCGATCAGGCGAGCCATCAGGTAGTACAGCAGGCCGATCACCGTCCAGACGATGAAGGGCTTGAGCGTGCGGACATTCAGGATCGCGCCCACCTTGGTCAGGTCGACGACGCCGATCACCGAGATCAGCGACGTTACCTGCAGCTGGTTGACCAGGAGGCCCGTCAGCGGGCCGAAGCCAAAGGCCGCCGCCTGCGGCGCCACGACGCGGCGCAGTATCTGCCAGCGAGTGAGGCCAAAGACGCGCGCCGTCTCCAGCTGCTCGCGGCCGACCGATTCGATGGCGGAGACGGCGATCACGTAGACGAAGGCCGCCGTGTTGCCGGACAGGGTGATCAGGGCCGCCTCCACCGGCGTCAGGTCGGTCTGCAGCAGCACCGGCAGGCCGAAGAAGACGAGGAAGAGCTGCACCAGCACCGGCGAATTCTTGAGCAGTTCGGCGAGCAGCGCGGCCAGTGGCGCCAGCAGCGGGGTGCGGTAATAGCGCAGCATCGCCCATGAGAGGCCAAGCAGCAGCCCGATGACGGCCGTCGCGACGAACAGCGCGACCGAGACGCCCAGTCCCTGCAGCAGCAGGAGCAGGTCGTGGTGGGTGAAATCCGTGAACCGCATCAGGCGAGGTTCCGGTTCAGGCGCCGGTGCAGCGCCCCGCTCGCGAGCGACACGAGCCAGGTCATCGCCGCATACATCACGAGCAGCAGCAGGTAGACCTCAAAGGGCTGGAAGGTATCCGAGGCCACGATCTTCGCGGTGCCGGTCAGTTCGTTGATGGTGATCGCCGACAGGATGGACGAGGTCAGGATCAGGTTGACGAACACCGCTCCGAGCGGGCGGACCGAGGTGCGCAAGGCGATGGGCAGGACGATGCGGCGGTAGATGGCCAGGCGCGACAGGCCGCTGACCTGGGCCGCCTCCAGCACGCCCGGCTCGACGGACAGGATGCCGGAGCGGATCACGTCGGAGGTAAACGCGCCGCCCGCCAGCGACAGCGCCAGCACGCCGGTGGCGAAGGCGCTCAGTTCGACGCCGATCTCGGGCAGGCCGTAGAACAGGAAGAACAGCTGGACGATGAAGGGAACGTTGCGGAAGACGTCGACGTAGGCCTCGGCCACGCGCCGGGCCAGCGGCGCGCTTGCGGTGCGCATCAGGGCCGCGACGACGCCAAGCAGCAGGCCGCCGGCCAGGGCCAGCGCGCAGGCGAGGGCGGTCAGGCGGGCGCCGAGCGCGAGGTCGCCGAGATAGGGTTCAAGCGTGGTGAGGTCGAACGGCAAACAGCGTACTCCGACTGGATCGAAACCGGTTTCAGTGCAAACCGGGCAAGTCTCACACACGCTGCCGGGGATATCAAGAGCGCGACGGGTTCAAGCCTGCAGTTTAGCTTTCAGCGCCGCGACTTTCGTGCGGCTGGTCCGGCGGCGCCCGCCCGTATCGAATCCGAAAGCCCTTACCTCCGGTGAGGCTTCCGGTACGGGTTCGGAGCAGGATGCGTGGACGTCGGTCAGCGGCAACTGGCCGCGCAGCAGGTGCACATTGTCTGCGCCGATTCCTGCGCCGGGCATGATCGCGATGCGGCCGGCGGCGGCATCGAAACAGCGGCGCAGGCCGTCCAGGCCATCCGGCGCGCTGCGTGCGCCGCCGGACGTGAGGATGCGCTCGAAGCCAAGGTCAACGGCCTGGCGCGACGCCTCGCCAAGGTCCGGGCACAGGTCGATGGCCCGGTGCAGCGTGCAGCGCAGCCCCTGGTCCGCGGCCCGGCGCACCAGGCGCTCGAGCAGCCGCAGGTCCAGCCGGCCGTCCTGCAGGGATGCGCCGAGCACCACGCCTTGCAGACCCGCGGCTGCGACGGCGTCGATCTCCTCAAGCATCAGCCGGGCCTCGATCTCGTCGAAGCAGAAATCCCCGCCGCGCGGCCGGATCATGGCCACGACCGGCACCGGGCTGTTCGTGGCTGCGCGCAGCAGGCCGGCGCTCGGCGTCAGGCCGCCGATTTCCAGCGCGCTGCACAATTCGATGCGGTCGGCGCCGCCCTCGATCGCCGCGGCCAGGCCCTGGACGCTGTCGATGCACACCTCCAGCACGATCGGTTCAGGCATGCGCGCCACCTACCTTGTCGAGGCCCAGCCAGGCTGCGCCGATCAGTCCCGGTTCCGCGCCGGACTGGCCGGGAACGATGATGGGCGCATCGGTCTTGCGCAGGATGCCGGCGCGTACCGCCCCGTCGAGGCGCGCGATCAGGGCCGCGCTGTTGGCCAGGCCGCCGCCCACCGGCAGGATCGAGGCGCCGACGGTGTTGACCAGCATGGCCAGCGGACCGCTGAGCAGGTCGACGAAGCAGTCGATGGTGCGGCCGGCGCGGACATCGCCGGCCTGCCAGGCATCGATGATGGCGCGGCTGTCCAGCTGCTGCTGGTGCAGGTGCTGGTGCAGCCGCTCGAGGCCGCGCGCGCCGCCGACGGTGTCGATGCAGCCGGTCTGGCCGCAGCCGCAGGGGAAGCGTGGAATCGCCTGCGGCGGGCTGCCGGCGAATTGTGCAGCCACCGGGCCGTGGCCCCATTCGCCGGCGAAACCGCCAGGCCCGCCGACCAGCCGCCCGCCGTAGACCAGGCCACCGCCGACGCCCGTTCCGAGGATCAGGCCGAAGACGTTCGCATGGCCGCGTCCCGCGCCCGCCTGGGCTTCGGCGAGGGCGAAGCTGTCGGCGTCGTTGATGATCCAGACCGGCAGGCCGAAGGCTGCGGCCAGGTCGGCCGACAGGGTGCGGCCGTCGATGCAGGGAATATTGGCGCACTTGATGCGGCCACTCGCCGGATCGATCACGCCCGCGATCGAGATGGCGACGCCGCGCGAAGGCCCGCCGGCAGCGATCAGGGTGCGCATGGCGGCCGTGAAGGCGTCGAAGTCGTGGGCGGGCGTCGGTACGCGCGCCAAAGACCCGATCTGGCCGTCGCTCGAGGCGACCGCGCATTTGATGGCGCTGCCGCCAATATCGAAACAGGTAATCATGGTGCGCATGATACCGGCAAGTCTCGTCGAAAGGCCAGCGGGCCGAGAATCGCCCTCACTCGGTCGGATCCGGCTTCACGCGGGTCAGCTTGTAGTCGGCCGCGGAGCGTTCGAGCGCGAGCCCGAGGACGTCCTTGAGCTCCTCCGGTTTCGTGCCCGCGTCGAGCTGCCGTTTCGCGAAGGTGTTGCGCAGGGTGCGTCCGCCCGAGCGCTCCAGGTCCAGGCCGGCACGTTCGAAGGTCGCGCGCATCTGGACGTAGACAGTCTTTCGCGTCAGGCGATTGCCGGCAAGGTTGGCGGGAAAGACGAACTGGCCCGGGATGCCCATCGCTTCGCGCTCCTCCAGCCAGGGGCGCAGTTCGTCGACGCCTTCGCGAGGGAGGGTGACCGTGTGTTCATGGCTGGTGTCGTGCTTCTCGCTCGGCGTGATGGTGAGCTCGATCGATCCGTCGAGGGCCGCCTGGCGGCCGACTTCGGCCACGAGCAGGCCGACGGCTTCGGACACCCGCAGGCCGGCGAGTGCGATCACGACCTGCATGGCGCGGTCGCGCCGCCGCTTCCAGCCGTCGAAGGGCGTGCTGCGGCGGCGCCGTGGCGGGTCGGCGGGCAGGGCGTTGAAGAAGCGCTCCAGCTGATCTTCCGACAGGCTGCGTCCGGCTTCGTCCTTCTTGATGTGGGCGCGGTCGATGTGGAGGATGGCCTGCGTCGCCGGATTCGGGGCCACCGCGAGGTGCTCGTAGCAGCGCTCCAGCAGGCGCAGGTAGCGGTAGGCGATCTTGCTGTTCAGGACCGGCTTGTTGTTCTCGGTGCGGCCGATGAAGCGCAGCAGGTCGGCTTCGCCGGTGGTGGAGAAGGTGAGACCTTGCTCCTGGATCCATCCGGCGACCTTGTTGAACATGAAGACGTAGATCTTCGCCGATTGTTCGGACAGCACCCTGAGTGTTCCATCGGCACGGGCGCGCCGCCCGGTCTCGGCGAACGCTTCGGTGAAGACAAACTCCTTGAATGCCTTGACCGGGTCGGCATTCCAGCTTTTCAGGGTGTGCATGGCGAGCAGTCGGGTCGGCGAAAGCACTACGCTAACATAAAAAGTAACTAACCCACGGTTCGCTCAAAACAACGCCAAACATGGAAACGTCACGAACTCCGGAAACGAACACGCCCGGCACACAAGCTACCAGGGGGAAGGCCAGGTACGAGGGAGGGCGCCGACAGAGCGGGCACCACCTTTGACCAGGCCTGGCATACGCTTGCCAAGGCTAACGATTTTCGCCATGCTGTTACCTATTGGCAACTACACGCTGACGGACATGAACTCGGGTGTTGAGATCGGAAAGCGCCGGATTAACTTTACCCCTGCGACGCGGGAAATTTTGTACAAGGCTGCCGGCGGCCGCTGCTGTTTCCGCACCTGCCTCTGCCTGACCGAGGGCGTGACGGAGGATCGCGACGGCGAAGCCGTCGTCAGGGGGATCAGCGTGGCCGCCCACGTCTATTCGGCCCGCGCGGGCGGTCCGAGAGGACAAGGCGGCCGCACGTTCGAGGAGATCAGGCACCGTTCGAACGGCATGTGGATGTGCGCGACGCATGGCAGGGAAGTAGACGATTTTCAGGACCGGTACTCGGCGGAACATCTCTTGCGCATGAAAGCCGTCCGGGAGCTTGCGCATGAGCTCGAGCGGCAGAACGGCTGGATCGGCTTCTATGTGCGGGAATGCGGCGTTCGGGACTGGAACGAGTGCGTATGGGAGAACGCCGCGGGGACGGAAGTCGACTTGATCGCCGGGATTGATACGCAAGCCATGGTCGATGCCTTCATGTCGCGCGCCATCCAGAAAATGGCGCTCCTCGACCGCCACGTGGACAGCCTGCCGCCAAGGCTGCCCGCCGGTTTTTCCCTCAAGCCAATCGTCAGCGCGGTGTCTTCGCTCGCGCGGCCGGCGAGCGTGCCCGAGGATCCTGCATGGATCGTCGAACGGCCAACTGGAGGCGCGGTGGCGAGCCAGTATGAACGGGAACGTAGGCGCGCAATTGAGATCGCCAGGGCATGGCTCGAGGGAGAGGGCGGGTACAGCCCTGCCATGACCGGTTTGACCAGCATCAGCGAAGTGCTCCTCGGCGCGAGAGACCCGGTCAGCGGCCAGATTCTCGCGGGCGGAATATGGCAAAGAGCCGATATCCGCTGCAGGTTGAGCTATTCGCACGAAGAGGGCGAAGTGGTCGGCATCGAGTCGCTGCACAGCTTCGACGACGTCAGCGCCTTCGACTGGCGTCTTACAGTGGAGATCAAGCATGGCACGCACTCGATCAAGAGCCGGCTCAGGGCGAAGCCGCTGCGCACGCCGTACCTGCGGTCGCCGTTCGATCGGGACAAGTTTCATGGCTACCACGGCTTGCTGGCCAGGATCGCTGCCGGCTGGGAGCCCGTCGGATACCTCAGTCGCCTGACCCATGGCGCGGGGATGAATTCCATTTCTGAACTGTTTCCGGAACCGTTCGACATCGATCTCGACATAGGGCCGGAGGCGCTTCGCAAGATGGGCCGCGACTGCGACAAGGTGCTCGCAGGTCTGGAGGTCGCGCGGAAATGGGGCGAGCATCTCGGCTTCGAGCAGCCGGTCCATACGGAGTTTTTGTTCGACGAAGTGTTCTTTATGGACAGCGTCGAGCCGGAGTTGATCCGCTTCGCCGGCGAAGAACTGATGGCGGCGTACACCCGCGGACGGCAGGATCCGCGTGCGTGGAAAACCGGTGCGCTATTCATGACGAATCCACGATCGGGAGTTCGATTTGCTTACCGTCGCGGCATGCTGGTGTTTGAGCGCGCACTGTATGCGGATCCCCAAGAGGTGCATTAGCTGGCATCAGTGCATGGAGGAACCGGGGCGCAACCGGCCAAAACGCGACTCTGAGCACTCCGAGCTGAAGTGCGCATAATCTATATTATGTTAAATGACCTCCGTGAGGAGCTCCACGTCGGGCCCTCCTTGCGCCAACTCCAGCGGTCACAGGCGCAAGGGCTTCAAGCGCTTCATACAGTCACCGGCACACGGAAACCGGCCCTGGCCTGCCGGACATCTTCCGCCACCACGCATTCCACCACATGGTCGTTGACCAGCCCCATCGCCTGCATGAAGGCATACACGGTGGTCGGCCCGACGAACTTCCACCCGCGCCGCTTCAGATCCTTGGCCAGGGCGATCAACTCCTCGGCCGTTGATGCCGTTTGCGGCGCCATCCACTGAAAAAAACCGCGGGCATCGCCCGCGGTTTCATGCGCTACAAGCGCGCTCGGGATCAGAACTTGTGGTTGTACTCGACCGTGAAGCGCGCATAGCGCGGCGTCTGGGTCGACAGGACACGGTGGTAGCTGTCCAGGCGGGTCTGGGTCGAGTTCTGGTTCAGCTGCTCCGAAATCGACTGGACCGTCTGGCGGTTCATGACGTTGAACACGTCCAGCCTCACTGCCATGCCTTTCACGTAGGACGGCATGTAGGCCAGGTTCAGGTCCAGGCGCGTGGTCCACGGCAGGCGCCCTTCCGAACCACGCGGGGCCGGACGGCCGAAGCAGGTGTCGTAGTAGGAACCGTAGCTGTGCGCGGCCGGCACGGTCGGGTCGGCGCCCAGGCAGTTCTTCGGACGGCCGGATTGCGCCAGCAGGTTGCCGCCGACCATCCATTCTGGCGTGAACTGGTAGAAGCCGAAGGCCTTCAGCTGGTGGGTGCGGTCGTTCGGCAGCGGGCCGTACTTGCCGCGCATCAGCTCAGGCTTGTCCCAGCTCACGGTGTGCGACACGTCCAGCTGGCCGATATCCGACTGGGTCTGCCCTTCCGTGTTGCCGTAGTTCTTCGACCAGGTATAGTTCACGCGGCCGTACCAGCCATTGCGGAACGGGTGCTCGACGAACAGGTCGATCGCCTTGTAGGTACGCTTCGCCTCATCGAAGCCGAGCTCGGCTGCGGTGAGCTTCACTTCGGTCAGGTTGGTGCCGGTGTTGGCGAAGTCGACCAGGAAGGTGTTGTCCTCGCCCGGGTTGAAGGCGGCACAGCCGAAGCCGGTCCACTTCGAGGTGTTCACGTTCGGATTACGCGCGAGCCAGGCCAGGAAAGGACGGTTGTCGCACATGTCGTCGATGGTCGAACGCAGGGTGCGGTAGGTTGCGCGGGCGCCAAAGGTGATGTCCGGCGTGAGCGCGCGCTCGAATCCCAGCGTGATCTCGTCCTGGTAGGTCGGCTCCAGGTCCTGGGCAGCGACGGTGCTCGGGTGCTTGGCCTGGAAGTACTCGTTATTGGTCGAGAACGGCGCCGGCACCAGCGGCACCAGACCTTGCGGAGCGCCGGTGACCGGGTCGATGCCCGTGTAGGTGAAGGCCTGGCTGGTGAACAGCGAGCGCGAAGCGCCGCGCACCGAGATATTGGTCGGCACCTGCACGAAGTAGCGGCCGGCCGTACCGAATACCTTCAGGGTCGAGTCGCCATTGACGTCCCAGGACGCCGAGAAGCGCGGGGCGATCTGGTCCTTGATGTCCATGAACTTCTGCTTCTCGCCGTTGCGGTTCTCGAACTGCTCGTTACGCACGCCGATGGTCAGCAGCAGGTCCTTGGTGACCTGCCAGCGGTCTTCGATGTACTGCGCGGACTGGTCGGAATAGGCGTCGGTGATCGAGGTGAACTTGGTCTCGGTCACGTAGTAGCCCTGCAGGCCGTAGCCGCCGCCGCTGGCCGGGGCGACCACCACGTTCTGCAGTGCGATCGGCGTAGTCGGCGACTGCGCACTGCGCGCATAGGCCCACAGGCCGCCGCCGGCGCGGTACACGCCTGCGTCCTCGGAGCTCAGGCGGTTCTCGTCGATACCGGCGCGGATCGTGTGGTTGCCCAGCTTGTATTCCAGGTCCAGGCGCGCGCTCTCGACCGTATCTTCGCCGCCCGTGATCGGAACGTTGCCGCTGATGGGGTTGGGGCTTGGATCCGGCAGGCCGGGCACCTTGCCGGTGGACGTGTAGGTCACCTGGTAGACGTTCGGGTTCACGCCCGCGTAGCTGCCGTAGGTGTTCTCGTGCTTGGTCTTCGAGCGGCCGTACAGGGCGGTCACGGTCAGGTCGTCGGTGATATTGCCGGTGTACTTCAGGATGTTGACGATACCGCCGACCGGGGTTTCGCCGGAGAAGTTCTTGTAGTGTTCGCTGGCGCCGGTGACGCCGTTGCGCGCGCCGGTCGTGTAGTTGTAGCCGGACAGGTACTTGTCCTTCTTCGACGTGTCGCCGAAGCCGGTGTACTCGAGGCGGTGGTTGTCGTTGATGTTCCAGTCCAGCTTCACCAGGTAGCGGGTGGTGTCGGTCTCCGAATCCTCCCAGCCACGGATGTTCGACGCGGTGTTCAGGCGCAGGCCGTTGATGGCATTGGTGCCGGAAAACTCGGTGCGGGTCTGTTCCAGCGAGCCGAAGAAGAACAGCTTGTCCTGGATCAGCGGGCCGCCGACGTTGAAGCCGAGCAGCTTGCGGTCGGTCTCGTTGCCGGAGCGGCGGCGGTACAGGGTGCCGTCGGTCGCGACCGTATTCGGGGCGCCGACCTTCGGGTAGTAGATGTCGACCTGGCTGGCGGCCAGGTTCTTCGGCTCCCACTGGGCGATGCCGCCCACTTCCCAGCGATTGGTGCCGCTCTTGGTGGTGATGTTGGCCACGCCGCCGACGGAGCGGCCGAACTCCGCGCCGAAGCCGCCGGTCAGGATCTGCGCCTGGCCAATTGCGCCGTAGGGGAGCTCCATGTAGCCGAGCTGGGTCAGCGGGTTGGTGACCGGGAAACCGTTCACGTAATAGGAGTTTTCCGAAACCGCGCCGCCGCCGAAACTGTTGGCGCCGTTCGGGTAGCGGCTGTCGCCCTGGGTCGTATTCGGTGCGATCAGGATGATCGACTCGACGTTGCGCGCGATCGGCAGGTTCTGCAGCTGCTGCGAGGTGAAGACGGCGCCGTTATTGGTGTTGCTCACGTCGATCACGCGGCGGCGGCCGACGACCTGCACCTGCTGGGTGGTGAAAACCGCTTCGGCGCCCTGGCCGATCAGCACCTCGACTTCGCGGGTCTGCACCACGGTGCCGTTGCGCACCAGCTGGACCGAGTAGCGGCCCGGCGGCAGCGAAGTCGCCAGATAGCGGCCGTTGCTTTCGACCGTCGCGGTGCGGCGCAGCTTGGTGTCGAGGTTCTCGATGACGACCGTTGCGCCTGCGGGGCTTTCGACGGCGCCGTAGACGTTACCGGTGGTATTCGATTGCGCCAGTACCGTCGAACTCATTCCAAGCGTCAGTGCGGTAGCACCGAATGCCAGGGCGAGCGAGCGGGCCAGTTTTGTTTTCACTGCCATGTAGTCTCTCCTATTCTTTGTGATCTGCCGCCTTGTTGGCGGCAGGCTGAATCCTCTCGCCTGACGTGGCGTCGTGGCCGTGCCGGAGAAAGAGGACTGGATGATTCTATTTGTAAATATCATCCACGAATCAGTTCACAGAGAACAAACATGCCAAAATATTCGTACAAATGGACATTAATCATATGTATGTTTGGCAAAAAGGAGAAGATGCCGGCTAATTGAGCGCGAATTCGATGAATTTGAGATATTGACGTTCTATACAGCCGCGTCGCCTCTTACTTAAGATTGTTGTTAGATCACAACGAGTCGCGCGGATCACGCTCCTGCCTCTCCCGAATGGCAGGGCTGGGCACGCCTGGCCGGATGCCAAAGCACGGCCGAAGCGTCATCGGCTGCTTTCACCACAGCCGCCGTGGCGCGCGTCGCGGTTTCATGGTTGCGCAGCTGCGCGAGTGCTGCCTGCAGGCCGTCCTCCATGCACAGGCTGAACAGACTGCCCGGAGTATGGAGGCCATAGGTATCGACCAGCCGGTAGAAGCCGTCGCTCATGACGAGGATGGCCGAGCCTGCGGGAGCATCGACCGTTGCGGTACGGGCGCCGAAGGCGCCGTTCGGGCGCAGGCACAGGGAATTGCTGTTCGGCGCCGTATTCTGCAGGACACGGCGCGCGCGCAGCATGGGCAGGAGCCGGGAGAAACGGGTGGCCGGATCCTGGACGCCTTCCGCCTTGAGCCGGGCGACTTCGGTGCGCACGATCGCTTCCTGCGGGTTCACGAAAGGATCGAGGTCGCGTACAGCGCCATCGGGGGTGCGCATCAGGATCGTGCAGTCGCCAAGGGAGTACAGCGCCAGCCGGTGGCCGTCGCCCGTCTCGCGCGCCCGCACCCAGGAAAGTGCGGCGATCGGCCACGCGTAATCGGGGACGTCGCGCTCTCCGCCCAGCTCCTGGAATCGTGCGTACACGGGCTCGATGGCCTTGCGGACGGCGTCGTGCTGGGAAAGTCCTTCGTGCATGACAGATTCCAAAGCGGAGGCAAACTGGCGGACGAACCAGCAAACGTCGCCGCGGACCGGATCGATGTAGTCACGATCGGCCACCGACGTGGCGCCGTCGATCACAAGCAGTTCGTGTCCGTGACGCGATTCGGTGGCGATCGCCAGGTCCTCGTTCCGGGCTGGGCGAGCCCCTGAGGATACCGCTTCGAGATGCATGTTCATGTCATGGTGCCGCAGTTATACGGAAGAAGCGTCGACTGGACCATCATACCTATCGGCGCACAATGGACGAACTCGACATTATATATGCTAATGTCGAGTGAAAAATGGTACTCGTATTCTATCTCGGCGATATTTATGGATGGAACATGCTATGCATTAAGTCTTCTTTCACTTGCCCAGTTGGCAAGATAGAATCTCGACCGTTCCCCCATTACCGAAAGGATCGGATGCGACGCTCGCGCCGGGCGCGCGGGCCGCGCGGCCCGCTCCCCTGCGGCGGCGTCCTCGTCATCGCATGCAGCGCTTTCTCCCTGCCACGCCCCATGGGCGACTTGCCCTCTTCCTCGTCTTCCTCTGGTTCGCCGCCCTCGCCCTCACCCGGCCTTCCAAGAGCGGCGACTTCCAGGAGTATGCCCTGATGACGATCGCCCTCGCCAACCATGCGAGCCCGGACATCCGCCCTGAAGACATCACGGTCTCCGAACGTCTTTCCCCCGAGATCGGCTTCGTCGAAATCCACCGCCAGCTGCGCGCCGGCATGGCGCGTGGCGACAAATGGCCCTTCCCCGGCTTCGTGGGCAGCGAGCGCGGCGGGCATTACGCGATCCACTTCCTCGCCTATTCCGCACTGGCGGTGATCCCCTTCAAGATCCTGGATGGCCTAGGCGCCCCGCCCTTCAAGGCCTTCCAGTTCGTGAACATGGCGGCGCTGACGATCCTGGTGCTGGCCCTGTACCGCTTCAGCCGCTCGGTCAGGCGCACGGTGTTCGCCACCCTGCTGTTCCTCCTGTCCGGCGGCCTGCTGTATTCGAACTGGTGCAGTCCCGAATTCATGACCGCCAGCGCGCTGCTGGCCGCGCTGGTCTACACGATCCTGGGCCGCCCCTATGTCGCCGCCGTGCTGGCCGGTGTCGCGGCGATGCAGAATCCGCCGCTGGTGTTCTTCTCGGTGTTCGCACCCCTGATCCGCATCGCCTATGTCCGCGCCGACGAAGGTCTCGCCTGGCCGGCGGCGATCCGCCGTGTCCTCACGCGCCACACCGTGTTCGCCTCGATCCTGCAGGCGGGCCTGGCTGCGCTGCCGGCTGCGTATAACTATCATGTGTGGGGTGTGCCGAGCATCATCGCGGTGCTGTCGACCTACCCGCCCTTCATCACGCCCACGCGCCTGGTCTCCTTCTACTTCGACCTCAACCAGGGCATGATCGTGGCCTTCCCGGTGGTGATGCTGCTGGTCCTGGTCCAGCTCTTCGCCCCTGGCAGACGGCGCTGGCTGCCGCACACCCTGCTCGCCCTGCTGTTCAGCCTCGCGCTGGCGATTCCCTCGCTGTCGACCGTCAACTGGAACTCGGGCGCCTCGGGCGTGATGCGCTATGCCTTCTGGGGCGCGATGCCCCTGCTCTACCTGGCGCTCGGCTGGATGCAGCGCGTGCCGCGCTGGCCGCTCGCGCTGCTGCTGGCCATGCTGCTGGTCCAGGCGGGCATGGTCAAGTATGCGCGCAGCTATCACCACGAAAAGCTCGGCCGGGTGCCGCTCTTCGTGCTGCACCACTTCCCTGCCCTCTACGAACCCGAACCGGAGATCTTCTTCGAGCGGATCACGGGACAGGATGGCTCCATGCATCCGGACCGGGTCGTGGCCTATCCGGACCTGCGCCATCCGAAGAAGATCCTGTTCAACGTGGACAGCGCGGCGGCGCATGCGGCGCTGTGCGGACCGGGCGGACGGGTGGCGCCGGGCGACGCGCACGTCCATCCGCTCGGTTGGCGCTACATCGCCGGTGCGCCGGTCTGCGCAGTCGGCACGCCGGTCTCGTCGAAGGCGCCCTGAGCCGCTGCCAAGGGCGCGCACGGCTGGCGACCGGCCGTTTGCGCGCGCGGCCCGCTGGGGGTAAAAATGCACATGCGAACTGATCACTCGAAAGGATGAGCATGGGCATTACCGTAAAGAACACGACTCCGGACACGACCAGGGTCATGCTGGTCGGCGAAATGATGGATGGCAGCTTCGACGCGAAGGTGATGGCCGAGACCGACGTGCCCTACACGAAGTACTGGGACAATGAGCTGGAGCAGCGCATCGTCTACCTGCATCCGGACCCGGAGCAGCTCCAGGCCATCGTCGCCGCCCTGAACGAGCGCCGCCTGTCGCTGGACGACCTACAGAACTTCGGCGGCTCGGACGGCGGCAACTCCGAACTGCCGATCTGAATCGGGCCCGCGTCAGGGCAGCAGGCCGGCGCCCGAGCCGACGATTTCGTCGTGCCGTTCGTGATCGCGCTTGTGCAGGTAGGCCGCGGTGGTGGCGATGTTCGCGTGGCCGGCCGTGTCCTGCAGGGTCTTGAGCTGGACCCCGCTGTTGGCGTGGTTGGTCAGCATGCTGTGGCGTAGCCAGTGGGTCGAGGCCTGGCGCAGGCTGGCGGCGCTGTCGCCATCGCCGAGGCTTGCGGCGTGGTCGGCCGCCGCCATGAACACCGCCTTCAGCGCTTCGGATGCCGCTTCGTCCGTGATGGCTACCTGCTCCTCCCTGCGGCTCGAGAGCACCAGCGGGGTGCGGTCGGCGCGGCTGCTTTGCGGCAGCAGGCCGAAGGCCTGGCGATAGCTGCGGAAGGCGTCCAGCATGCCGGGCGGTACCGGCAGGCGGCGCGGTTTGGCGCCCTTGCCGATCACGTCCAGCCACCAGCGGCCGTCGCCCTCGCTGTAGATGGCGCCCATGTGCGCGCCGACGATTTCGTTCAGGCGCGCACCGGTCTGGGCGAATGCGATCAGGAGGAACCGGTCGCGCTCGCGCCGGCGGACCGCCGCCGGCGTGTCGGCCGCCCGCTTCGACACCGCCTCGATGGCGTACCCGATGGCTTGCGGCGTCAGGTAGCGCGTGATGCGGCTGGTGTGCGGCGCACGGACGTTGCGCACCAGGCGCGCCAGGTTGCGGCGCAGGTAGCCGGTCTGTTCCGCGTAGCCGAGCAGGCCCTTCACGGCGATCATGGCCTGGCGCCGGCTCGCGTCCGACAGCGGCCCCGAGAACGGCCGGTAGCGCGGATCGTTGCGCGGCCACTTGGTGGCGCAGATCCAGTCGGGCGGCGGATTGCGGATGAATTCCCTGTAGGCGTGCAGGTCGGCCAGCGTCAGCTGCTGGAAGGTCTTCTTCGCCTCCTCGCGGCACCAGGTCAGGAAGCGGTACAGCTCCTTCTGGGTGTTGGCCATCGAGCGCGGACTGAGTTCGCCTTGGCCGATGTACTCGCGCGCGAGTTCCGCGTCGCTCTGCGCGCTCGTGACCGGCTCGTCGCCGATCGGCCGGTAGACGCCGGCGCCGCGCACGCTGGCAGCGGCACGGTCGCCGCCTTCATCCCTGGCGGGCGGGTCGAGGTCGATGGGAAGGAAGGTCGGCATGGATTCGCGCTACTGTGTTTTTGTACAGTATAGCAGTCCGATTTGCCTCTTACCAAGCGCTTCGCGCTATAGTGGCGCCGCATACGACCTTCCTCTCTGGAGCCACCATGTCCCGACAACTGCTTTCCCGCTTCGCCCTCGCCTGCCTGCTCGGCCTGCCCTTCGCCGCCGGCGCCGCCAACCCGGTGATCGAGGTCTACAAGACCGCCACCTGCGGCTGCTGCAAGCAGTGGATCAAGCACCTGGAAGCGAACGGCTTCAAGGTCAAGGCGCAGGACGTCGCAAATACGGCCGACTACCGGACCAAATTCGGCATCCCGGCCGACTACGGTTCCTGCCATACGGCCCGCGTGGGCGGCTACGCCGTCGAGGGTCACGTCCCTGCGAGCGACATCAAGCGCCTGCTGGCGGAAAAACCGCAGGCGCGCGGCCTGGCGGTGCCGGGCATGCCGATGGGCTCCCCGGGGATGGAGGGCCCGCGCAGCGATCCCTACGACGTGCTGCTCGTGAAAGAAGGCGGCAAGGCCGAGGTGTACCGGCAGGTGCGCTGAGCACCCGGCCGAGGCGCGCGCGCCAATGTGCGCCGCTGCCCGATAATCGGGGGAAGCGAACTTCAGGAGGCTTCATGAACAACCCGAACCAGAACGACCCGTCGACGACGCTCGGCGTGGGCGGCGTCACCAGCGGCCAGGAAGGCGCGAGCCCGACCCGCGAAACCCAGCAGGAAACCGGCGGCAGCGGCGGCGACGGCCTCACCCGCAACCAGGCCGGCGAAACGACGAATGCGCCGAGCGGGGCCCCGGGTCGAGCGCATGCGGAAGCGCCGGACAGCGCCATGACCCATGCCGGGCGCGGCCCGCAGGACACGCGTCCCAACCAGGCCGACCCGAACGCCCGGACGGGCACGGGGCTCGGCACGCCGGAGACCGGCGGCAACCAGGATGCGTCCGACCTGCCGCCGCCGCGCTAAGACTTACATGCGGATGGTGCCGTGCTCGGCGTCGACATCCGGGGTCGAGCCGGTGACGGCCGCTTTCGCCATCGCGAACAGCCGCACCATCTTGCTGTCGTTCGAATCCCAGTACTCGGCGGCGTGCGGCATCACCCGCACCAGGACCACGTGCTCGTCTTCCGGGCCGGCCGGGAACCAGGCCTGCACCATGGGGTTCCACAGGGCCTTGATCTGGTTGCGGTCAACCACGCGCTCGGCCTGGCCGCTCACCGACACATAGGTGCTGTCGTCGCTGTCGGCGAAGCTGACGTTGACCTCAGGCTCGTGGGCGATGTTTTCCCACAGCCCGGTGGTGCTGCTGGTGTAGAACCACAGGCCGCCCTCCTGGTCGACCTGCTGGTTGGTCATCGGCTGGCTGACCAGGTGGCCGTTGGCGTCACGGGTGGTGAACATGGCGAAGCGCATCGAGCCGATCTTGTCGGATAAGGCGGCGGCGTGGTCGCGGTTGTAGGTGCTGGACATGGCTTTCCTCGTTGTTGAGTCAAGCACCGATGGTGCAGCCGCACACCATGCACGTCGGTGCGCCGCCGTACATTGACCAGGCTCTGTCCCTGGGGGCTTCCCCGGCGGGCAAGGGCAACATCGGCTATAGTGATGCCTCTGTACAAAATTGACATGCACATGAAATTTGACGTCGCTATTGTCGGCAGCGGTCTGGCCGGCCTGTCGGTGGCCCTGCACCTGGCGCAGACGCGCACGGTTGCGATCATCTCGAAACGCGAGCTGCTCGACGGCGCGAGCAACTGGGCCCAGGGCGGCATCGCCGCGGTGCTCGATTCCGGTGACAGCCACGACCAGCACATCGCCGACACCCTGGTCGCGGGCGCCGGCCTGTGCGATGAGGCGGCCACCCGCTACATCGTCGAGAACGGCCGCGCGGCGATCGAATGGCTGATCGAACAGGGCGTGCCGTTTACCCGCGACGCCTCGGCTGAGCTGGGCTTTCACCTGACCCGCGAGGGCGGCCACAGCCAGCGCCGCATCATCCACGCCGCCGACGCCACCGGCCACGCAGTGCAGGTCACGCTGGAACAGAAGGTGCGCGCGCACCCGAACATCACCCTGTTCGAACACCACTGCGCGATCGACGTCATCACGTCCGACAAGCTCACCGGCAAGGCCGTGCATGGCGGCGCCCCGCACATGGTGGGCCAGCCGCGCTGCTACGGCCTGTACGTGCAGGACGAACGCAACGGCAAGGTGCTCACCTTCGAGGCCGAGCACACCGTGCTCGCCACCGGCGGCGCCGGCAAGGTGTACCTGTACACGACGAACCCCGACACCGCCACCGGCGACGGCATCGCCATGGCCTGGCGCGCCGGCTGCCGGGTGTCGAACATGGAGTTCATCCAGTTCCACCCGACCTGCCTCTACCACCCGTATGCGAAATCCTTCCTGATCACCGAAGCGATCCGCGGCGAAGGCGGCCTGTTGAAGCTCCCGCCGGAAGCCGGCCCGGCCGCCGGCACGCGCTTCATGCTGGCCCACGACGAGCGCGGCGAACTGGCCCCGCGCGACGTGGTCGCCCGCGCCATCGACTTCGAGATGAAGAAGCGCGGCCTGGACTACGTCCACCTCGACATCAGCCACCAGGACCCGGAATTCCTGAAGGAGCACTTCCCGACCATCCATGCGCGCTGCCTGGAGCTGGGCATCGACATCACGCAGCAGCCGATCCCCGTGGTGCCGGCCGTGCACTTCACCTGCGGCGGCATCGTCACCGACCTGACGGGCCGCACCGACATCCCGGGACTGTACGCCGTCGGCGAAACGGCCTGCACGGGCCTGCACGGCGCCAACCGCCTGGCCAGCAATTCGCTGCTGGAATGTGTCGTGATCGGCCGCGCCTGCGCCCACCAGATCGCGGCCGCGCCGAAGATCGAGAACCCCTTGCTGCCGCCCTGGGACGAGAGCCGCGTCACCAATGCCGACGAAGAGGTCGTCATCGCCCACAACTGGGACGAGCTGCGCCGCTTCATGTGGAACTACGTCGGCATCGTGCGCACCACCAAGCGCCTCGAGCGCGCCCAGCACCGCATCAAGCTGCTCAAGGAAGAGATCGACGAGTACTATCGCAACTTCCGCATCACGCCCGACCTGCTGGAACTGCGCAACCTGGTCGAAGTCGCGTCCCTGATCGTGAACAGCGCCCTGTCGCGCCACGAGAGCCGCGGCCTGCATTATTCGCGCGACTTCCCCGATACGCTGCCCAAGGCGCTGCCGAGCGTCCTGACGCCGGAACGCCGCTGATTCCCCGATGCCGGCCCCTCACCGGGCCGGCCGTTCCGCAATGAACCGCCCCGCCCTCACCCCATCCACCGTCTTCCTGCTGACCGTTCCGCCCGTGCTCTGGGCCGGCAACGCCATCGTCGGCCGGCTGGTGCGCGACGCGGTGCCGCCGATGACGCTCAACCTGATCCGCTGGGTGATCGCGCTCGCCGTGCTGGTGCCGCTCGGACGCGCCATGTTCAGGGAAGGCAGCGGCGTGCTCGCCAACTGGCGGCGCTACGCCATGCTCGGCCTGCTGAGCGTGGGTCTCTACAATTCGCTGCAATACCTGGCCCTGCAAAGCTCGACGCCCATCAACGTGACCCTGGTCGCCTCCGGTGTGCCCGTATGGATGCTGCTGGTCGGGCGCCTGTTCTATGGGGTTCCCGTCAAGCGCAAGCAGATCGTCGGCGCGCTGCTGTCCATCCTCGGGGTGCTGGTGGTGCTGTGCCGCGGCGACGTGCACCAGCTGCTCGGCCTGCGCCTGGTAGTCGGCGACCTCTACATGATCCTGGCGACGATTGCCTGGTCCTTCTACAGCTGGATGCTGATGCAGCAGAAGGACGTGCCCGGCCTGCGGGCCGACTGGGCGGCCTTCCTGCTGGCCCAGGTGGGCTACGGCGTGCTGTGGTCGAGCGTGCTGGCCGGCGGCGAATGGGCGCTGCGCGACGTCCATATCGACTGGAGCTGGTCGCTGGGGGCAGCCCTGCTGTACGTCGCCATCGGCCCGGCCATCCTGGCCATGCGCTGCTGGGGCGCCGGCGTGCAGCGCGCGGGCCCCAGCAGCGGCGCCTTCTTCATCAACCTCACGCCCCTGTTCACCGCGCTGCTGTCGTCCGCCTTCCTGGGCGAGGCGCCGCATCTCTACCACGTGCTGGCCTTCGGCATGATCGTCGGCGGCATCGCCGTTTCCGCGCGCTAGGCGATTCGAAGCGTGTGTCGGCCCCGGGCCGGCGATGATACGATCCCGGCAAATGGAAACACAAGCGACATACCAGGACCCGGCGCAGGCATTGGCGGTCTTCCTCGAGCAGCATCCACATGCGCTGGTGCTGACCGGGGCGGGCCTGTCGACGGCGTCGGGAATTCCGGACTACCGTGACCGGGACGGAACCCGGCGCGGCCGGGCGCCCATCCAGGGGCCGGAGTTCCGGCGTTCGGTGGACATCCAGCGGCGCTATTGGGCGCGCAGCATGGTCGGCTATCCGATCATGGCCGGCGCTGCGCCCAACGCCGGGCACCGTGCCCTGGCGGCCCTGGGGAAACATGGCCGCTTCGCCCATCTCCTGACCCAGAACGTGGACGGCTTGCACCAGGCGGCCGGCAGCCAGGATGTGCTGGAGTTGCACGGAAACGTACACGGCGTGGTCTGCATGCACTGCAAGGAGCGCTTCCCCCGCGCCTTCATCCAGACCCTGCTGGAGGAAGCCAATCCCGAACTGGCCAATGCCCTGGCGGCGCCCTTGCCCGATGGCGACGCGGCGATCGAGCCGGACGCGATCGTCGACTTTCACCTGCCCAGCTGTATCCAATGCGGCGGCGCGCTCTCGCCGGATGTCGTATTCTTTGGAGACGGCATCCCGCCGGCGCGCACGGCCGCGGCGCTGGCGCGCATGGAAGCGGCCGACGCCCTGCTGGTGGTGGGCTCGTCGCTGATGGTGTATTCGGGCTTCCGCTTCTGCCGCATGGCGGCCGAGAAGGGAAAGCCGATCGCGGCGGTCAACCTGGGCCGCACCCGTGCCGACGACATGATCGCACTCAAAATAGAAGAGTCGGCCGAGCGGCTGCTGCCGCGGGTCGCCGGCCTGCTCCACGCGGAGGAGCCGGAGGAGTCGCACATTCAACTCGACCACAGGGGGATTTTGTGAGCAAGCGCAGCACCTCGACCGCCATATCCACCGCGTCGCCCGGCCTGAAGGCGGGCGCACTCCTCGCCGGCCTCGGCCTGGCGGCTTCATTCTTCTATGTCCGTGCGAAGACCCGCCAGGCGGAACACGAGCATCCGCCGCAGGGCAAGTTCGTCGAGGTGGATGGCGTGCGCCTGCACTACCTCGAACGCGGCAGCGGACCGGTGCTCGTGCTCCTGCACGGCAACGGGGTCTATACCGAGGATTTCGTGAGCAGCGGCCTGCTCGACCAGGCGGCCGGGCATTACCGCGTGATCGCCTTCGACCGGCCCGGCTTCGGCTATAGCGACCGTCCCCGCACGACGATCTGGACGCCGGACAAGCAGGCCGCGCTGCTGCACAAGGCGCTGGAGCAGATCGGGGTCGAATCGGCCATCGTGCTCGGCCATTCCTGGGGCACGATGGTCGCACTGGCCATGGGCCTGCAGCAGCCGGACGTCGTGCGCGGCCTCGTACTGCTGTCGGGTTACTACTATCCGAGCGCGCGGCTCGACGCCGTGGCGATCTCGCCGCCGGCCGTGCCGGTGATCGGCGATGTGATGCGCTACACCGTCTCGCCCCTGATCTCTCGCCTGATGTGGCCGGGATTGACGAAGAAGGTATTCTCTCCGCGTCGCGTGGACGAGCGTTTCGACCGCTTCCCGGTCTGGATGGCCCTGCGGCCGAAGCAGTTGCGCGCCAGCGCGGCGGAAAGCGCGCTCATGGTGCCGGCGGCGATCTCGCTGTCGAGACGGTATGCGGAACTGAAGGTGCCTGTGGTGATCCTGGCCGGGACGCAGGACAAGATCGTCGACTGCGGGCACAACTCGGAGCGGCTGCACGAGCGTCTTCCGAACAGCCGGCTCGAGCTCGCGCCGGGTGTCGGGCACATGACGCACTACGCACATCCGGACAAGGTGATGGCGGCGATCGACGAGATCGCCAGCCAGGTGGGAGAGCCGCTGCACCCGCGCACCCCGGAAGCGGAGGCGCTGGCGAGGGCCAGCGAAAGCGGCGTCTGAAAGAATGTCGTAGGGTGGTCGGCTTCGCCGACCGCGCGTTCAACTCCCGGACGCATGGTAGCAGCGCACGCCGGAGCTGAACGCGTGGGCGAAGGATCGCCCACCCTGCAGGGGTTTAGCCCTTGATCACGTACTTGATCACGATCCCGGCGGTCAGCGCGACGAAGATCACCAGCGACAGGCCGCCGTGCAGCATCGGCGTGCCGATCGACACCTGGGACGTGCGCGGGTCGAGTTCCATGCGCATGGCCTTGCCGAACATGACCGGCCGCAGGAAGCCGCGCACGCCGACCAGCACCATGCCGATGCCGAAGCACAGGTCGGCCGTGTTGTTGGTCTGCAGGCCGTTGGACAGCGTCGGCAGGCCGAGCACCAGCCCGAAGAGCAGCCACAGGATGCGCGCGCCCGTGGCGATACGGACCCGGTTCCAGTCCATCATGCCGCCGCTCCCGTGATGCGCAGCGAATAGTCGGTTGCGCGCACGTCCTTGGTCAGGCTGCCGATCGAGATGCGGTCGACGCCCGTTTCGGCGATCGCGCGCACCGTGTCCATGTTGATGCCGCCCGAGGCTTCGAGCAGCGCGCGGCCCGCGTTGACGCGGACGGCTTCACGCATCATGTCGAGATTGAAGTTGTCGAGCAGGACCGACTTGACGCCGGCGGCCAGCGCTTCCTCGAGCTGGGCGATGGTCTCGACTTCGATCTGCACCGGCGCGCCCGAATCCAGCGCCTCGGCCGCCTGCAGGGCTTTGGTGACGCCGCCGGCCGCTGCGATGTGGTTTTCCTTGATCAGGATGCCGTCGTACAGCGCCATGCGCTGGTTCTTGCCGCCGCCGACGCGCACCGCGTACTTCTGCGCCTGGCGCAGGCCCGGGATGGTCTTGCGGGTGTCGAGGATGGCCGCCTGGGTACCCTGGATGACGTCGACGTACTTGCGGGTGCTGGTTGCCACGCCCGAGAGCAGCTGCATGAAGTTCAGTGCCGCGCGCTCGGCCGTCAGCAGCGAACGGGGATTCGCAACGATGGTGCAGACGACGGAATCGGCGGTCATGACATCGCCTTCGGCATACTGCCAGTCGATCTCGATGTCCGGGTCGACCGCCAGCATCACGCCTTCGAACCAGGGCGCGCCGCACAGGACGGCCTGTTCGCGCACGATGACGCGGGCGTTCACACGGGTATCGTTCGGGACCAGCATGCCGGTGAGGTCGCCGGTGCCGACGTCTTCCAGCAGCGCGGCGAGGATGTTGGCTTCGAAAGCCGACTGCAGCTTCTCGTCGAAGTTGTCGATAGCGTGGGGATTGCGCAGGGTCGTCATGCGGGGCCTACTCCATTGAACAGCGTCGTGTTCTGCTCGAGCGCGCCGCTCGGCAGTGCTTGCGCCTTCTTGGCGGCGGCAAAATCGAGCATGCGGTCGATCGCGCGCTTGGCCTGGCGGCCGATCTCGGGGTCGACGTGGACTTCGTTGGCGCCGGTTTCCACGCTGTTTTCCAATGCGTCGGCCAGGTTCTTCAGGCCGTTCATGGCCATCCACGGGCAGTGGGCGCAGCTCTTGCAGGTGGCGCTGTTGCCGGCGGTCGGCGCTTCGATGAAGTGCTTGCCCGGGGCCGCGGCGCGCATCTTGTGCAGGATGCCGTTGTCGGTGGCGACGATGAAGGTGGTGGCCGGCAGGTTCACGGCCGCGTTGATCAGCTGGGTGGTCGAGCCGACCACGTCGGCCTGGGCCACGACGTTGCTCGGGGACTCCGGGTGCACCAGCACCTTCGCGTCCGGGTATTCGGCCTTCAGCAGGTCGAGCTCGATGCCCTTGAATTCGTCGTGCACCAGGCAGGAGCCCTGCCACAGCAGCATGTCGGCGCCGGTCTGCTTCTGGATGTAGGAGCCGAGGTGGCGGTCCGGGGCCCACAGGATCTTCTTGCCCTGCTCGTGCAGGTGCTTGACGATGTCCAGGCCGATCGACGAGGTCACCATCCAGTCGGCGCGCGCCTTCACGGCGGCGCTGGTGTTGGCGTAGACGACCACGGTGCGGTCCGGGTGCTGGTCGCAGAAGGCGGCGAATTCGTCGGCCGGGCAGCCCAGGTCCAGCGAGCAGGTCGCGTCCAGGTCCGGCATCAGGATGGTCTTTTCCGGGCTCAGGATCTTGGCCGATTCGCCCATGAAGCGCACGCCGGCCACGACCAGGGTCTGGGCCGGGTGGTCACGGCCGAAGCGCGCCATTTCCAGGGAATCCGAGACGCAGCCGCCGGTTTCCTCGGCCAGGTCCTGCAGCTCGCCGTCCACGTAGTAGTGGGCGACCAGCACGGCATTGCGCTCCTTGAGCAGGCGCTTGATGCGTTCCTTGAGTTCGACTTTTTCGGCGGCCGTCGGCGTGGCGGGCACGCGTGCCCAGGCTTCGGCGGTGGCGGGGTTGATGGTGCAGGCTTCGCCGACCTGGGGACGGTCGTATTCGTAGGTTTTGATGGGTGCGGTGATCATTGCGGAGTCTACAAAATCAGTCGATACCCTGGCTCTTCAGGTACTCTTCGTAGTTACCCTGGAAGTCGACGATCTCGTTCTCGCGGATCTCGAGGATGCGGGTCGCCAGGGAGGACACGAACTCGCGGTCGTGCGACACGAAGATCATGGTGCCGGCGTACTTGTCGAGGGCGATGTTGAGCGACTCGATCGATTCCATGTCCATGTGGTTGGTCGGTTCGTCGAGCAGCAGCACATTGTGACGGCCCAGCATCAGCTTGCCGTACATCATGCGGCCCTTCTCGCCGCCCGACAGCACCTTGACCGACTTCTTGACTTCGTCGCCGCCGAACAGCAGGCGGCCGAGGATCGAGCGCACGGCCTGGTCGTCGTCGCCTTCCTGGGTCCAGCGGCCCATCCAGTCGGTCAGGTTCTCTCCGCTCGCGAATTCCTCGGTCGGATCCTGCGGCATGTAGCCGACGTTCGCGTTCTCGGCCCACTTCACGCGGCCCTGGTCGGCGTCGAGACCCGTGATCTCCTGGCCGCCGATGCAGCGCAGCAGCGTGGTCTTGCCGGCGCCGTTGGCGCCGATGATCGCGATGCGCTCGCCCGCCTCGACCATGATCGAGAAGTTCTTGAACAGCTGGCGGTCGTAGGCTTTCGACAGGCCCTCGGTCTCCACCGCCAGGCGGTGCAGCTTCTTCTCGCCTTCGAAGCGGACGAAGGGATAGGCGCGCGAGGACGGCTTGAATTCCTCGATCTTGATCTTGTCGATCTGCTTGGCGCGCGAAGTCGCCTGGCGGGCCTTCGATTTGTTGGCCGAGAAGCGGCGCACGAAGTCCTGCAGTTCGGCGACCTTTTCCTTGGCCTTGGCATTGTTGGCCAGCTGCTGGTTGCGCGCCTGGGTCGAGGCCAGCATGTAGTCGTCGTAGTTGCCCGGGTAGACCTTCAGGGTGCCGTAGTCCATGTCGGCCACGTGGGTGCAGACCTGGTTCAGGAAGTGACGATCGTGCGAGATGATGATCATCGTCGAGTTGCGCTGGTTGAGGATGTCTTCCAGCCAGCGGATCGTGTTGATGTCCAGGTTGTTGGTCGGTTCGTCGAGCAGCAGGATGTCCGGATTCGAGAACAGGGCCTGGGCCAGCAGCACGCGCAGTTTCCAGCCCGGCGCCACGGCGCTCATCGGGCCCTGGTGCAGCTCGCTCGCGATGTCCAGGCCCAGCAGCAGTTCGCCGGCGCGCGCTTCGGCCGAGTAGCCGTCGTATTCGGCGACCTTGCCCTCCAGCTCGGCGGCTTTCATGTAGTCTTCGTCGGTCGCGTCCGGGTTCGCGTAGATCGCGTCGCGCTCGGAGATGGCGTTCCACAGCTCGGTGTGGCCCATCATGACGACGTCGAGCACGCGCACGTCCTCATACGCGAACTGGTCCTGGCGGAGCTTACCCAGGCGCTCGCCCGGGTCGAGGCTGACGTTGCCGGCCGACGGTTCCAGGTCGCCGCCGAGGATCTTCATGAAGGTCGACTTGCCGCAGCCGTTGGCGCCGATCAGGCCGTAACGGTTGCCTTCACCGAACTTGACGGAAATGTTCTCGAACAGCGGCTTGGCGCCGAATTGCATCGTGATATTGGCTGTACTGAGCACTGTGTAAACCCTAAAGCGTGGATGTTGGAATAACCGCGCATTTTACCACTGTGGGCAGGATGGCGGGACAGCGGCTCAGGCGCAGCGCTCGACGGCAGCATTCGCCCGGCGCAAGGTCGGGTAATCGGACAGCAGCAGGGTGAATCCCTCCCCGTCCGATTCCAGCCGTCCCTGGGCGCCGAAGGGGATGGTGACCCGCTTTGGTCCGTGGCCGAAGGTGAGGCCGGTCAGCACCCGCACGCGCAGGGTCTCGCGCAGGTGGTCCACCATGGCCTCGAAGTCATAGCCGTTGTCGTTCACGCCGAGGGTGTAACCGGAGAAATCGCCCAGGATGACGGCGCGCTGGCGTTCGAGCACGCCGGCCTGGTGCAGCTGCAGCAGCAGGCGCTCGACCCGGTAGGGATGTTCGGCGATGTCTTCCAGGTAGAGGATCCCGCCGTCGATGCACGGGAAGTACGGCGTACCCAGCAGCGAGACCACCATCGCCAGGTTGCCGCCCCAGACCCTGCCCCCCTCCTGCACGCGCGGGTTGCCGGGAGCGCACTCCGTGATGGTGTGTGTCGGCCCTGCGAGGCAGTTCCAGAAATTATCCAGCGTAAATTGCACCGGTTCACGGGCGCCGAAGTCGCCAGCCAGCATCGGTCCGGCATAGCTGAGCGCGCCGGTACGATGGAACAGCCCCATGTGCAGGGCGGTGATGTCGGAGAAGCCGACCAGCAGCTTGCCGCTGGCGGCGATCGCCTCGAAATCGACCTGCGGCAGCAGGCGCGTGACGCCGTAGCCGCCGCGCAGCGCCATGACGATCTGGACGTCGGGGTCGGCAACCGCCGCGTTCAGCTGGGCCAGGCGCCCGGCATCGGTGCCGCCGAAGCGCTGGTGGATGGCGTTGTGGTCGTAGTAGTTGCGGACCAGGCAGCCCTGGGCTTCGAGGCGGCCGACGGCGCGGTCGATGGCAGCCGGGTCGAGCGCCTGGCCGGCCGGGGCCACGATGGCAATACCGATTTGTTGGGTGATCACTGTTTGACGAAGAGCCTGGGTGTTGAGTCTGGCAACATCTTACCCCTGGCATGGGCGTCGATCAAGGCGAGCAGGCGTTCGGCCAGCTGGGGCGGCAGGTCGTGCCCCATGCCCTCGATGACCTCGAGCCTGGCGCCCGGAATGCGGCTGGCGGTGTCTTCGCCGCAGGCGAGCGGCACCAGCGGGTCGGCGGCGCCGTGGATGACGAGGGCGGGCGCGGTAATGGTGCGCAGGAGCGCGCAGCGGTCGCCCGAGGCCGCGATCGCCATCATCTGGCGCGCCACGCCGGATGGGCAATAACCGCGACGCACGGAACGGGCAACCCGCGTGCGCAGCACCCGCTCCGGTGTCGGATAGGCCGGGCTGCCGATGGCGCGCAGCACCTCGACCCCCTGATCGATGATGCTCTCGACATTGGCGGGATCGAGGGGGCGCCGGCTCAACAGCTTGCGCACTTTCTTCTCGGGCCCGGGCAGGCCGCGCCGGCAGGAGCTCGACATGATCGAGGTCAGGCTGAGGATGCGCTGCGGGTAACGGGCGGCCAGGATCTGGGCGATCATGCCGCCCATCGAGACGCCGACCACGTGGGCACGCGCCACGCCGAGGGCGGACAGGACGCCGATCGCGTCCTCGGCCATGTCATCGAGCCGGTAGGCGGCGCGCAGCGGCCAGCCGAGTTTGGATTTGATCCAGGCCAGGCCCAGGTTGGGAATGCCCGCCTGTTCGAACTTGGTCGACAGGCCGCAGTCGCGGTTGTCGAAGCGAATCACGTAAAAGCCGAGATCGACCAGGCCCTCGACGAATTCCTCGGGCCAGGCCGTGAGTTGCATGCCGAGGCCGTGCACCAGCAACAGCGGTACGGACTTGGGGTCGCCCGCGGTGTCGAAGGCGATGCGGATTCCGTTGGCGTTCAGCGTAGGCATAAATCGAGTGGACTACCGCGGTTCGGACGACATGGTTCACACGGCCGCAGACGCGGCGCGAAACCAGCATACCACTTTCGCCGGGGGCGGGGCGCTCAGGCGCGCGCCCCGTCGGGAATCAGGCCGTCGGCGCCGCGGTGTCCGGACCGGGAAGCTTGCGCGCCGCCGCGCGGCGCTCGGCGAAGAAGGCCTTGAGCAGGCCGCTTGCCTCCTCGGCCATCACGCCCCCGAGCACGCCGGTGTGGTGGTTGAGCCGGTCTTCCTCGAACAGGTTGACGACCGAGCCGCAGGCACCGGTCTTGGGGTCGGTGGCCGCATAGACGACCCGCGCCAGGCGGGCATGCATCATGGCCCCCGAGCACATGATGCAGGGTTCCAGGGTGACGTAGAGCTCGCAACCGGGCAGCCGGTAATTGCCGAGCTTTTCGGCGGCCGCGCGCAGGGCCGTTATTTCCGCGTGGGCGGTCGGGTCGTGGCGGCCGATCGGGCGGTTGTAGCCGGTGGCGATCACTTCGCCGTCCTTGACGACCACGGCGCCCACCGGCACTTCGCCTTCAAGCCAGGCCAGGCGCGCCTGCTCCAGGGCAAGCGCCATGAAGCGCTGTTCGGGCGACGGGGCGCCCTCGCGCTCGGTCTGGACCAGATCTTCAGGCATCGGTGATTTCGGCCCAGCAGTTCGGGGTTTCGTGCAGTACCAGCTTGTGCAAGCGCAGGCCGGTGCCGAAGCGGTCGGTGAACACGGTCTTCAGGATGCCGAAGGCGACGCGCGCCAGGTTCTCGACCGTGGGGATGCAGTCGATGACGACGGTCTTGTGACCGGGCAGCGAGGCCAGGAATTCACGCACCTTGTCATCCTTTTCGTAGACCAGGAAGGCGTGGTCCCACACGTCGATCAGATGTTCCTTGGCCAGGGTCTTCACGTCCGAGAAGTCCATGATCATGCCGTTGTCGGAATTTCCTTCAGCATCGATGACGTCGCCGGTCAGCGTGATTTCAAGGGTGTAGCGGTGGCCGTGCAGGTTGCGGCACTGGCTCTTGTGGTCGGGAATGCGGTGGCCGGCATCGAATTCCAGCTTGCGGGTAATGGTGAGCATCGGTGGTGGATCGTCAGGGAATCTGAAGCAGTTTGTGGGTCTGGAGGCTGAGCTTCCATTTCGGGTTGCGACGGCAGGTTTCGATCGCCAGGCGGGTGTTCCGGGCGGCCAGCGGCCCGTCCATCGGCTGCACGTAGAAGTGCTCGAAGTCGAGGTGCTCGTAGGCGGACAGGTCCTGGCCCAGCTGGGGAATCACGACCTTGATCTCGTTGCCCTTCGCGACCACCAGCTGGGAGCCCATCTTCGGGCTGACGCAGATCCAGTCCACGCCTTCCGGCACCGGCAGGGTGCCGTTGGTCTCGATGGCGATCGTGAAGCCGTGCGCATGCATCGCTGCGATCAGTGCGGCGTCGAGCTGCAGCAGCGGTTCGCCGCCGGTGAAGACGACGTACTTGCTGGCGGCGTGGGTCTCGGGCCAGAGGCTGTCGATCTCGCGCGCGAGGCTGTCGGCATCGCGGAACTTGCCGCCGCGCTCGCCGTCGGTGCCGACGAAATCGGTGTCGCAGAAGGTGCAGACGGCAGTGGCGCGGTCGCTTTCCCTGCCGGTCCACAGATTGCAGCCGGAAAAGCGGCAGAACACGGCCGGGCGCCCCGCATGGGCGCCTTCGCCCTGCAGGGTATAGAAGATCTCTTTGATGCTGTAAGTCACGGTAAACCTCTCGTCAACCTTTCATTATAGCGTGGCCCGGGCTGCTCGTGGTGCCGCGGCCATGCGTTGAGGATGAGCAACATTCCCTGTAGGACATAGGTGTACCTTCATACAGAATGTTCCTAACGCCAGTAAGAAGGACGCCATGAACAAATACAGCTCATTCCTAGCCCGCAGCGCCGCCCTGCTGTGCGTCACCCTGCCGGCGCATGCGGCCCTGCCCTTGCCCCTGCCCCTGCGTGGGGCAGCGCCGGAGCTGGCGGCCGCCACCGTGCTGACGCTGGCCGCGATCGGGACGGCGTTCCTGATGCAGCGGCGCAGCCATGCGGCGGAAGAGCGCGGCCGCTCACTCAAGCAGCAGCTGGAGGCGGAACGGTGCGCGCATGCCGAGGTCGAGGATGCCCTGGCCGGCAGCCACGAGGTGTTGTGCCGCCTGGTGCGCCAGCAGGAAGGCGTGCGCGATGCCGAGCGCAGCCGTATCGCGCGCGAGCTGCACGACGAGCTGGGCCACCGCCTGCTCTCGCTGCGGGCCGAGCTTTCGCTGCAGCAGCTGGCCTCGCGCGGCGCCTCTCCCGCCGCCTTCGAGCGCCTGGGCGTGGCGATCGCCAACCTCGATACGGCGATCCGCTCGGTGCGCGCCATCGTGTCCGGCATGCGTCCGATCGCACCCGGCCTCACCCTGCGCCAGGCGGCCGAGCGCCACCTGGCCGAGTTCGCCCGCCTGCACGGACTCGACTATCGCCTCGACCTCGGCGCCGAGCAGGACCAGGGCGGCCCCCGCGACCGCAAACTGGACGCCGTGCTGTTCCGCGCCCTGCAGGAATCGCTGTCGAACGTGGCCTGCCACGCCCAGGCCAGCTGCGTGCGCGTCACCCTGGTCGAAAGCGCGCGCGAACTCACCCTGACGGTCGAGGACGACGGCGTCGGCCTGGCCCAGCCGCTGCGCCAGGGCTGCGGCCTGGAGGGCATGCAGGAGCGCGCCGCGGCCTACGGCGGCACCGTGCGTCTCTCGGCGGGAAAGCATGGCGGCGCCGTGGTGAGGGTGTCGATGCCGACCCGGCCCGAACCCGCCCCCGCCTAGGGCACTTGGCCGGCATCCGACGCCGGAAAGAAGAATTGCTTAAAATCAATAAGTTCGTTCCTGCACGGTAGCAGAATCCTGTCCTGTTGGCAGCCAATTCGGCGGCCGGACCGGAATGCAGAGGACGACCATGTTCAAGACAGCAAGCCATAGCGCCGCGAGCGGCATGCCCTCCCCGAACGCCCTCATCAGCGATGGGGCCTTCGTCGGGCAGCTGATGGAATCGCTGTCGATCCCCGTCTTCGTGCTCGACCGCGAGGCCCGCGTCATGATCTGGAACCGCGCCTGCGAGCAGCTTACCGGCGTGCCGGCCATTGAAATCCTGGGCACCGCCGACCATTGGCGCAGCTTCTACGAGCACCGCCGCCCCACCCTCGCCGACCTGGTCCTGCAGAACCGCACCGACGACGTGCGCCAGATCCTGCCGCGCAGCGTCCCGCCCGGTTCGGGTTCCGGCCTGTGCATCGAAAGCTGGTTCGACATGCCGCGCGCCGGCCGGCGCCGCTACCTGGCGGCCGAAGCGACGCCGATCTACGATGCCGGAGGCGGCCTCTCCGCGGTGGTCGAGACGCTGCGCGACCTGACCGACGAAAAGATGGCCCAGGTGGCGCTGGAGCAGCTCGCCACCCGCGACGGCCTGACGGGCCTGGCCAACCGGCGCTGCTTCGACGACACCCTGCATGCGGAATGGGCGCGCGCCCTGCGCCAGCAGCAGCCGCTGTCCCTGCTCATGGTCGACGTCGACAATTTCAAGGCCTATAACGATGCCAACGGCCACCTGGGCGGCGACGAATGCCTCAAACGCATCGCCCGCGCCGTGGCCAGCGAGATGCGCGCCAACGACCTGGTCGCCCGCTACGGCGGCGAGGAATTCGCGGTGATCCTGCCGAACCAGTCGCTCAAGGGGGCGGCCATCGTCGCCGAGCGCATCCGCTGCCGGGTCGAACAGCTGCAACTGCCGTCCACCGCGCCGACCCGCCACGTGACGGTGTCGATCGGCGCCGCCACCGCGATCGCCGGTCCCGACAACAATGCGAGCCAGCTGGTCGCCACCGCCGACGCCGCCCTGTACCGCGCCAAGCACCTCGGCCGCAACCGCATCAGCCTGCCCCTGAGTGAAGCGGCGTGACTCGTATGCATACCTGATTGAACTGTTCTTTCCTTGTCGGATAATCTATCCTGCGCGGACAGAATTATTCCTAAAAGGAGAGAACGTGTCTTCACCCATCCTGTCGCGGACCGCCCTCGCGACGATCGTCCCGGCCCTGCTGGCCTTCGCCTCGCCCACGATGGCCGCGCCGACGCCCGCGCCGAAAGCCGCCGCCGCCACCGGCGGCGATGTGCTGCCCTTCAAGGCCACCGAGAAAACCCTGCCGAACGGCCTGAAGGTCATCGTCGTGCCGACCGGCTTCCCGAACCTGGTCTCGGTCCACATCCCGGTGCAGACCGGTTCGCGCAACGAGGTCGAGCCGGGCAAGTCGGGCTTCGCCCACTTCTTCGAACACATGATGTTCCGCGGGACGCCTTCCTACCCGCCGGAGAAGTACCAGGAAATCATCACGAAGGCCGGCGCGCGCCAGAACGCCTACACCAGCGACGACCTCACCAACTACTACACCACCTTCGCCAGGGAAGACCTGGAAACCGTCCTGAAGGTGGAGGCCGACCGCTTCCAGCACCTGTCGTATCCGGTCGAGGCCTTCAAGACCGAGTCGCGCGCGGTGCTGGGCGAATACAACAAGAACAGCGCGAACCCGATGCAGAAGCTGTTCGAGGTGCAGCGCGAAGCGGCCTTCAGCACCCACACCTACCGCCACACCACGATGGGCTTCCTGAAGGACATCGAGGACATGCCCAACCAGTTTGAGTACTCGAAGGTCTTTTTTGAGCGCTGGTACCGTCCGGAGCGCACCGCCGTGATCATCGCCGGCGATGTCGACCCGGGCAAGGCCATCGCCATGGTCGAGAAATACTGGGGCGGCTGGAAGCGCGGCAGCTTCAGGAGCAATGTGCCGGTCGAACCGCCGGCCAAAGGCGCGCAATACCGCCACGTCGCCTGGCAGACCCCGACCCTGCCCCTGGTCACCGTGGCCTTCCGCGCCCCGGCCTTCTCGGACACCCGAAAGGACCAGGCGGCGCTGTCGATGCTGCTCTCGCTGTCCTTTGGCCGCACCTCGTCCCTGTACAAGCGCCTGGTGCAGGACGAGCAGAAGGTCGACCAGCTGTTCGACTTCGTGCCGAACCGGGTCGACCCGACCCTGGCCACGATCGGCGCGCGCGTCAAGAAGCCGGCGGATGCGCTCTATGTGCGTGACGCCATCCTGCAGACCGTGGCGAAACTGCGCGACGAACCCGTGAGCGCCGGCACGCTGGCGGACGCGAAGTCGGCGAACAAGTACGGCCTGATCCGCTCGCTCGACAATACCGAGGCCATCGCCTCCACCCTGGCGTCCTACGTCCACTTCGAGCGCTCCTACGGCACCCTGAACCGCTACTACCGCGTGGTCGACAGCCTCACGCCCGCCGACCTGCAGGCGGCGGCCCGCAAATACCTGGTCGACGACGCCATGGTCGTGAACACGCTCTCGCACGAGGCGCTGCCGGCTGAGGTCAAGAACTTGCCCAAGCTGGCGGATTTCGCGCCGAAGGCCGGCGACGCGACATTCGACGTGCTGGTGCAGAAGTCCACGCTGCCGCAGATCCGCTTCAAGCTGCTGTTCGCGGCCGGTTCCGCGCATGACCCGAAAGGCAAGGAAGGCCTGGCTGCGCTTACCGCCGCCATGGTGGCCGCGAGCGGCTCGCGCGAGCGCAAGATCGACGAGGTGACCAAGGCCCTGTTCCCGCTGGCCGGCAGCTTCGGCGAGCAGACCGACAAGGAAATGACCACCTTCACCGGTTCGACCCACAAGGACAACTGGGACCAGTACCTGGGCATCGCCCTGCCGCTGCTGGTCGATCCGGGCTTCCGCGAGGAAGACTTCCGCCGCCTGAAGGACGCCCAGAAGAATGCCCTGGTGCTGGACCTGAAGGACAATAACGAAGAGGAGTTCGGCAAGGAACGCCTGCAGTCCAATGTCTTTGCCGGCACCCCGTATGCGCATCCGGTGCTGGGCACCGTGAAGGGCATCGAGGCGATCACCCTGGACGACGTGAAGGCCTTCTACCGTCAGGCGTATACGCAGGGTGCGGTGCGGGTCGGCATCTCGGGCGACGTCTCCGACGCCATGGTCGCTTCGCTCAAGACCGCGCTGGCGCGGCTGCCGGGCGGCGCGGGCCTGGCGGCCACGCCAGGCATCCGCGGCCGCATGCCCGGTGGGATCGACGTCGAAATCATCGAGAAGAACACCCGTGCGACCGCGATTTCCTTTGGCCTGCCGCTGGAAGTCACCCGCTCGCACCCGGACTTCCCGGCCCTGTGGCTGGTCAAGACCTGGCTGGGCGAGCACCGCGCCTCCAGCGCCCGCCTCTACCAGCGCATCCGCGAGGAGCGCGGCCTGAACTACGGCGACTATGCCTACATCGAAGCCTTCCCGCGCGGGATGTTCCAGTTCTTCCCGAACCCGAACCTGGGCCGCAAGGCGCAGCTCTTCGAGGTCTGGATCCGCCCGGTCGCCCCGCAGAACGGCCACTTCGCCCTGCGCGCCGCCCTGTTCGAGCTGGACAAGCTGGTGGCCAATGGCTTGACGCAGGACGACTTCGAGACCACCCGCGCCTACCTGATGAAGAACGTGTTCGTCATGACGGCGACCCAGGACCAGCAGCTCGGCTACGCGCTCGATGCGCAGTGGTATGGCACGCCGGAATTCACGCGCATGATGCGCGACGGCTTGTCGAAGCTGACGGTGGCGGACGTGAACGCGGCGATCGGGAAGCACCTGTCGTCGAAGAAGCTGTCGGTGGTGGTCATCACCAGGGATGCGGCGGGACTCAAGGAAAAGCTGGTGTCGGATGCCTTCTCGCCGATCGCGTATGACGCGAAGAAGCCGCAGGCCCTGCTGGATGAAGACCAGAAGATCGGCAGCATGAAGCTCGGCATCCGGCCGGAGGCGGTGCGCATCACCCCGGCGGCCCAGGTGTTCGCCGAGTAAGCATCGGCGCACCGTATGGACCACGAAAATCGGCGCCCGCGGGCGCCGATTTTCTTCATGCGGCAGCTGCCCGCATCAGGAGGTCATGCGGTCCCAGCCCTGGCGCACCGCCGCCTTCATCTTCTCCCAGGTCGACTGCCCGCCGCCGGCGTAGCGGCTGTCCCAGTCGGTACGCAGGTCATGCTCCACCTCGGTCCACTGGCGGCCACGGTACTTCTCGCTGAGCGCCATTTCCGAACCGTAGGAATAGGCCGGCTTGTACTCGTCGTAGGTCCCGCCGTCGGTCGCGGTGCTGTAGGTGGCGTTCCAGTGCGAGCGGTAGGCCGCATCGTCGTCGTCCGTCATCTTGTTCCAGCCGTGGCGCACGGCCGTTTTCATGCGGTCCCAGGCGCCGCCCACGGCCGCGCCGGCGTCGCCGGTCACGCTGCCGGTGGTGCTGCCGCCGGCGGTGGTGTCGATGCGCGAATCCCAACCCTTGCGCAGGTCACCCTCGATGTCGTCCCACGGGCGGTCACGATACAGCGCGCTCTTGCGCATCTCGGAACCGTAGCTGTAGGCCGGCTTCGCGCTGTCATAGTCGACCCCGGAGCTTGCCAGGTGGGTGTCGTAATGGCTGCGGTAGTAGTTGTCGTCGTCATCGTCCAGGGTCATGCGATCCCAGCCGCGGCGTACGGCGGCCTTCATCTTTTCCCAGGTCGAGCCGGTGCTGCCGTAGCGGGTGTCCCAGTCGCTGCGCAGGTCGGTTTCCACCTCGTCCCACTTGCGGCCGCGGTACTTGTCGCTGCGCGCGCTTTCCGAACCGTAGCTGTAGGCCGGCTTGTAGTCGTCGTAGGCGGCGCCCGAGCTGCCATAGGTGCTGCTGAAGTGGCTGCGGTAGATGGTGTCGTCATCGTCGCTGGTGATGCGGTCCCAGCCGCGGCGCACGGCGGCCTTCATGCGCTCCCAGGTGTCGCCCGCGGCGGCGCCGTTGCGGGTGCTCCAGTCGCTGCGCAGGTCGTTCTCGACCTCGTCCCACCGGCGGCCGCGGTACTTGTCGCTCCTGGCCATCTCGGAACCGTAGGCATAGGCCGGCTTGACCGTCTCGTAGTCGTCGCCGTCGTAGTTGGCGAGGAAGTGGTTGCGGTAGGCATCGTCATCGTCGCCGAAGAAGTTGCTGCCGATGTCGAGGCCGCTATGGCTGCGCGAGTAGATGCGCGAACGGCCGCGATGCACCTCGCTGAAGGGGGAGCTTGCGCTGTCGCGCTGCAGCGATCCGGTGGCGCCGCCCTGGTAGGCCGAGCCTTCGAGCGAGGAACCCTGCAGGGTGCCGCCCTGTCCGCTCGAGCGGCGGATGCCGCGGTCGTTCTGGATCCCTTCCAGCGAGGAAGCCTGCACCGAGTTTTCCTGCAGGGTCGAGCCCTGCAGCGAGGTGCCGCCGGTCGCGCTCAGGCCGCTCTGGCCCTGCGGCTCCTGGTAGGTGGTGCCCATCGGTTCGGCCTGGTTCAGCGACTGCTGCTGGAAGATCTTGCGGTCGCCCGGGTTGTCGAGTTGCTGGCTGGCAGCACCAGAGCTTGAGCCGACGCTGGAACCCGTGGCCGAACTGGCGGCGGATTGCGCGGACATCTGCGCGGACTGCTGCATGCCGCCCGCACCGCTCGCGCGCATCGATCCGGACATGGCGCCAGTGGCGCCGAGACCGCCGATGCCGGGCCCGGAGGCCTGCTCGTCGATGTCGGTCGGGCCGTAGCGCTCGACGATGTCGGCGGCGCGCTCGACTTCGGGCAGCGAATCCGCGCGCACGGTCAGCACGTGGTGGCCGCGGGTGACGGCGCCCTCGTAGCGGCTGGCATGCTCGCTGTTGTCGGCGCCAAACAGGTCCGAAAAGAAATTCTTGATGGACTCACCGATGCCGATGCCGGTGCCATCCGCATAAGTGTCGCTGTCGCTGCGGCTGGCGGCGAGGTCGTCGCTGCGGCCGCTGATGCTGTCGGTCATGCCGGTCGGGTCGGCATTGGAGAGCTTGACTTCGTTACGAGAGAAGCCCGAAGACATCAACTCGTTCATTGCATTCTGTGCGTCGGTCCGGTTGTCGAACACGGCTACGAGAGTGTGTTGCATTGTCATTCCTCCGTGGTAGATGTGATTGCACACAGCACCCTTTGGCGTCAAGCGGCGGGGCCTGTGTCGCACGAGTTGAGATTACATCAATCCCAATCGGGCAAGCGCGCGCCTGACCCAGCCATGCAAAACGGCGCCCTGGGGCGCCGCCGCATTCCATGCTCCACTTGTGGCTGCACTAATAGGTCAGGCCGCTTTCGCCCCTGACGATACGCTCCCAGCCGTGCCGGACAGCCGCTTTCATCCGGTCCCAGGCCGATGCGCCGCCGCGCGCTTCCCAGCTGCCGCGCAGCGCCGGCTCGACCTCGTCCCAGTGGCGCCCCTCGTACCGGCTGTCGCCGGCGGCCTGCGAGCCGTGCCGGTAGGCGGGCGCATAGTCGTCATAGCCGGCGCCCGACGCGCCGTAGTGGGTCTCGAAATGTTCGCGCCAGGATGGATCGTGCCCATCCCGTTCTGTCGTCGTGTCGGTCCTGTCGCTCATCCGTCCCTCCCTTTACAGAAGGGAAGCCTACCCGAGTCCCGGAACCGGCTGCGCATCCTTGATCAGGCGAAAGGGTTGTCGACGGTCTTGACCTCGGGCGGCGGCAGCTGGTCCGGCAGCTCCCGCGACTCGAGCGCGGCGACCACGGCGCCCAGCACTTCGTGCAGGCGGCGCGCATGCGCGAGGCCTGCCTTGTCGAGGGTCAGGTCGACGTCGCCCGAGATGGTGATGCGGTCCACGCGGTTCTCCAGCATCAGCTTGCCCACTTCGAGCACGTCCGCCTCGTTGGCATAGGGAGTGAAGGATTTCTTCTTCGATGGCATGGCATTCCTTCTGTATCAGTGCCGGCGCTTGGGCTGGCGGATCTTCGGCAGCGCCAGCATGCGCTCCTTTTGCTGGCGCGTGAGCGAAGGCAGCAGCTCGATGCCGACGATGCGTTCGAGTTCGGCGACCGGGATCACGTCGATTTTCGCATCGGCGCGGTTCTCCACGAACCAGGCCGCGGCTGCCTTCTGGCGCGGACTGTACACCACCTTGTACAGGTGGGTGGGCACGAGCACGTTGCCGACCTTGCGCAGGCTGGTGCCGAGGAAGGCCGGGCCGGTGATCACGTAGAGCGACCCCTCCTTCTTCGCCATCTTGCGCACCGCGCCCTCGATCGGGGCCCAGATGTGGCGGTTGTGGTCGCGGTCCTGGGGCACCATGTTCGCCAGCGAAAAGCTTTCGCGCTGGGCGCGGCGGTCGGGCATGTCGCCGTTCGGCGCCAGGTGACCGCGATCGAGGCCGCTGCGCGCATAGTCGGACAGTTCGGCGCGCTGCGAACGCGGCAGGCGCGGCTCCGCGTGGAAGGCGTTGTCGCGGTCCAGTCCTTGTGCCGCTTCGAGATTGTCGGCGCGCAGGTATTCGGCCGACCACAGCGGCGTGCGGGTCACGCCGGAATGCATGACGCCGAACACGCCGTAGCACAGTTCGCGGGTGGCGGTGGCCAGCTTGGGATTGCGGATCTCGGGCGCGCGCCCGTCGAGGTAGTGGACCGGGCAGTCGGCGGCCTGGGCGCTACCCCCGAGGACGGTTGCCGCCAGCAGGACGGTGGCCGCGCCGAGGCGGGCCAGGAGGGATTGCAGCATGAAACTCGCGGGTGATTACAAACAGGCACATTGTAGCCGAGCCCATTTGATCGGCGTCAAGCTCAGCTATTGCTCAGTGATGGATCATGCGCGCACGATTGAAAATCCTTTCCATCCAGAATTCAATTAAAATTGCGGCTTTCTCAACAAAAGATTCCTTTTGGGAAATTACATTCGGTACGAATGAACCGTCCGCCGATTCCCGAAGAGCTGCGCCGTTTTATCCTGACGAGCGTGCCATCGGTACCCTTCCTCGAGGCGCTGCTCCTGCTGCGCGCCACCGCCGACCAGCGCTGGTCAGGGACGATGCTGGCCGGCCGGCTCTATATCGCCGAGCGTACCGCGCAAGGCCTGCTGGACGAGCTGTGCCGTGCCGGCATGGCCGCCCCCTGCCCCTCCCCGGACGAACACTGCTACTGCTACGCGCCGGCCTCGGGCACGCTGCGCGAGCGCATCGACGGCCTGGCCGAGCTGTATGCGCGCCACCTGGTGGACGTCACCAACCTGATCCATTCTTCTCTCGACCGGAAGGCGCAGCAGTTCGCCGACGCGTTCCGCCTCCGAAAGGATGCCTAAATGGGCGAACTCATCTATACCTTATGCATGCTGACCTCGCTGGCCGCTACCTGGCTGCTGCTGGCCAGCTACCGCCGCACCCGCCACCGCCTCCTGTTCTGGAGCGGCCTCTGCTTTGCGGTCATGACATTCAACAATCTATTCCTGATCTTCGACAAGATCGTGTTTCCGAACGTCGATTTCATGCCGCTGCGCCTGATCAGCGCCCTGGTGGCCTGCCTGCTGCTGCTCTACGGACTGATCTACGAGAAGGAGTGAGACGATGACCCAGATGATGTATGGCGCGATCTCGATGGCCTCGGTGACCATCGCCCTGTTCTTCCTGCGCTTCTGGCGCAACACCGGCGACCGCTTCTTCCTCTACTTCGCCCTGTCTTTCTTCATAGAGGGTCTGCATCGTATCTATTCGGGGGCGCTGAACGAAGCCGGCGAGGATTCGCCCCTGCACTACCTGATCCGCCTCCTGGCCTACGGGCTGATCCTGTGGGCGATCCTGGAAAAGAACCTGCCGCAGAAAGACCGGCGCGACTAGCGTGCGCCCGGCCCGGCGGGCGGGGGCGATAATGGGACCATGAAAAACCGTCAACAGGAGGACAGCATGGACCAAGGCAATCAACAGAAAGACCAGACCGCCCCGGTCGCCGGTGGCGGCGAGAAACAGCGTTCCGATAACCTGCTGCCGGGCGAAGGCGGCGCGGAAGACGGCCGCTTCGACGTGGCCGAGGAAGTCAGCCTCGACCAGCATTCCGACGAAGCCCGGCGCGTCGGCCAGGTGCCGGAGAACGGCATCGCCGATTCGCTGCCGGAAGCGCTCAAGTCGCCCATCCCATCGCAACCCGTCCCGCCGAAACCGTAAGGCCTGCGGGCCGCCGCGCGGCGGCCCGCTTCATGTCATCCTCCCATCGTCACACCCATCTTGAGCCCTTCGATGGTATGGGCCTGGTAGATGGGCTCGAGCTCGTCCACCACCCGGCAGCTGAGGTGCTTGCGCACGCCGTCAGGCAGGCTGTCGTAATAGGCGCGCGACATCTGCAGGTCGTGCTTGATCGCATTGGTCGCGTCCGGCGCATCGGCGCCGACCACCAGCACCGGGCGCGACACGCTCGAGCGGTTGGCGGTGCCGCGGTGGATGGTCAGCGCCGAGCGCGCCGAGATGTCGCCCATCTGCGGCAGCTTGCGCTGGGCCAGCGCCTCGTAGCGCGGCCACAGCGACTGGTCGGGGAACATCGGGTCGCCCCCGTACAGGTCCCATTGCGTGCCGGGCGCGATCTCGAATGGACCCATCTCCTCGGTGACGTCGACGGTGGTGAGGTTGAATGCGAGTGAGCTCAGGCGCCGCCCCTGCACCGTTTCCGGCGGTGAGGCGAAGTCACGATGCCAGGGCTGGTGCATGGCGCCGGGCCCGGGCACGTCGAAGCCGACCTCGACCAGCCGATACTCGGGGCCGAGCACCGCGCTGCACACCGCCACCACCCAGGGATGGGCGGCGATCGCGGCGAATCCGCGCAGGCGCTCCGGATGGACCTCGACGTAGAAACGGTTCGGACCGCGGTTGAGCGCCCCGCCGGGGCGCGCCTGCGCTTCGATGAACAGCTGGTCGATGTCGGCGCGCAGGTCCTGGATGAATTCGCGGCTGAAGGCGCCGCGCAGGCCGATGATGCCGTCGCCGTAGAGGCCGCGCATGATGTCGGCGATCTCGAAGCCGGCGACCTTGTGTTGTGCTTCCATCTTTCTCCTCCGGTAAAGCAGCGCGGCCATGGTGTGGATGGGCGCCGCGCAGGCCGGGCCAATATTAGCGGCATTCTCCCGGGGGTGGCGCGAGCACGGCAGGCCCCGCCCTTACCAAGCCGTTGACAGCACCGCCACACCCCCGTACATTGACGAATTGTCACAACAGCACCCGATCAAGATGAATCCATCCAGCCGGCGCGTGCAGCGCGCCGCCCCAGGGTCGTCGCTGTGAGCGCCCCTTCCACGACCTCTCCCCAGCGCGCCAGCGTGCTGCTGGTATGCGGCCGGCCGGACAGCGACCCCGCGGTCCTGCAGGTAATGGCGGTCATGGGAGAGGCTGTCGTGCGGGCCCGCTCACCAGGCGAGGCGCTCACGCTGGTGCGCGAACAGGATTTCGCGCTGGTCCTGATCGGCTATCCTGGCGATCCCGAAGCCCTCGCCGACACCATCCGCCAGGTGCGCGGCAACCGCCGCTCCACCCATACCCCGGTGGTGGCCCTGGCCCTGCCCGAGCAGGCTGGTTTTTCCTTCGAACCCCTGTACGAGGCCGGCGCCATCGCCGTGCTCACCGAACCGCTTTCCCCCGTGATCCTGCGCGCCAAGGCGCGCTTCTACATCGAGGCCTTCGAGGCCATGGTGCAGCGCGGCCGGGCCGAATCGGCCCTGGTCGACACCCGCTCGCGCCTGGAAGCCATCATCGACGCGGCCGAACTCGGGGTCTGGAACTGGGACGTGCGCGCCGACCGCGTGAGCGGCGACGCCCGCATGGCGAGCATGTTCGGGATCGACCCGGCGCTGCGGGAAGGCGCGCCTGTGGGCGCCTATTTCTCCGCCTTCCACCCCGACGACGTGGCGCCGACCCGCGCCGCGCTGGCGCAGGCCCTGGCGCGCGGTGGCCTCTACGACGCCACCTTCCGTGTGCGCCGTCTCGAAGGCGGCTGGCGCTGGGTGATCGCGCGCGGCCAGGTAGAACACGACGCGCATGGCGCGGCGAGCCGCCTGCTTGGCGTGGTCATCGATGCGACGCGCCAGTTCGAGGTGGAGCAGCAGCTGCGCCTGAGCGAGGAGCGCTATCGCACCCTGTTCGACTCGATCGACGAAGGCGTATGCGTGATCGAGATGCTGTACGACAGTAACGGCCAGCCCTGCGACTACCGCTTCCTGGAGGCCAATCCGGCTTTCGTCAAGCAGACCGACCTGAACGACGCGGTCGGCCGCACCATGCGCCAGCTGGCGCCGGGCCACGAACGCCACTGGTTCGAGATCTACGGGCGCGTCGCCGCCACCGGCGAGGCGACGCGCTTCGAGAACGAGGCGCGCGAGCTGGGACGCTGGTATGACGTCTATGCCGCGCGCATCGGACCGGCCGAGCAGCACCGGGTGGCGGTCGTGTTCAACGACGTCACCGAACGCCGGCTCGGCGAGAATGCGCTGCGCAAGATGGCCGACGACCTGGCCGAGGCAAACCGCCAGAAGACCGAATTCCTCGCGACCCTCGCCCACGAGCTGCGCAATCCGCTGGCGCCGATCAGGAGCGGCCTGCAGTTCATCCGCCGGGCGCCCGGCGACGCCGCCGCGGTGGCGCGCGTGTACGACATCATGGAAAGGCAGCTGGGCCACCTGGTCAACCTGGTCGACGACCTGCTCGACGTGGCCCGCATCACCCGCGGCCAGATCGAGCTGCGGCGCGAACGCATCGACCTGGCCGCGGTCCTGAGCGCCGCGGTCGAAACCAGCATGCCGCTGATCGAGGCGGCCCGCCATCAGCTCGACGTGCGCCGGCCCCAGGAGCCGCTGATCGTCGACGCCGACCTGACCCGCATGACCCAGGTGGTCTCGAACCTGCTCAACAACGCGGCGCGCTATACCCCGCGCGGCGGAAACATCGTGCTGGCCGCAGAGCGCGACGGCAGGGACGCGGTGGTCGCGGTGTCCGACAACGGCATCGGCATCGACCCGGCTTCCCTCGACGATGTGTTCAGGATGTTCACCCAGGTCGGCGAGAGCCGCCAGCAGGCCTCCGGCGGCCTGGGCATCGGCCTGTCGCTGGTGCGCAGCCTGGTCGAGCTGCATGGCGGCAGCGTCACGGCATCCAGCGCGGGCACGAATGCCGGCAGCGTGTTCACGGTGCGCCTGCCGCTGGCATCCGACGCGACGCCGACCCTCTCCGGGCCCGTCACAGGGACTGCGCCCGCGGCGCCGGTGCGCCAGGGCCTGCGCGTGCTGGTGGTCGACGACAACCGCGACGCCGCCGAGACCCTGGCTGCCCTGCTCGGCCACGCGGGCCACAGCGCGCCGGTCGCCAACGACGGCCACCAGGCGCTGCGCATGCTGGCCTCCTTCCAGCCACACGTAGTCTTCCTGGACCTCGGCATGCCGGGCATGTCGGGCTACGAGGTGGCCGCCGCCATCCGGCGCGACCCCAGGAATGCGGACGTACGCCTGGTGGCCCTCACCGGCTGGGGCGGCGAAGCCGACCGTGCGCGCACCGCGCAGGCGGGCTTCGACCGCCACCTGACCAAGCCGGCCACCGCGGAGGCGATCGACGCCGTGCTGGCCGGCCTGTAGCGCGGCGCGCCGCTACCAGGCGATCCCGAGCAGCACCTCGGCCATGCGCGGCCAGCACAGGGCGCGCAGCTCCGTGCGCGCGGCCCAGCGGTAGCCGTCCATCTCGGGCGTGGCCGCACCCGTCACATGGTGGGGGAAGGTGCTGGTGCAGCAAAGCTGTTCCAGGCTGCACGCTTCATCCTCCACCTCGACGAGGAAGAGGTGCAGGCTCTTGTCGCGCCGGTAGGCGAAGGGACCGAGCTCGCGAAAGGCGCCGGCGTCGAACACCAGCCCCGCCTCCTCCACCAACTCGCGCATGGCCGCTTCGAGCTCGGTCTCGCCCGGGTCGCGGATGCCCTTCGGGATATCCCACTTCGGCGTGTGTGTGACGTGGCCGAGCAGCAGCTCGCGCCTTGGATTGACCACCAGGGTACCGCAGGAAATGCTGTGCTTCGCCATGCCGGACCGCCTCGCATACTCGATGGGCTACTGTATCGGCGCCCGCCGCCGCATGTCAACACACCGCCCGCGCGCCATCAATTGTGCGCGCCGCCCGCGCCCGACCCCGCACACTGTCCCTTTGCTATGTTTCGAACCGGGAGCGGCGGATGGAGTTCTTGTTGAATAACAACGATCTGGAAAACTGGCTGATGGCCGTGGGCGTCTGCCTCGGTTCGACCGCCGCGCTCTACTTCATCCGGGCCGTCATGCTGCGGCGCCTGGGCGACCTCTCGCGCCGCACCGTGACCCGGGTCGACGACCTCGCCGTGCGCATGCTGCGCAAGACCTACCTCGTCTTCCTGCTGGCGATCGGGGTCCATCTCGGCAGCATCTTGCTCGTCATGCCGGACAGCTGGCGCCTCGTGATCTCGCGCATCGCCGTCGGGTCGCTCCTGCTGCAGCTGGCGATCTGGGGCGACACCGGCCTGCGCGGCTGGCGCGCCCAGTTGCTCGCCACGCCCGGTGACGGGGCGCGCAAGGCCTCCAGCACCATCCTGTTCTTCATGATGCGGCTGGTGGTATGGACCGTGGCCTTCCTGATGATGCTGGATAACTTCGGCTTCAATATCACCGCGCTGGTCGCCAGCCTCGGTGTCGGCGGCATCGCGGTGGCCCTGGCCACCCAGAACATCCTCGGCGACCTGTTTGCCTCGCTCTCGATCATGCTCGACAAGCCCTTCGAGGTCGGCGACTTCATCATCGTGGGCGATGCCCTCGGCGCGGTCGAATACATCGGCCTGAAAACCACCCGGCTGCGCGGCCTGGGCGGCGAACAGATCGTGTTCTCCAACGGCGAGCTGCTGAGGAGCCGCATCCACAACCACAAGCGCATGCTGTCGCGCCGGGTGGCCTTCGTCCTGCGCGTGGCCTACGGCACCGCAGAATCGCAGATCACCGCGATACCCGCCATGATCCGCGAGATCGTCACGGCGCGCAGCGACGTCGACTTCGAGCGCGCCCACTTCTTCCGCTACGGCGACTGGTCGCTCGACTTTGAGGTCGTCTACCACTTCAAGAGCCCCGACTACATCCTGCACATGGATGCGCAGCAGGACATCCTGCTGCAGGTTTACCGCGCCTTCCAGCGCGAAGGCATCCAGTTCGCCCATCCCCTGTCGATCGTGCGGGTCGCGGACCCGAAGGATCCGGCGGGCGGCTGGCACGCGCCCGGCGCCGGCGCTTCGCCGCTGCGGCATTGAAAAGGCCGGCCACGGGGCATACCGTGGCCGGCCTTCAGCATCGTTCAAACCGGGGCGGCCCGCGATGCAGGCCGGATGCAGGCGATGCTTACGCGGACTTCGCGACGCGCACCTGAGCGGTCTTCACCGTGGAGAGGTCGGCGTTCGCCACGCCCGCTTCCATCTCTTCCGGCTGGGCCGGGGTCAGGAGACGCTGGGCCTTGTTGCCCGGGACGGCGCTGGAGATCAGCTCGTGCATGCGGGTGGCGGTGCGGTCCCAGGAGGTGCCCGCGACGATTTCGCGCATGCGCTTGGCCAGGGCCAGCTTCTCGTCCTCGCCCAGGGCCAGCATGCGCTCGCAGGCGGCGATATAGGTGTCCGGCGTGTCGGCGATCGCCACTACGTCGCCGTAGGGCACGACCACGTCGGTGATCGGGGTCGAGACCGACGGCAGTTCGGCGGCCATGTATTCCAGCACCTTGGTCGGCGAGATGAACTTGGTCGAGTCGTTCATGGCGAACGGCAGCAGGCAGACGTCCCAGCCGGCCAGGAACTTCGGCAGCTCGTCGTAGGTGCGCTGGCCCATGTAATGCACGTTCGGCTGCTTCGGCAGGGTCGCCGGGTCGATCTTCACGACCGGGCCGACCAGCACGATGCTCCATTCCGGGTGGGCGTCGGCCATGCTCGATACCAGGTCCACGTCGAAGCGTTCGTCGATCACGCCGTAGAAGCCCAGGCGCGGATGCGGGATGTGGGCCTGGTCCGGGTGCGAGATCTCGCGGTCCTGGGCCTGGCGGAAGTGCTTGGCGTCGACGCTGCTCGAGAAGCAGTGGGCGTTGGCGTGGCGGTCGCGCTTGGACTGGTAGAGACTCGGGCCGCCGGTGAAGACGACGTCCGCCATGTTCAGCAGCGCGCTTTCGCGCTGCAGCAGCTGCTTCGGCGCGTTCTTGAACATCGCCAGTTCGTCCATGCAGTCGTAGACGATCTTGGACGGGTGCAGGCCTTGCAGCAGCGGCAGGGCCATCGGGGTGTAGAACCAGACCACCGGCTGCTCGCCGCCCGGGACGAGGTCGGCCAGCAGGGTCTGCAGGGTCGGGATCTGGTCGTCGTGGAAGCCATGTGCGTGAATGGCGGTATGCGGCTGGCAAACCGTGATGTTCGGCGCAACCGCCGTCTTCTTCAGGTATGCCTGTCCTTCGCTATACACCGGCTCCTCGACAAACAGGATTTGGTAGTGTTCCGCCAAACGCGTCATCAGATGTTGGGGACGCTGGAAGACAAAGTCCCAACGCAGGTGGCAAAACACGATCAAGGTCGGCATATTCAGTTCCTTTCGCCTTCGGGGCGCTATTTTGTTGGCAAAGCCTGGCAATTTCTCTCTCGAAGCCAGTGCCCGACGACGCGTGGCGCACGCCGGATTCTGGAATCGTAACATGCAAATTTCCCAATATTTTCATTTATGCATTGCAATGTTGCGAATGGGAAATTGCAGACTCTCCTCCGTCCCGACCTTGTCATAGAGGAGACCGTATGGATGAGCAGGTTTGTGTAAGGCGCGTCCTACATCGATACAGGAAAATCCACTACGCCGGATCCGCGTGGTTTGTACCGCCCTCGACAGGCAACACCGGCACTGCGCAGAGCCCTTGCGCGGGCGTCAGCGTGCCTCGTAGGGTTCGGCGCCCTCCGCGTGGCCGTCTTCGCTGAAGCCGCTTGCGATCGACACGCCTTCCAGGCCGAGCGCCAGCAGCGCGTCGCACAGGTTGTCGACCTCGACCGACAGGTCGGCAGCCAGGTCGACGGCGGTCTCGACGCTGCCCCAGGGACGGCCGCCGTCGAGCGCGTACAGGTTGATCCGCAGCACGATGTGCTCCCCGGCGTCGATCGGCGCCACCGCAGCGTGCACCTGGCCGGCTTCGAGCTCCTTGGCCGACAGCGTGCGCGCGACTTCCGACAGGGTCGAGAGGGTGGACAGCTCGGACACGCCCTGCTCCTTGGCGCCGTAGAACAGGTCCTGGTAGAGGAAGTCGACGTGCACGCGCTCGGGGTCGGTGGCCAGGCAGCGGCGCAGCAGCGGCGCCACCTGGAAGGTCCAGGCCCGGTAGCGTTCCTCGCGCGCCGCATACCAGGCGTCGGACCCCGCCTCGTCGCTGGGGATGGCATAGAAGGAATCGTCGGTGCGCTTGAGCGAGAAGCCCAGCAGGAAGCGCAGCTCGACAGCCGCATCGTCGGGCGCGAAGCGCTCGCCGGTCCAGCCGCGGATGCTGGCCTCGATGGCCGGCGCCGGCTGCAGCTTCTTCTCCAGCAGGGAATTGGCGGCTTCGCGCAGCATCTCCTGCAGGGTCGAGAAGGCGATGTGGTCGACCTCGGCCAGGTCGTAGGCGTGCTGGATCAGCACCACCTTGCCGCTTGAGCCTTCCAGGCCGCCGGCGTGGAAGCTTGCCGAGAGCGCCTCGAAGGCCTCGGGGTCCTGGAAAGTTTCCTCAGCCACCAGGCCGCCCGGGCTGCGCACGAAAAGCGGAATCAGGAAGGCATCGATCTCGTACTCCGCCTCGTCGCGGCGCACCCGCAGCGTGGCGGCCTCCTCCTCGATGCGTCCGCGCAGCAGTCGGCAGGCTTCCGGATCGGTGAAGCGGGCGGTCTCGATCGCCTCGTACAGGGCTTCGTCGCGCTTCTTGCGCAGCAGCTTCCTCACCGCGCCCAGCAGTTCTTGCTCGCGCTCGTCATCGGTCCCGAAGCCCGGCTCGTCCTCGCGCTCGGCGATGGCAAGGGCCAGGTCGGTCAATTCCTGGGCCTGGCTGGCGGTGTCCGGCTCGCGCGGGTTGTTGGAGGTGCGGGGCAGCGGACGTTTGTTTTTCGGCATGGCGATGATTCGGTGATAGTGGAATCGCCATGTTAGCGCATCGGCAGCACGCCGGGCTCCCGGAAAGAATGGCCGCGCGCCCCCGATGGGGCAGCCGCAGATGTTATGCTTCAGCCAAAATAACTACGGAGCGCAGCGCAATGCTCGAAAAACTCTTCAAACTCAGCGAAAGCGGAACCAACGTCCGCACCGAACTGCTGGCCGGCCTGACCACTTTCCTGACGATGGTATACATCATCTTCGTCAATCCTTCCATCCTCGGCGACGCCGGCATGCCCAGGGAGTCGGTGTTCGTCGCCACCTGCATCGTGGCGGCGCTCGGCACCGCCGTGATGGGCCTGTACGCCAACTATCCCATCGCGATGGCCCCCGGCATGGGGCTGAACGCCTATTTTGCCTACGCCGTGGTGCTCGGCATGGGGATTTCCTGGCAGGCGGCGCTCGGCGCCGTGTTCATCTCCGGCTGCCTGTTTATCGTGGTGACCCTGGTGGGACTGCGCGGCGCCATCGTGAACGGGATCCCGCGCTCGATGCGGGTGGCGATCACGGTCGGCCTGGGCATGTTCCTGGCCCTGATCGCCCTGAAGAACGCGGGCATCGTGGTGGCCAGCGAGGCGACCCTGGTCAAGGCCGGCGACCTGCACCAGCCCCAGGCGATCATGGCCGTGGTCGGCTTCCTGGCCATCGTCGCCCTCGACCGCCTGAAGGTGAGGGGCGCGATCCTGATCGGCATCGTGCTGGTGACCGTGCTGTCCTTCTTCTTCGGCGGGAACACCTACAAGGGCATCTTCTCGGCGCCGCCGAGCATCGATCCGACCCTGTTCCAGCTCGACATCGCGGGGGCCCTGTCCGCCGGCATCCTGAACGTGGTGCTGGTGTTCTTCCTGGTCGAGCTGTTCGACGCCACCGGCACCCTGATGGGCGTGGCGCGCCGCGCCGGCCTGCTGGTCGAGGGCAAGATGGAACGGATGAACAAGGCCCTGCTGGCCGACAGCGGCGCCATCGTCGCCGGCAGCCTGCTGGGCACCTCGAGCACCACCGCCTACCTGGAAAGCGCCTCGGGCGTGCAGGCCGGCGGACGCACCGGCCTCACCGCCCTGGCGGTCGCGGCGCTGTTCCTGGCCTGCCTCTTCATCGCGCCGCTGGCCGGCGTCGTGCCGGCCTACGCCACCGCCCCGGCCCTGCTGTTCGTCGCCTGCCTGATGCTGAGCGACCTGGGCGACGTCGAATGGAGCGACTCCACCGAAAGCATCCCGGCCGCCGTCACGGCGCTCGGCATGCCCTTCACCTTCTCGATCGCCGAAGGCATCGCCTTCGGCTTCATCACCTATGCCGCGCTCAAGCTGCTCACGGGCCGCGCGCGCGAGGTGGCGCCGGTGGTGTGGGTGATCGCGGCCCTGTTCACTTTCAAGATCGTTTACGTCGGCACCTGAGCCAGGGCGGCATGAACATGCCGCTTGCGTAAAACAGCATTAAACAGGCCCTGATTGTGTCCCAAAGAATCGCTTCGCGCTGCCTTTGGGATACAATGTCGCCGATCTTGCGAATACCAAGGTGGGCAATCCGATGCAAAAGACAACTCTATCCCTGCTGGCGCTGGCGCTCGTCGCCATGCACGGCGTGGCGCATGCCGACGACGACCTCCCCCAGATCATCGACGTGCATGGCCCGCTCAAGGTGGCGCTGCCGAAAATCCCCGAAGGCGGCTGGTTCACCTCGGCCGAACTGGGCGCGATCGCGACCTCCGGCAACACCACGGGCACCTCGATCACGGGCAAGATCGACGCCCGCCACGAGACCGCGACATGGAGCCATGAATTCGTCGTCAGCGGCTTCTTCAAGGAAGACGAGTACGAAGACGAGGAAGGCAACAAGGAGCGCAACAAGTCCGCCGAGCGTTTCGCCGCCTCGGCCAAGGCTTCCTACAAGCTGCTCGGCGCCGGCCGGCGCGCCTTCGTCCTCGGCTCCCACGTGAACGACCGCTTCGGCGCCTATACCCGCTATTCCTCGCTGTCGATCGGCCACGGCCGCCAGCTGCTGAGCGCGCCGGACAAGACGCTGGACGTCGAGATCGGCCCGGGCTACTTCCAGGGCGAGCGCGACACGGGCGAGGACGAAAGCGGCGTGACGGTGCGCGGCGCGGCCCAGTTCCGCTGGCGCGTGAGCCCCTCGGCCTTCTTCGCCCAGACGGTCAGCGTGGAAAAAGGCACCTCCAACACCCACTCGGTGGCCGAGACCTCGCTCAGCACCAAGATCAACTCGACCATGCAGATGAAGGCCGGTTTCAGCGCCCGCAACGACAGCAGTGTCACGCCGGGCAAGAAGAACACCGATACCCAGACCTCGCTGACGATGGTGTATTCCTTCTGATGCGCCGTGGCGCGGCCGGCTGGCCGCGCCTTCCGCTCAGTGCACCGCCGCCGGCCTGGCGGCTCCCCTTTTCCCGACCAGCAATAGGGCCAGCAGGCTCAGGATCGCGGCCGCGCTCAGGTACCAGCCGACCGAAGCCAGGCCGTAGTTCGTCGCCAGCCAGGTCGCGATGTACGGCGCCAGCGAGGCACCCAGGATGCCGGCGAGGTTGAAGGTCAGCGAAGCGCCCGTGTAGCGCACTTCCGGCGGGAACATCTCGGCCAGCAGGGTTCCGAGGGGGCCGTAGGTGAAGCCGACCAGGCACATTCCCGCGATCATGAAGACGGCGGCGGCCGCCAGCGTGCCGGCGCCGAACAGGGGCCCGAACAGCAGGCCGAAGACGGCGATCGCCGCGCTCACCAGGATCATCGCCGTGCGCCGGCCATAGCGGTCGGCCAGGATGGCCGAGGGCGGAATCGTGAGCCCGAAGAACACCACCGCGACCAGCTGCAGGGTCAGGAAGGTCTGGCGCGAAAAGCCAAGCTTGCTCGTTCCCCAGCTCAGCGCAAACACCGTCATCAGGTAGAAGACCACGAAGGTCGCCAGCGCCACCAGGGTGCCCAGCACCAGTTCGCGCCGGTGTTCGCGCAGCACCGTGAGGGCCGGCACCTTGACCCGCTCGCCCCGGTCGAGGACCTTCTGGAAGTCCGGCGTCTCGGTGATCTTCAGGCGCACGTAGAGCCCGACCACGACCAGCAGTGCGCTGGCGAGGAAAGGAATGCGCCAGCCCCAGGCGAAGAACTCCTCGTCCGCCATCAGCTGGCCGAGCAGCAGGAAGGTGCCGCCCGAGAGGAAAAAGCCGAGCGGCGCTCCCAGCTGCGGGAACATGCCGTACCAGGCGCGCTTCTCCGGCGGCGCATTTTCGGTGGCCAGCAGCACCGCCCCGCCCCATTCCCCGCCCAGTCCGAGGCCCTGGCCGAAGCGGCACAGGGCCAGCAGCAGCGGCGCGGCGGTGCCGATCGTGGCGTAGGTCGGCAGCAGGCCGATCAGGATGGTCGAGATGCCCATGGTGAGCAGGGCCGCGACCAGGGTTGCTTTGCGCCCGATGCGGTCGCCGAAGTGGCCGAATACGGCCGAGCCGACGGGGCGGGCGAAGAAGGCGATGGCGAAGGTCGCCAGCGACTGCAGGGTGGCGGCCGCCGGGTCGGCGGCCGGGAAGAACAGCCGCGGAAAGACCAGCACCGCGGCGGTGGCGTAGATGTAAAAGTCGTAGAACTCGATGGTGGTGCCGATCAGGCTCGCGAACAGGACGGTGCGCGGCTTGTTGGCCGGCTGGACGGGTACCGCTTCCTTCATGCGCCGCCCGCCTGGGCCAGCGCCACGCGCACCTCGTCGCTCGAGACCGGACGCACCACGCGCGCCACTTCCTGGCCATCCTTCAGGACGACGACGGTCGGCCACAGCTTGATCCGGAAGGACCGGCCGAGCGGGCGGCCCGGGCCATCCTCGACCTTGATGTGCTTGAGGGCCTGCCCGCCGGCCAGGCCCTCGTTGATGAGCGGCTCGGCGGCGCGGCAGTAGCCGCACCAGTTGGCGCCGAAATCGAGGACGACGATGCCCGGCAGCGCGTCGATCGCGCTGCGTTCGGGCTGGGCGGTTTCGTAGGTCATGCGGATGCTCCTCCATTTGCCGATATGGCAAGGTTACCTCAAAAACCTGGCGGCGAGCCAGAGCAGATTGGAGGATCACTGACTGGATACCCGGAGCGGGAAATGCCGCCGCAAGGTGAAATGGCTAACGGACTACGCCCGGGGGCGCGGGCATAGTCTGGTCAAACCCGTTACAAGGAGGCCACCATGTCCGACAATCTGCAAAACCGCGGCACCCAGGACCGTGCCCGCATCAATATGAGCGAAGACTGGGAAGTGCGCCACTGGACCGAGGCGCTGGGCGTGAGCAAGGAAGAACTCGAGCGCGCCGTCAAGCAGGTCGGCTCCAGCGCCGAGGCCGTGCGCGAACACCTGAAGCGCCACTGAGGACAGGGGGACACACCCTGCCCTGACGGCGCTCGCCGCCGTCGCGCTTCTCCCCCGCCGGCTGGGTTCGCACGATACCGGCCCGCGCCGGGCAGCGCCGTGTCGGGCGCTCCCGCATTCTGCGCCGCATGCCGCGCCTTCCCTGCCTCCCCCTGCCAGTCCAGCCAGCGCGGCCGGCGCCGGTCTAGCCGCAAAGGAACCCGGTTTGAATTTTCATTTCGTCGAGTTTTTCCGTTCCCTGAACGTCACGCTGCCGAACGCCCTGTTCGCCCTCGGCGCCGCCGTCGTCAGCTACATCCTGATGCACGGGGCCCTGATTCTGCTGCGCAAGCGCCTCGGAGCCCTGAGCACCGACCGCCAGCACGGCACCGTGGCCCAGGTGCTCAGCAAGACCCTGGCCCATACCGGCGCCCTGGCCATCGTCGCCACCGCCATCCTCATCGGCCTGTCGGTGCTCGACCTGCCCGAACCCTGGAACACGCGCCTCGGCCACCTGTGGTTCTTCACGCTCGGCATCCAGATCGCCATGTTCCTGCACCGCGCCGTGAAGATCGGCTCGCGCCGCTACTTCCTGGCGCACAACCACGGCGCGGTCGACCAGCAGGTGACGGTCGCGCACACGGTCGTGATCTGGCTGCTGCAGACCACCGTCTGGGTGGTGTTCGTGCTGGCCATGCTGTCCAACCTCGGCATCAACGTGACCACCTTTGTCGCCAGCCTCGGCATCGGCGGCGTCGCCATCGCGCTGGCGGTGCAGAACATCCTGGGCGACCTGTTCGCCTCGATGGCGATCGCCGTCGACAAGCCCTTCGAGGTCGGCGACTACATCTCGGCCAAGGACTATGCCGGCACCGTCGAGCACGTGGGCCTGAAGACCACCCGCCTGCGCGCCCTGGGCGGCGAGCAGATCGTGGTCGCCAACGCGGAACTCTTGCGCAACACGGTCTACAACTTCCGCCGCATGACGACGCGCCGCATCCAGTTCGCGCTGCGCGCCAGTCCCTCGACACCGCCGCAGCTGGCCGCGAAAGTGCCGGCGATGCTGGGCGAGATCATCAAGCGCCGCGACAAGGTGCGTTTCGACCGCGCCCACCTGAAGACGGTCGACCAGAACTGGATCGAGTACGAGATTGTCTACACCATGCTCGACGCGAACTACGACCTCTACATGGATACTCAGCAGCTCATCAACCTGGAAGCGATGCAGATGTTCGCCGACCTCGGCATCTCGATGGCGCCGCGGCCGCAGCACGTGCTGCTGCAGGAAGCGCCGGATACGCGGGCCGACGTGCGCGGTGAGGAAAAGGCGGCCGCCAACGAGTACGTGGACGGCGCATCCGACACGGCGGGCGACGACGACACCGGGGACGCCGGCTCCCGCGTCCTCAAACACTGAAGGGAAGAGAGATGAACCAGCCGGCACAGCAGCAGACGCCGCCCGGCACCGAAGCGCACCTCACCCCGAAGGCCGGGCGAACTGGCCGACCCGGCGCACTGCCGCGCCATCGTCGACCGCGCCGTCCGGGAATTCGGCCGCATCGACGTGCTGGTCAACAGCGCGGCCTTCCAGATGAGCCACGATTCGCTGGAAGAGGTACCCGACGAGGAGTGGGACTACACCTTCCAGGTGAACATCACGGCCATGTTCCATATCGGTAAGGCTGCGGTGAAGCACATGCAGCCGGGGTCCTCGATCATCAACACCATCTCGATCAATTCGCACAAGCCCAAGCCCACCCTGCTCGCCTATGCGACGACCAAGGGCGCGATCGCGAACTTCACGGCGGGCCTGGCCCAGCTGCTGGCCGACAAGGGCATCCGGGTCAACTCGGTGGCGCCGGGACCGATCCGGACGCCGCTGAGTCCCTCGACCATGCCGTCCGACGAGGTGGCCAGCTTCGGCCGGCAGGTGCCGATGAAGCGGGCCGGCCAGTCGGCCGAGGTCGCGCCCGTCTACGTGATGCTGGCCTCGAGCGAAGCCAGCTACATCTCGGGGGCGCGGATCGCCGTGACGGGCGGCGTGCCGATCCTCTAGCGGGCCTCAGCGCGCCTGCGAAGCGCCGGACGCACGAGCGTCGGCGCCAGCCGACATGCCCAGGCTGAGGGAGCCGGACGCGCCGCCACGCGCCTCGCCCATGAGGGAGGCGGAGCCCTGCAGGGTGCCCTCGATGCCGAGGCCCGCCTGCCCTTCCGCACGCGCCAATGGGGCAGACTGGTGTTGTGGCGCGAAGTCGCCCGCAGCGCGACGGGCGCGCTGTGCGCCGCCGCTTGCCTCGCCGGCCGCGCTGCCGGCCGCGTCGATCGCACGGCGGCCGGCAGCGGCATCGAGACGGCCCGCGTGGCGCAGGCTGCCCATCGCGTCCATCGATCCGAGGCGGCCGGCATTGCCCGCGCCGCCGATCATGCCGCCCACCGATCCGCCGAGGCCCCCCGCGCATGCCGCCTCCCAGCAGCTGGGCATGGGGGGGGGATGGCGCCGCGGAGCGCAAGGCGCGCGACGGCGGCTGGCAGGCGAGCCCCGCGGCACGGCAAAACAGTTCCTTAAAGACAATGGTTCTGTTAAGCTGCGACAACTGAACGTCACATTGTCCACTACCAGACCCGCCGCTCCGGGAAGCGTCCATGAAGACCCGCACCTACCTGTTCCTGATGGCCGCCGCCATCTTGATCCCCGTCGTCCTGGCGTTCTGGATCGGGGTGTCCATGCTGCTGGACTGGGAGCGCGAATCGCGCATCCGGCGGGTGCAGGAAACTGCGCGCGCCACCGCCCTGGTGGTGGACCGGGAGATCGCGGTGGCCGAGGCCCTGCTGCGCACCATCGCCAATTCGGAAAGCCTGGGCGACCAGAATGTTGGCCGTGTGTACCGCCTCGCGAAGCGTCTGAACGGCGAGGCCGGCAACAGGTGGACCGTCCTTGTCGACGAAGACACCCGTCCGGTCTTCAACACCCTCAAGCCCCTCGGCACCCAGCTGCCCGGCACCAACCGCCGGTACGCCGCCGAGGTGCTGCGCAGCGGGCGCACCCGGGTGTCGGGTTACTTTCAGGGGCCGACCTCCGGCCGCGCCGTGGTTTCGGTGGATGTTCCTTCCCCGCCCAACAACGACAAGCGCTACGTGGTCAGCCAGATCTTCGACGCCCGCTATTTCGAGCGCGCGTTCGCCAACAGCGCCCTGGAGCCGACCTGGCTGGTCGGCATCTTCGACGGCAATGGCGTGACGATCGCCCGCAACAAGGGCGGCCCGCACAGCGCCGGCAAACCCATGCATCCAGAGATGCGGGTGGCCGCCCAGGCCGCGGGCAGCGGCGTCCTGCGCCACACCACCCACGAGGGCGTCGAGGTCTACGGCATCTACACCCGCTCCGCCGTCTCGGGCTGGACCATCGTGATCGGCGTGCCGGTGGCGGAAATCGAATCGGCGGCGCGCACCGCCGCCCTGTACGCGACCATGGCCCTGATCGTGCTGATGGGCCTGGCCATCTTCGTCGCCGTTTTCCTGGGTAACAAGCTGTCCGCTGCCCTGCAACAGGCCGGCAGCGTCGCCAATTCGCTGGCGCGCGGAGCGGTCGCGCGGCCGCGTCCGACCCGGGTGGACGAAGTCGACGCCCTGCTCGACGGCCTGCATTTCACCAGCCAGGCCTTGAACCGCGAGAGCGCCGCGCGCCAGGCCTTGCAGCACGAGCGCGAGCAGCTGCTGCTGAGCGAACAGCGGGCGCGCCGGGTCGCCGAAGCCCAGAGCCGCGCCAAGGACGGCTTCCTCGCCATGCTCGGGCACGAGCTGCGCAATCCGCTGGCGGCGATCTCGGGTGCGATGAGCGTGCTGGAAATGCCGAACCTGAAGCCGGAACTGGCCGCGAATGCGCGCGACATCAGCCGCCGCCAGATGCGCCACCTGACCCGCATCGTCGACGACCTGCTCGACGTGCAGCGCATCCTCTCGGGCAAGATCGTGCTGCAGCAGGCGCCGGTCGACCTGGGCGAGGTGCTGCGCGCCTGCGTCGAAGCGAAACGCCTGGTCGACAAGGGCAGCCACCACTGGGAGGTGGACCTGGGCCCGGCCTGGGTCGACGGCGACCGCACCCGCCTCGAGCAGGTGGTCGACAACCTGCTGCACAACGCCATCAAGTACACCCCCGCGGGCGGCAGCATCGCGGTACGCTGCCGCGTGCAAGGCAAGGTGGTGCAGGTCGAGGTGCGCGACACCGGCGTGGGCATCGCGCCCGAGCTGCTGCCCGTGATCTTCGACGTGCTGGTGCAGGGACCGACCAGCATCGACCGCGCCCAGGGCGGCCTGGGCCTGGGGCTGGCCCTGGTCAAGGAACTCACCGCCCTGCACGGCGGCAAGGTGTCGGTACACAGCGACGGCCACGGCAAGGGCTGCACCTTCACGGTCGGCTTCCCGCTGCGCGCCGGCGGCGCACCGGAGGACGGCGCAGGCGGCCAGGCCGCCACCCAGCGTCCCACGCTCGACCCGGCCTGATTGCGCAACCGGCGCTTCCAATCCGGCCCGGCGCCCATACCTGTGCGGTATTCCTCCTGAACGGAACGCCGCCATGCGAATATTTCTGCGCAGCCTGCTCATCGCCGTCCTCCTGATCGCCGCCTGGGGCCTGCTCGGCCCATGGCTCAGGCATGCCGTGTACGCGATGCGCCTGACGGCGATGCCGGCGCCGTCCAGCCTGGCGATGCCCGTGAGCGGGGTCAGGCCGAAGGGATTGCGCGACACCTGGCACGCGGCGCGCAGCGAGGGCCGCAAGCACGAGGGCATCGATATCTTCGCCAGGCGCGGCACCGCGGTGCTGTCGAGCACCGAGGGCATCGTGCTGCGGGTCGGCACCAACCGGCTGGGCGGCCTGGTCGTCTGGGTGCTGGGGCCGGGCGGCCAGCGGCACTACTACGCCCACCTGGACCGGTATTCGGACGTGGCGCCCGGCATGCGCATCGAGCAGGGCCGGGTATTGGGGTATGTCGGCAACACCGGCAACGCGGCCGGTACGCCGCCGCACCTGCACTACGGCGTGTACGGTGTCGGCGGGCCGGTCAACCCCTACCCCCTGCTGCGCGCCGACCTGCCGCCGGGCGTCACCGCGGCTAGATGATCGGGTTTTCGCCCTGCGGCGGCGGATCGACCGGCGCAGGTTCCGGCAAGGGCGCAGGCTGGACCGGCTGGATCGGCTGCGTCTGTGGCGGCGCTGGCTGGATGTCCAGCGCCGGATCCGGATCCGGCACCTCCATCTCGTCCTCCGGCGCCTGGCCTTCCATATCGAGTTCGCCCGGCAGTTCCTCGATTTCTTCCTGCGGTTCCACGATCTGGCGCGGCGCCGGCGGACGTCCGCCCGGCAGCAGCGCGTTCGGATCGAGCTTGCCGGCTTCCAGCGCGGTGCGCATGAAGTCGCCGACCAGCAGCAGCGCATTGTGGCCGCCCTGCCCCCAGTAGCTCGAGCGCATCGTCACGCGGTTGTCGTTGAAGCCGACCCAGGCGCCCGCCACCAGCTGCGGGTGCATCAAAATGAACCAGCCGTCGGTATTGTTCTGCGTGGTGCCGGTCTTGCCGGCCACGTCCCCATACACCCCGAAACGATAGCGCACGCCGCCGCCGGTGCCGCGGTTGACGACCCCGCGCAGCATGTCGATCAGGGCGATGGAAGCGTCCTGGGACAGCGCACGCTCGGGCGCGCCTGGGGCGAAGTCGGCGATGACCTTGCCCTCGCGGTCGGTGATGCGGCGCACGAACACGGGTTTGCGGTATTCGCCGAGGGCGGCGATGGTGCTGTAGGTGCTCACCATTTCCAGCAGGGTCACGGGGCTGGTGCCCAGGGCCAGCGAGGGCACGGATTCGAGCTTGCTCTCGCGGATGCCCATCCCTTGGGCCAGGCGCACGATTGGGCTCAGGCCCACTTCCTGCATTACCTGGGCGGTGATGGTGTTCTTGGACAGCACCAGGCCGTCGCGCATGGTCATCATGGCGCCGGTATTGCCCGACATATCGGTGGGGCGCCAGGCCTTGCCGCGTCCATCGCCGACGCGGATGTCCCGGACGGCGTCGCGGTAGGTCCGGTCCGGCGGAATCCCGCGCTCGAGCGCCGCGGCGTAGACGATGGGCTTGAAGGTCGAACCGGGCTGGCGCGCCGCCTGGGCCACGTGGTCGAACTGGTCGCGCTCGAAGCTGCGGCTGCCGATCCAGGCGCGCACTTCGCCGGTGGACGGGTCCATGGCCACGAAGCCGGCTTCCAGGCGCGCCTTGGCTTCCTTCAGCTCGGCCATGAAACCGCGGTCGCGCTTCAGGCGCTTGAGGGCATCCTCGGGCGCTTCCCCATCCTCGACCGCGCGGCGATAGCTGGCGGATTCGCGCACGAAGGCGTCCAGTTCGCGCCCGTGCGAGCTCCAGTAATAGGCGAAGGGATCGACGTCGTCGCGCATGGACGTGTACATGCCGGTGGAGGTCGAGCGCGGCATGCTCGGCCATGCCCATTCGACGTCGGCGATCGCCTGCAGGGTGTTGGCCTGGCGTTCGACGGCGCGCCGGGCGGCGTCCTGCAGTTCGAGGTCGAGGGTGGTGTGCACGACCAGGCCGTCGAGGGCGAGGTCGTAGTCGTTCTCTTCGGCCCACTCGAGCAGCCACTTGCGCACGTAGGCCGTGAAATGGTCGTCCTTGCCGCTCCTGTCGTTCAGGCGCGCGAAGCGGGTGCGCAGCGGACGCTTGGCGAGCGCCTCGTAGCGCGCCTGGGTGAAGGCGCCGTGCTTGGCCATCTGGCCCAGCACCACGTTGCGGCGCGCCCTGGCGCGTTCCGGGCTGGTAACGGGATTGTAGTAGTGGGTACCCTTGAGCATGCCGACCAGGGTGGCGGATTCCAGCACGTCGAGCTTCAGGGCCGGCTTGCCGAAATAGGTCCGGGCCGCCATCTCGATGCCGTAGGCGTTGTACAGGAAAGGCACCGTGTTCAGGTAGGCTTCGAGGATCTCGGTCTTGCTGTAGGTGTTCTCGATCTTGATCGCGGTGATCAGTTCCTTCATCTTGCGGTTGATGCTGCGCGCCCGGCCGATCTCCTCGGGGAACATATTGCGCGCCAGCTGCTGGGTGATGGTCGAGCCGCCCTGGGCATCGCCCCTGGCGGTGGCGACCAGGGCTCCGGCCACGCGCCGGAAATCGACCCCGTGGTGGTCGTAGAAACGGTGGTCCTCGGTCGAGACCAGGGCCTTGATCACGTGCGGCGAAATCTGCGACAGCTTGACGCGCTCCTGCAGGCCCTTCTCGAACGTGCCGAGCTCCTTGCCGTCGGCGGACAGGATCACGCTCGGGCGCGCGGTGCGCGCCTGGTGCAGGTCGCTGATGCCGGGCGTGAGCGGAATCAGGGCCACCAGGTAGAGGAAGAAGGCCATCAGGCCGGCCGCCAGCAGCCACAGGCCGACGAGCAGGGCCTGCTCGATGCGGGAACGGCCGCTCAGTCGGGCGAACGCCCTGGCGCCGGCCAGGGAAAAGACGCTGCGGGCGCGTTCGCCGGCGCTGCCGAGGATGCGCCGGGCGCGGCCACCGGCGCTGTGCTGTTCCTGGTTCGGGTCGTGCGGGTTGGTCTTCTGATCCACTCTGAAAAGTCCTTGCTGCTGTTTGTCTTGCGTATGTGATCAGTATAGCCGACCGGCCCCGGCCGCACGGGCGGGCTGGGCTCAGGCGTGCAACGGGATGGGTTCCACCCTGCTCCGGCGCAGCAGCGGCTCGACCGTCTCCCTGGGTTCCGGGCGGGCAAAGAGGTAGCCCTGCACCTCGTCGCAGCCGCAGTCGCGCAGGTAGTCGAGCTGCTCCAGGGTCTCGACGCCTTCGGCGATCACGTGCATGCGCAGGCTGTGCGCCAGGGAGATGATGGCGTCGACCATCGCCGCGCCGTCGCGGCTGCCGACGATGTCGCGGACAAAGGACTGGTCGATCTTGAGCACGTCGACCGGGAAGCGCTTCAGGTAGGCCAGGCTGGAATAGCCGGTGCCGAAATCGTCGATCGAGAGCTTGACTCCCATCGCCTTCAGGAAGCGCATGGTCTCGATGGCGGACTCCACGTCGATCATCATCATGCTCTCGGTCAGCTCGATCTCGAGCGACTCCGGCGCCAGGCCGGTTTCTTCGAGCACCTCGCGCACCGTCCGGACCAGGCCGGGCTCGGCGAACTGGCGCGCCGACAGGTTGACGGCGATCCGCAGCTGGCCGAGGCCCGAGCATTGCCATTCACGGTTCTGCACGCAGGCCGAGCGCAAGGCCCAGGCGCCGATCGGCACGATCAGGCCGGTTTCCTCGGCCAGGGCGATGAAGCGGTCAGGCAGCACCGTGCCGAAATGGGGATGGCGCCAGCGGAGCAGGGCCTCGGTGCCGACCACCCTTCCGCTGTGGAGGTCGACCTGGGGCTGGAAGTGGAGTTCGAACTGCTGCTCGCGCAGGGCGCCGCGCAGGGCGCCTTCGAGGGCCAGGCGGTCGGTGGCGTGGGCATTCATGTGGGGCGCGTAGAACTGCACTGCGTTTCGCCCGGTCTCCTTGGCGCGGTACATGGCCACCTCGGCATGCTTGACCAGGGTTTCCGGGTCGCCCCCGTCGTTCGGATAGCCGGCCACACCGGCGCTGGAGCCGAACACCAGGAAGTGGCCGTCGATCTTCAGGGGTTCGGCGATGGCGTCGCGGACGGCCTGCACCTGGGCCGCCGCCTGGCCTTCGTCGCCGCAGCCGCACAGCACCAGCATGAAATCGTCGCCACCCGCGCGCGCCGCCGTGTCGGCCTGGCGGATGGCGCCCGCGATGCGGGCAGCGATGGCGCGCAGGGCCTCGTCGCCGAGGCCGCGTCCCATGGTGTCGTTGACCAGCTTGAAATGGTCGATATCGAGCGCGACCGTCCACACCGGCGTGCCGTTCGCCACCGCGATGGCGCGTTCGATCCGGTCCGACAGCAGCGCGCGGTTGGCCAGCCCGGTCAGGCTGTCGTACTTGGCGCGGTGCGCAAGTTCCGCCTCGTAGCGCTTGGCCACCGTGACGTCATAGGTGGTGACGACGAAGTGGGTGGTGCTGCCGGCTTCGTCGTTGACCGGGGCGATATAGACCTCGCTTACCAGCTCGCGTCCGTCGCGCGTGGCCTGGCGCACCAGGGCATGGCCCTTGCGCCGTTCCTGCAGGGCCTGGCGCAGCTCCACCAGGCCGGCCTCGTCGCCGGGCGAGCGCGCCAGCTCCCCAATCGGCAGGCCGAGCAGCTCGCCCGGGCCATGGCCGAGGATGCGCTCGCACGCCGGGTTGGCGTATTCGATCGGGTAGCCATTCCGGGTTGCGCTGATCAGGAGGATGGGATTGGCGGCCGACTCGATGGCGCGCCGGTACAGGCGCAGCTCGCCGGCCGTGATGGCCAGGTCCGCCGTGCGGCGGTCGACCAGGGACTCGATGCGGCGGGTGCGCACGCTGCGCAGGTGCACCAGCCAGCCGGCGGCGAGGCTGAGCAGGATCCCCGAGACCAGGATGGACAGCGATCCGCTCTGGCTGTCCAGACGGCGCGCCAGGCGCGCCGTAGCGAACTCCCAGCGCGTCCCGGCCACCTCGAAGCCGCGCGTGATGGTGTCCGGTCCCCCGCCGAGCAGGCGCTCCAGCCGCGTGACCGGCTCCGGCTTCCCTTCGTGGTGGAACACCGGCACCCGCTGGCCGTCCCGGGTGTACCCGTAGAGGGTCAGCGCGTAGTCGCCCATCGCCAGCAGGCGCGCCGCGCCCAGGCTGCCGCCGACCAGCAGCGCCGCATCGATGACCACGGTGGTGCTGCCGTGCGCTGCCGCGCGCCTTGCGGCCACGCTGGAAAGGTCGGTGCCGCTGCGGTAGACCGGCATCGCCACCAGCATGCCGCGCAGGGCTCCGTCGCCCTGCACCAGGCGCAGCACCGGGCTGGCGGTGGGCTGGCCGCTGTCGATGGCGCGCTGCATATACTGACGCTGGTCGGGATTGGACCAGGCGTCGTAGCCGTAGATCTGGGCATTGCTGAAGATCGGCACCACGTAGTCGTTGACGAGGTAGCGCGGCCGGCGCGCGGCCGCGACCAGCCCGGCAGGGCCACGCTCGCGGATGGCGAAGCCGGGCCAGTCGCGCGCACGGGCCGCTTCGAAGGCGGCGCGCTCGCTGTCGTCGACGAAGCGCTGGAATTCGAGCGCGCGCAGGTAGCCGTTGCGCGCCGCCAGCGGCTGCGCGAAAGCGTCGAAGGTCTCGCGCGAGACATCGCCGCGGTTTGCGGTGAACAGCAGGTTGAGCGCACGCAGGTCGGTGACCGCGTCGGTGAATGCGCGCGAGACGGCGGCGGTGCGCACGGCGGCGCGCTGCTCGAAGTCGGCGCGTGCCCGGTCCGCCTCCAGCTGTCGCGCCACGCCGGACAGGACAGCAGTCAGCGCAAGCCCGGCCAGGAAGGTTGCCACGGCGGCGCGCGACACCATGTGCCGGCGCCGCAAGAGCGGAGTTGCCAGCAGCCGATTCATGCGACCCATGCTAGCAAAACTCGCCTGGCGCCGCGCCACGTTTCGGCTGCGCAAAGGAAGGGTCCGCCTCCTGCACCGTAGCGGTGCGCCGAAACCAGGACAGGCGCGGTTCCGGGCTGGCGGTGGGACGGATTTCGGCTATGATGCGCGGATGCCCGATATCCTCCCCGAAAACCAGCTCGCCTCCGGCGACAGCGCCGCGCCGATGCGCGTGCTGCGCCAGTTCCGCGTCGTCTTCAACGCCGTCAAAACCCATTTCCGCCAGGTCGAACGCGAAGCCGGCCTGGGTGGCGCCCAGCTATGGGCGCTGTCCGTGATCGAACGCCAGCCCGGCATCGGCGCCACCGGCCTGGCGCGCGAGCTCGACATCCACCAGTCGACCGCCAGCAACCTGGTGCGCGCCCTGGTCGAGCGCGGTTTCGTCACCGCCAGCCGCGAAAGCGCCGACCGCCGTGCCGTCGCGCTGCGGGTCCTGCCCGAGGGCGCAGCCGTGCTGCGCAGCGCGCCCATGCCCTTCGCCGGCGTGCTGCCCGACGCCCTGGCCAGTCTCGACGAAGCCACCCTGCTGCGCCTCGAACAGGACCTCGGCCGCCTCATCGCCGAGCTGGCGGCGGACGACGAGGCGGCCAAGGTGCCGCTGGCCCAGCTTTAAGCCCTGCCCAGTCCTTCGCCGGCCTCGAAGACCTCGCTTGCCATGCGGGCCAGGTCGTTCATGCCGCCGCCGGCGGCCAGGTGGCGCCTCAAGAGCCCGGCCTGGCCGCCCTCCTTCATGAGGTCTTCGATCACCACCCGCGCCTGGGCAAAGTCCGGATCGAGCGAGCGGCTTGCCAGCCGTTCCAGGTCGGCGCGGATCACCTCGGCCACCGGCAGTGCGACGCCGGTCTCGGGATCGATCCAGCTTCCGTCGACCCCGTCGCGCGCGGCATTGAAGCGGTTCCAGGTGTAGAGCTCGCGGCTGCCGTTGGACGGCCAGCGGCCCGGCTGGCTGGCGAATTCGAGGCAGAGTTCGCGCGCGTAGCACGCCAGCGCGGCCGCGTACACGGGCTTCAGCGGCGTATCGAGCACACGCAGCTCGATGGTGCCGTACTCCGGCTTGGGCCGCACGTCCCAGTAGAAATCCTTGATGCTGTTGACGATGCCGAAGCCGGCAAGCCGACCGAAATAGTCGCGGAAGTCCTGCCAGCTGCGCAGCTCGGCCGGCTGGATGCCGCTCATCGGGAAGGCCCCGACCACATTGCTGCGCGAGCTGCAAAAGCCCGAGACCTCGCCCTGCCAGCACGGCGAATTGCTCGACAGCGCGATGAACAGCGGCGCGCGCTGGGTCAGCCAGGCGCACAGGCGCACCGCCTCGTCGGCGCTGCCGGCGCCGATGTGCACGTGCATGCCGAACACCGTGAACAGCTTGGCGAGGTAGCCGTACTTGCGCTCGGATTCGAAGTAGCGTTCCTTCGGATAGATGCGCTGCTCGTTCCAGCGCTGGAAAGGATGGGCGCCGCCGCCCGAGATCGCCGCGCCGACTTCGAAGGCGGCGCGCTGCACCGTGGAGCGGATGTGCTCGAGCTGCTCGCGCGCCTCGCCGAAGGATTGCAGGATCGAGGTCGCCACCTCGAGCATCGAGGTCGTGATCTCGGGCGTGTGGACCCAGGGCTTGTCGTGCTTGTCGAGCAGGCGCAGGATGTCGGGCGCGGCCGGGAACAGGTCGTAGGTCAGCCGGTCCAGCACCATGAGCTCGAGCTCGATGCCCATGGTGCCCACGGTCGAGGTCTTGAAGTCCGGCAGGAAGGCCGGGCCCTTGCCGCTCACCGCCTGGGCCTGCGCCGCGGCGGCGTCCATGTTCAGGGTCTCGTTCATGCGGCCTCCTTGATCTTTTCCAGCGGCGCCGTGTCGAGGCTGCCGGATTGGTAGGTTTCGCCCGCCAGGCGCAGGCCGAGCCAGGTGAGGCCGGGCGCCAGCAGCACGTTCAGGGCCAGCAGTGCGCCCATCAGTTCGGTGGATGCGGGGTCCAGGCCCGTGTAGGCGTTCAGGGTGTTGTCGACCACCAGGCCGCCATAGCTCACCAGGGAGCACATCGACAGGGCCATCGCATGCTTCTTGCGGCGGTCCCAGGCGCTGGCCGGGATGAGCGCCACCCGGGTAACGGCGGTGCGTACGGCGAACACGAGCAGCGCCGCGCCCAGGGTCCAGCCCTTCGCCAGTTCGCCCAGGTCGACCAGTGCGGCCGACATCAGGAACAGCAGCACGTAGCCGATGTCCTGGGCCGTCTGCAGCTGGGCCTGGAAGACGTTGTCGCGTTTCTCCGCATTGCGCAGCAGGACGCCCATCAGCAGCAGCGAGAGCAGCGCGCTCGCGGCCGACACCGAGCACAGTCCCAGGTCGATCAGGAGCGCGGCCAGCAGCATGCCGGGTCGCATGCGCGCCGGCACCCTGCACAGGCGGGTAGCCGCCGCATACAGTCCATAGGACAGCAGGGCGATCGCCGCGCCCAGCACCAGCTTGCCGCCCTGGCGCATCAGTTCGCCCCCGAAGTCGCCGCTGGCGTCGATGCCGTGGCTGCGGGTCCAGGCCATGGTCACGGCCAGCACCAGCAGCGCGACCAGGGAACTCAGGCCGACCATGTTCGCCGTGGCGAAGGTGCTGGTGCCGCTCGCGTTCTCGTCGGCCACCATCGAGCTGACGATGACCGGGTTCACCGCGATCAGGATCGAGGCGATGAAGATGGCCGCGCCCCATTGCAGGCCGAGCAGGCGCAAGGTGACCGCCACCGCGACCCAGCGCGCCAGCGTGGCCAGCAGCAGGCTGCCGCCCTGGCGGCCGCTCTTGAGCAGCCAGGCCAGGTCCATCTTGCGTCCGACCTCGAACAGCACCAGGGCGGCCGCCGCGTTGAGCAGTTCCTGGAACTGGGTCAGCAGGGCCCGGTCGATCAGGCCCCCGCCAGTGGAGCCGAGCAGCAGGCCGGCCAGCACCGCGCCGTAGAGCTTGGGCACCTTGAAGCGCTGCAGGGTCAGGCCGATCACGAGGGCCAGCATCAGGCCGCCGCCCAGCACCGCCAGCGGCGAGAGCAGCCACAGCGGGGTATTCAAGTCGTCATTCATGGCGCACCTCCCATGCGTGGGCCAGCGCGGTGAGTTCGCGCTGGAGGAGCGCGGCGCGTTCTTTCGCCGGCTCGTCGCTGCGGGCGGCCGGCAAGGCGCTCGAGATACGCGCCCGCACGATGCCGCCCTCGCCCGGCAGCGTGATCCAGAGCTGCCCGTGAAGCACGGCGCCTTCGCGCCACACCGCGGTGAATTTCGATCCGCTGCGTGCGCCCGGCGTCGCCGGCTCCACCAGGGAGAAGGATTGCAGCCAGTCGGCGTTCGGGTAGCGGCGCGCGAGCTGCACCTGCATGGCGCTGCGCTGTTCCTGGCGCACGTCGTCGCGCGAATGCGGCAGGTGCAGGCGCGCCTGGCCGATGCCGGCAGTCTGCAGGCTGAGGCAGGCGCCGTCGGAGATCCAGCGCGCGGCGTCCGCTTCGCGCAGGCGCGGCTTGCCGCGCGCGGCGTCTTCCCAGGCAACCAGCAGTGGCGACGACGGCGGCGCCTTGGCGCCGGCGGCAACCACGCGCACGGCTTGCACCACGTCCTTCCAGTGCCCGAGCTGCCAGGTGCGCGTGTCGGCTTTCTCGGAGGGCAGCCAGCGCCACAGCACGGCCGACCACTGGCCGTCCTCGCGGCGCCACAGTGCACCGGCCTGCTCCACGCCGCCCTGCTGGGACAGCACGCCCTGCGCGGTCCAGGCGTTGCTCCAGGGCGTGATCGGGGCGCGCATGCCGCTGCCGAGGCGGTGCCAGGCCAGGCCAGGGGCCGGCAGGCAGGCATTGCCCGCGTCGGGGACGGTTTCCCAGTAGAGCATCTCGACGCGCTGGCTCCAGGCGCAGCGCCGGTTCGTCGGTTCGCCGAGGCGGCCGAGGGCGGGATCGATGGGGCCGCTGCAGCTGGCCGGATGGGAGCCGCTCAGTTCGGCGAAGTCCGCGAGCGGCGGCGTGGCCGGCTTGCGCGCCGCGGCGGCATGTGGTGCAACGGCGATGCTGGCCAGCAGGCCGGCGCACAAGGCGGCAACTGGCAATCGTCTGAGGGGGAATCTGGGGGAAAGCGTGTCGCTCATGGGTCCTCCGGTGGCGCCCAGGCGAAGCGTTGGTCAGCCTCGGCCTGTGCGGTGGGCCGGCAGGCGCGGGTCGCGCCATCCGCGGCAGGCAGGGCCGCGGCACCGAAAAAATCCCCCGGCGTGATGCGGGGGACAAAAAGAAACGGCTTGAACCGCCTCATCGCTGATCGGACACACGATCCTGGCGGACCGGCGTCACCCGTCTATGATGACTGATAAATGTAACGGATGCAAGAAAATTTGTCCGAATGTATTTATGCGTGAAGGAAATTTATTGCACGGCCAGCGTTCAGTCCTGCCGCATGTGCAGCAAGGGATAAGGCCGGCCCGCATCGTCCTGCGGGCTGCGTCCGGTCTGGCGGAACCCCATGCGCGCGTAGAAGCCGACCGCCTGCGGATTCTGTTCGTTGACGTCGACCGTCAGCTTCCCTTCGAGCCGGGCGGCGTGCGCGATCATGCTGCGGCCCAGTCCCTGGGCGCGGCGGCGCGGGTCGATGAACAGCGCGTCGACGTGGGCGCCGGTCAAGCCCATGAAGCCGGCCGGGCTGCCGTCGACCTCGATGACCCACAGCGGCGCGTGCGGCAGGTACTGGTGCGCGACCAGCGCCTCGATGTCGGTGAAATGCGCTTCGCTGAGGAAGTCGTGGGTGGCGCGCACGCTGGCGCGCCAGATGTCCGCGAGAACGGCGGCGTCTGCCGGCCTGGATGGGCGAATGATGGGCATCTGGCCTCCGTAACTTATGAAACCGGCAATTGTGCCGGATTAATTTGTTGTTGTCGCGTTATGATGCGCTCAATGGACGATACGATGGAGGCTGGATGGATGGCGTGCCCTTGTGGCTGCAGGCGGGTTTCTGGGGGCTGGTCGCGGGCGGCGCCCTGCTGCTCGGCGCCTTCATCGGCTATCGGCTGAACGTGCCGCAGCGGCTGATCGCGGCGATCATGGCCTTCGGCAGCGGCGTCCTGATCTCCGCCCTCTCCTTCGAACTGATGGAACACGCTTTCCACACCGGCGGGTTCGCCTCGACGGCAATCGGCTTCCTGGGCGGCGCCAGCGTCTATACCCTGGCCAACTGGAAGCTGTCGCACCACGGCGCGAAGCACCGCAAGCGCTCCGGCCGCCAGCCGAGCGCCAGCGATAACGGTAACAGCGGCGCGGCGATCGCGATCGGGGCCCTGCTGGACGGCATTCCGGAATCGATCGTGATCGGCCTGTCGATGCTGGGCGGCCAGGGCGTGAGCATGGTGGCCGTGGCGGCGATTTTTCTGTCGAACATACCGGAAGGCCTGTCGAGCGCCGCCGGCATGAAGCAGGCCGGGCGTTCGGCGCGCTACATCTTCGGCATCTGGGGCGGCATCGTCGTCGCATCCGGCATCGCCGCCCTGCTCGGCTTCGCGGTATTTCGCCACTTCCCGCCCGAAATCGTGGCCGCCACCACGGCCGTCGCGGCCGGCGGCGTGCTGGCGATGCTGGTCGATACGATGATTCCCGAAGCCTTCGAGGAGACCCACGACTTCGCGGGACTGATCGTCGTAACGGGATTCCTGTCCGCCTACGCGCTCAGCAAGCTCGGCGGCTAGGCCAAGTACGAACAAAACCTCGGTGTCAGGTCTGACATTCGGACACGAACCCATCTGTAATGGTACGAACTGTTGAGCTCGTGTCTCAATGTCAGACCTGACACCCTGGGTTATGACACCCTGGGTTATGTGACACCCTGGGTTAGAACTGATCGAATGCGTGGCGGCCGCGCCTCCTGCGGGTTCGGAGGCGAGCCGAAGAAGCCGGCGCCGTCCCAGCGCGGCGCCGGGTCGGATGAGCGGGCTGGTACGGCGCGCGTGGCGCGGTCTGGCCCCAGCTTTGGCAGCACGCGCGGGAAGGCGCGGCAATAGCTGGCCTGGACGCCCGCCACGCGCGCCAGGTCGGCGTACGAGATCACCATTCCCGGCGGGACGGCGTCGAGGACCATGGCGATGCGTTCGTGCCAGTCATCGGGAAGGAAGCGGCTGCGCGCATCGAGGATGGTGACTGGGTCGCCAATCCGGATCTCGCCGCCGCTCTCCACGCGCGCCAGCATGCCGCGCCGCTGCCGCAGCGAGCGCGAGGACGCTCCCACCCGCGCCGTGAGCGCGCCGCAGGCTTCGCACTGAAAAGTCAGGCGCAGGATCACGTCAAGGCCGACACGCAGCAGCATGCCGGACACGAGGTCCGCGGTATCGAGATCGAGGAGCAGGTTTTCGCGCAGCGCGTGCGGCGGCAGCCCGAGCGCCTCGTAGGCGCTGCCGCCTGCGAGCAGCAGCTGGCGCGGCGAGCGTGGATCGGCGTGCCGGTCGTCCTGCAGGCCGAGGCCTGCGACAGCCGTCGCGCTTTGGACCCGCGTGGGAGCCGGCGCCTGCGCGGCGCGCAGCGCGATGGCGACCACCTTCCCTGTCGGCGGCGCCAAGGATCAGCCCTTGGCCGCGCGCAGGTAGGCCAGCAGGTCGGCGATCTGCCGCTCGCTGCGCAGGCCCCAGAAACGCATCTTGTTGCCCGGGACGACGGCGTCCGGGTCGCGGAGAAACGCGGCCAGGCGCTTCTCGTCCCAGACGAAGCCGGCCTTCTTCATGGCCGGGGAATAGGCGAAATCCGGCGCGGCGCCCGCGCGGCGGCCGACGATGCCGTTGAGCTGGGGCCCGAAGCTACTGCGCGCGCCGGGCCCGACCTGGTGGCAGTTGGCGCAGCGCTGGAAGGCGGTACGACCGGCGGCGAGCGGATCGGCGCCCCATGCCGGCGCGGCGGACAGACAGGCAAGCAGCAGGAGCAGATAGCGCATGATCCCCTACTTCACCCGCTGTTTCTCGAGCTTGCGCGCCAGCGTGCGCCGGTGCAGGCCCAGGCGGCGCGCCGCTTCCGAGATGTTGAAGTCGGTTTCGGCCAGCACGGCGTGGATGCGCTCCCACTCGAGGGTCTTGATCGAGGTCGAGCGGGCAGTGAGTTCGACCTCGGTATTGCCGGCCACGTGGCCGAAGGCGGCCTCGATGTCGTCGGTATTCGAGGGCTTGGCCAGGTACTGCACCGCGCCCAGCTTGATCGCCTCGACCGCGGTGGCGATGCTGGCGAAGCCGGTCAGCACGACGATCAGCATGTCGGGGTCGTGCTCGTGCAGCAGCTGGACGCATGCCAGGCCGGAACTGTTCCCCTTGAGCTTGAGGTCGACCACGGCGTAGCCCGGCGAATGCTGTTCCAGCAGCGCGCCCGCCTCGTCGTGGCCGGAGGCCACCAGCACGCGGTAGCCGCGCCGTTCGAAGGAGCGGCTGAGGGTGCGGGCGAAGGCTTCGTCGTCTTCGATGATGAGCAGCAGGCGCTCAGGGCTTTCGGTCAATGCTTGCCTCTTTCCGTTCTTCTTCAATAGCGATACTCGACAGCGGCAGACTCAGGCGCACCTGCGCCCCGCCTTCCGGCCGGTTGGCCGCCGTCACCGCGCCGCCGAGCTTGCGCGCGACGTTCACGGCCAGGAACAGGCCCAGGCCATGGCCCGGATCGGCCTTGGTGGACTGGTAGGGCTTGCCAATCTGGCCCAGCATGGCCGCCGGGAAGCCGGGGCCGCGGTCGGTGACGACGACGTGCAGCACGCCATCCTCCTTGCGCACGTCCAGCCCGACCCACTCCGGCGAGGCCTCCAGCGCATTGTCGAGCAGGTTGTCGATGGTCTGCTTCAGGGCCGAGTCCGACGCGACCGGCACGTCCTCCAGTACCCGGTTATTGTACTGGAAGCCGGCCACCGGCCGGCTCGCGCGCCAGCTCGCGACCAGTCCGTCGAGGAAGCTGCGCACGGTGGTGCGCACCGCCGACTCGCCGCGCGCTTCGCCGGCCGACAGCAGGATGCCGCTGACGATGCTCTTGCAGCGCTGGAGCTGGGTCTGCATTTCGTTCAGGTCTTCGAGAAGCCCAGGGTCGGCGCGGAACTGCGGCATGCGCTTCCAGTCGCCCAGGATCACGGACACCGTCGCGAGGGGCGTGCCCAGCTCGTGGGCGGCGCCCGAGGCCAGCAGGCCCATGCGCACGATGTGCTCTTCCTCGACCGCCTGCTGGCGCAGCAGCGCGAGCTGGGACGCCTTGTCGCGCAGGGTGTCGGAAATGCGCGAGATGAACATCACCAGCAGGGCCGCGTCCAGCGCGAAGCAGACCAGCAGGCCCTGGATGTAGAGGCTCGAGATGCCGCGCGCATGGTCGAAAGGCAGCGCGAGCGGCTGGGCGTACATGGCCAGGCCCGCCAGGCAGAAGGTCGTGATCAGGACGATGACCCAGGTCCACAGCACTTCCAGCAGCACCGCCGACAGGATCACCTGCAGCAGGTAGAGGAAGGCGAAGGGATTGGTGATGCCGCCCGACAGGTAGAGCAGCACGGTGAGGCTGGCGACGTCGACCAGCAGGGCCATAAACATCTCGCCGTTCGAGACCGGCCGGCGTTCGTGCCAGCGCATGTGGCTGGCGACGTTGAAGGCGATCAGGCAGGCCAGCACCTGCAGCATGTGCACCAGCGGCAGCTCGATGCGGAAGATCAGGATGGCGGCCGCGATCGTCGTGATCTGGCCGATGACGGCGATCCAGCGCAGCTCGATCAGCTGCAGCATGTTCTTGTGGCCGGCAGCAAACTCGACGTTCGCCGCTGCCGCCTGGGGCGAGCTGCGGGCCGCCTTGGCGAAGAATTCGAGGGGGTTCTGGATCATCGGTCTATGCGTTCAGTCGTCGTCGCGGATTGTACCGCCATGACGGCTGACCCACCACCAGGCGGCGCCGGCCATCAGGGCCAGGGCAAACCAGGTGAGCGCATAAACGAGATGGTTGTTGGTGAAGGAGATGACGGTCAGGCCGCCGACGGCGCGCTCGGGCGCGCCTCGCGGGTCCTGGCCCTTGCCGGCGTCGATAAAGTACGGCGCGACATCCTGCAAGCCGCGCGCGGCAGCCAGTTTCACGACGTCGCGCGAGTACCAGCGGTTGCCGGCCGGGTCGTTCTCGCGCAGGAAACCGCCCTGCGGCTCGTTGATGCGCAGCAGGCCGGTCACTGCCACCCTGTCGCCCGGCGTGGCGCAGGGATTGGCGCCGGCGCGGCGGGCGGGATAGGCGCCCTGCTTGTTTTCCGAGGCAGGAATGAAGCCGCGGTTGATGAAAACGATATGGCCCTGCTCCGTGCAGAACGGCGTCAGCAGCCAGAAACCCGCGCCCAGCTCGGACAGCGCCTGGACGGGGGTGGTGAATTCGTAGAGGTAATGCCCGGCCACGCGCACGCGCCGGTATTCGTCGGAGTCCTTGGTGACCTGCGCCCAGCGCGCTGCCTCGGGGGCGGCGACGGGGTCCGCATGCACGCGCGCGTCGACCCGCGCGATCAGGTCCCGCTTCCACTGCAGGCGCACGACCTGCCAGGTGCCGAGAGCAAGAAAAAGCGCGACCAGCAGCAGGAGCACCACGCCGAACACCCGCCGCGCAAGATTGCTGCGTGGCGGATGGGAGGTGGGCCCTGCTTGCTGGTCGCGCTGGTGCTGCATCGACTACTTTGTTACTGCATGTCGTGCATGCCGTGGGTGGTGTCGCTTGCGCCACCCATGGCCGGCATCATGTTGGCGTTCATGTGCGCCATGACCCAGATCGAGCCGGCCAGCACGATGACCAGCAGGACGACGGTCAGGAGCAGCGCCATCATGTTCCAGCCGCCTTCCGACTTCGAGTTCATGTGCAGGAAGTAGATCATCTGCACGACGAACTGGACGGCGGCGAAGCCCATGATCACGTACTTCGTCGTTTCCGGCGGCAGTACGTGGCCCATGACGAGCCAGAACGGGATCGCGGTCAGGATCAGCGACAGCACGAAGCCGATCGCGTAGTCCTTGATGCTGTAGTGGGTGACGAAGCTGGTGTGGCCGTCGTGATCGTGTTCGTGGTGGTGGATGTGATCGCTCATGGCAGCACTCCCATCAGGTAGACAAAGGTAAACACGCCGATCCAGACGACGTCCAGGAAGTGCCAGAACAGCGACAGGCACTGCAGGCGACGGAAGTTTTCGGTGGTCAAGCCGTGTTTCGACAGCTGCACCATCAGGGTCACCAGCCAGATCGCGCCGAACAGCACGTGCAGGCCGTGGGTGCCGACCAGCGCGAAGAACGCGGTCAGGAAGCCGCTGCGGCTCGGGCCCGCGCCTTCATGGATCAGGTGCAGGAACTCGTAGATTTCCAGGGACAGGAAGGCCACGCCCAGCAGGCCGGTGACGCCCATCCAGCCCAGGGTCGCGCCGAGCTTCTTGGCCTGCGCCGACACCATCGCGAAACCGAAGGTGATCGACGAGAGCAGCAGGAAGCCGGTGTTAATGGCGATCAGCGTCAGGTCGAACAGTTCGGCGCCGGTCGGACCGCCGGCGTAGTTACGGCCCAGCACCGCATAGGTGGCGAACAGGGACGCGAAGATGAGGCAGTCGCTCATCAGGTAGATCCAGAAACCGAGCAGGGTGCCCTGTTCCGGATGGTGCTCGCGCACCAGGTAGCGCGCGGTCACCTCTTCGGCGGTCAGGCCGCCGGGAATGGTTGGATTATTTGCCATGGTTGTTTCAGACGTAGCTCTTCAGCAGACGGGTATGCGCTTCCTCGGTGCGGGCCACTTCTTCCGCCGGGATGTAGAAATCGCGCTTGTAGTTGAACGTGTGGACAATGATCGCGGCCATCATGGCGACGAAGGACACGGCGACCAGCAGCCACATGTGCCAGATGATGCCGAAGCCCACCACGGCCGACAGTGCCGAGATGACGAAACCGGCCCAGGTGTTCTTGGGCATGTGGATCGCCACGAAGTCCTTCAGCGGACGCTGGTAGCCGTTCTTCTTCATGTCGGCGAAGGTGTCGTTGTCGTGCACCACCGGGGTGAAGGCGAAGTTGTAGTCCGGCGGCGGGGACGAAGTCGCCCACTCCAGCGTACGGCCATCCCACGGGTCACCGGTGACGTCGCGCAGCTTGGCGCGGTCTTTCCAGGTGAAGAAGCATTGCAGCAGCAGCGCACCGATACCGCCGGCGATCATCAGGGTGCCGGCCAGCGAGATCTGGAACAGCCATTGCACCGACTGGTCTTCGAAGTGGCTCATGCGGCGGGTATAGCCCATGAAGCCGAGGATGTACGGCGGGGTGAAGGCGACCCAGAAGCCGATCGACCACAGCCAGAACGAGACCTTGCCCCAGAACTGGTTCAGCTTCACGCCGAACATCTTCGGCGCCCAGTAGTTGAAGCCCGCGAAAAGACCGAACACCACGCCGCCGATGATGACGTTGTGGAAGTGGGCGATCAGGAACAGCGAGTTGTGCAGCACGAAGTCGGCCGCCGGAATCGCCAGCATGACGCCGGTCATGCCGCCGATGACGAAGGTCAGCATGAACGACACGGTCCACATCATCGGCAGTTCGAAGCGGATACGGCCGCGGTACATCGTGAACAGCCAGTTGAAGATCTTCGCGCCGGTCGGGATCGAGATGATCATCGTCGTGATGCCGAAGAAGGAGTTCACGCTCGCGCCGCTGCCCATGGTGAAGAAGTGGTGCAGCCAGACCAGGTAGGACAGGACCATGATGACGCAGGTCGCATAGACCATGGAGGTATAGCCGAACAGGCGCTTGCCGCAGAAGGTCGAGACGACTTCCGAGAAGATGCCGAAGGCCGGCAGGATCAGGATGTACACCTCCGGGTGGCCCCAGATCCAGATCAGGTTCACGTACATCATGGCATTGCCGCCACGGTCGTTCGTGAAGAAGGCGGTGTCGAACAGGCGGTCCATGCCCAGCATGGCCAGCACGGCGGTCAGGATCGGGAAGGTAATCACGATCAGGATGTTGGTGCACAGCGAGGTCCAGACGAAGACAGGCATCTTCATCAGGCCCATGCCCGGTGCGCGCATCTTGACGATGGTGACGATCAGGTTGACGCCTGACAGCAAGGTACCGACACCCGCGATCTGCAGGGACCAGATGTAGTAGTCGACGCCGACCCCTGGACTGGCCAGGATGCCCGACAGCGGCGGATAGGCCAGCCAGCCGGTGCGTGCGAATTCACCCACGAACAGCGAAGCCATCACGAGCACCGCGCCCATGGTGGTCATCCAGAACGAGAAGTTGTTCAGGAACGGGAAGGCAACGTCGCGCGCGCCGATCTGCAGCGGCACCACGTAGTTCATCAGGCCGGTCACGAAAGGCATGGCCACGAAGAAGATCATGATCACGCCGTGGGCGGTGAAGATCTGGTCGTAGTGGTCAGGCGGCAGGAAGCCGTGGTTGGAGCCGAAGGCGAAGGCCTGCTGCGCGCGCATCATCAGGGCGTCGGCAAAGCCGCGCAGGAACATGATGATGCCCAGGATCATGTACATGATACCGATTTTCTTGTGGTCGATACTGGTGAACCAGTTGTTCCACAACATGCCCCACTGGCGGAAGTAGGTGATCAGGGCCACCAGGCCCAGGCCACCCACGATGACGCCGGCGAAGGTCGCGATCAGGATCGGCTCGTGGAAGGGAATCGCATCCCAGCTGAGCCGACCGAAGATAAGCTTCGTCAAGTCGAATGAGTCTTGCATGATTACTTCTTCACAATATTATTGGGAGTGACCGGGCTCGCGGCCTGGCCTTCCGGGGTCACGCACATTTCCAGCTCCGCGTTGGCGACCTGGGCAGCCGGGTTCTTCTGCAGCTTGCGGATCTCGGCGGCCATCTGGTTGCGCTTGTGGTCGTCCGCCATCTGCTGGTTCATGCAGACGCTGCCTTCAGCCACGCAACGGTTCAGGATGCGGTTGAACAGGGCCGGCTCCACCGAACCGTAGAAGCGCACCGGCTCGCGCACGGACGGCTTTTCCAGGCTCAGGTAGTCGGCGCGGTTCAGCACGCCCGGATTGGTCTTCATCTTCTGGACCCAGGCGTCGAACTCGCCCGCGCTCATGCCCTTGTAGGCGAAGTGCATGTGCGAGAAGCCTTCGCCGCTGAAGTTGGCGGACAGGCCCTTGTAGTCGCCCGGCTTGTTCAGCACGGCGTTCAGGGTCGTCTCCATGCCCGGCATCGCGTAGATCATGCCGGCCAGCGTCGGGATGTAGAAGGTGTTCATCACGGTCGAGGACGTGATCTTGAAGCGGACCGGGACGTCGACCGGGGTGACCAGTTCGTTCACCGAAGCGATGCCCTGCTCCGGATAGATGAACAGCCACTTCCAGTCCAGCGCCACGACCTGCACCTCGAGGGGCTTGGTCGACGCCGGGATCGGACGGTTCTCGTCGATGCGGTCGAGCGGACGGTAAGGGTCCAGCTTGTGGGTCGAGACCCACGTGATCAGGCCGAGGACGATGATGATCAGGAGCGGTGCGCCCCAGATCACCAGCTCGAGCTTGGTCGAGTGGTCCCAGTCCGGCTCGTATTTCGCGTTGGCGTTCTTGCGATAGCGCCATGCGAACAGGACGGTCAGGATCATCACCGGGACGATGATGATCAACATCAGCAGAACCGAGATCGTGATCAGATCCGCCTGCTGTTTTGCAATATCGCCGGTGGGATTCATCACCACCGTGTTGCAGCCAGCGAGCGCTGCAAGCGGGAGTAATGGGAGTCCGCGGCGGACAATTTTAGGAATCATGCTAGGTATCTAACGTTACATGGGAATAAGAACATGCTACTGTAACGCCAACGGCCTACGGCAACCATTGGACACTTTGTCCCACCCTTGCTATATTGCAATTACAGCATTGCACTACAAGCAATGCCCCGGAGGTGCTGCGCAGGCCGGGCAACCCAGGAGACGAAGATATGCAAAGCACGACGACGTACGGCGGCGCAGGTGCCGCTCCCATCACCCACCCAACCAGTGGGGCCCGTAACATCAATGCCCGGGATGGTGAAATCCATCCGGGTGAAATAGCCGTCGGCGTGGTCATCGGCCGCGCTTCGGAATATTTCGAATTCTTCGTCTATGCCATCGCCTCGGTACTGGTCTTTCCCGCGGTATTTTTCCCGTGGGCTGACCGGCTCGAAGCGACACTATACTCATTTACCGTTTTTTCGTTCGCATTCATCGCGCGCCCCCTCGGCACCGTGATTTTCATGTGGCTGCAGACGCGTTTCAGCCGGGAAATCAAGCTCACCATCGCCCTCTTCCTGATGGGCACCTGCACCTGCGTGATCGCCTTCCTGCCGACCTACAGCCGGATCGGCGAGGCCGCGATCGTGATCCTGGCCCTGATGCGCATCGGCCAGGGCATCGCCCAGGGCGGTTCCTGGGACGGCCTGCCCTCGCTGCTGGCGCTGTCCGCGCCTGAAAACAAGCGCGGCTGGTACGCGATGCTGGGCCAGCTGGCGGCGCCGATCGGCTTCCTGATCGCGGCCGGCCTGTTCGCCTACCTGCTCAGCAACCTGTCGCAGGACGACTTCCTGGTCTGGGGCTGGCGCTTCCCCTTCTTCTGCGCCTTCGCGATCAACGTGGTCGCCCTGTTCGCGCGCCTGCGCCTGGTCTCGACCAGCGAGTATTCGCGCCTGCTGGACGCCCACGAACTCGATCCGGCCCCGGTCGGCGAACTGGTCAAGAACCAGGGCAGCAACATCGCCATCGGCGCACTCGCCGCCCTGGCCAGCTACGCCCTGTTCCACCTGGTGACGGTGTTCCCGCTGTCCTGGATCCAGCTCTACGATACCCGCCCGATGGACGAATTCCTGCACATCCAGATGTGGGGGGCGGGCCTGGCCGTGCTGGCGATCCTGGCTTCCGGCTACATCGCCGATAAAGTCGGCCGCCGCACCACCCTCGGCACGCTGGCGGCCCTGATCGGCCTGTTCTCGCTGTTCGTGCCGACCCTGATGGATGGCGGCGTCACCGGCCAGAACACCTTCATCCTGATCGGCTTTGCCCTGCTGGGCCTGTCGTACGGCCAGGCTGCCGGCGCCGTGACCGCCAACTTCAAGCAGAGCTACCGCTACACCGGCGCGGCCCTGACCTCGGACCTGGCCTGGCTGGTCGGCGCCGCCTTCGCCCCGCTGGTCGCCCTCGGCCTGTCGGCCCACTTCGGCCTGGGCTATGTGAGCCTCTACCTGCTCTCGGGCGCGGTGGGTTCGCTGGCGGCGCTGAGCCTGAACCGCGCGCTGGAGATTCGCGACTGATCCGGTCGGCTCAAACGAAGAAAACGCCCCGCAGCGCAAGCTCCGGGGCGTTTTTCGTCGGGTGGCCGGGTTCCCCGACCACCCTACGCCAGAAACCTGACGATGCGCTCCACCACCGCACTGTCGCCGACTATCTTTCGGTGCCCCACGCCGTTGGCCGCTTCCAGCTGGGCCCCATCCCAGGCCTTGGCCAGTGCCGCCGATTCCGACCAGTGCACTTCCGGATCCAGCGGGTCGTGCAATAGCAGGGCCGGATGGCGCATGCCCGCGGCCAGGCGCTCCAGTTCCATATCTGCCGCATCCAGTCCGGTCAACGCCTCGAAGCGCGCGCGCAGGCTGGCGCCGTCGAGCCTCACGGCGCAGGCCGTGCGGTCCAGCGCCCGGACCAGGGACGACGGACCGGCAAGGCACACGCTTGAACCGGTGCGCAGGCCGTGGGCGAAGGCATGGAGGGATGCCGGCGAGCCCAGCGAATGCGCGACCACGGCGTCGACTGGGCCCAGCCATTCACCGACGGCCAGCAAGGCCCTGCCCATCGCGACCACATCGGTCGCCTCACCGGCCGACTCCCCATGCGCCGGCGCGTCGAAGGCGGTCACGTGCCAGCCCTCGGCCACCAGCCGGCGCACCAGCACATGCCAGCCCGCCGCGCGGCTTTCCCAGCCGTGCACGAGCAGCGCACGCCGGCGGAGCGCGCCGCTTTCCGGATCGGGGCGCGCGTCGCCGAAGGTGTGGACCACCAGCATGCGGCCATCGTGCCATACCTCGTGGCGCACGCCTTCGCGCAGCAGCAGCCTGCCCTCCTCGTCCAGGGGCTGGCGGCGCGGCCGCGTCATGCGGGCGAGCACTTGCTCGAGGACTGGACTCGCGGTCACGGCAGCATCAGGCATGGCCGCCTCCGCTCAGCGCGCCAGGGTATAGATGCCCGGCTCGGCCGACAGCCCGCGCTTGACCGCACGCGTCAGGTCATCGACCAGCACCTCGCTGTCGCCGGCCTCGAGCGCCGCGAACACGCGCTCCACGACCATGTCCGTGGTCAGCTTCGGCGCATCGAAGCCGCGCGTCAGGTCGGTGTCGATCAGGCCCACGTGCACGCCCAGCACCTGGGTGCCCTGGGCGCGCACGGCGTCGCGCAGGGCATTGGTCGCGCTCCAGGCAGCGGCCTTGGTGACGCCATAATTGGCCAGCACCGGATTACTGACCCAGCTCGCCACCGACAGCACGTTCACGATCGCCCCGCCGCCATGGCGCGCCAGCACCGGCGCGAAACCGCGACTCACGTTCAGCAGGCCGAAGACATTGGTTTCCAGCATCCAGCGCAGCGAATCCAGGCCCTCGGCGTCAAGGACGCTGCCGGTATTGGCCACGCCGGCATTGTTGATCACCAGGTCGACGTCGCCGAGTTCCGCGGCCAGGGCGGCGGCCTGCGCCGCATCGGTCACGTCCAGCCGTACCGGAACCAGGCCGGGAAGCGAAACCGTGGACGGGTCGCGCGCGGCGGCGTAGACCTTGCGGGCGCCGCGGGTGAGCGCCTGGCGGGCAAATTCCGCGCCGAGGCCACGGTTGGCGCCGGTAATCAGGACGGTTGCGTTCTGGACTTTCATTGTGAATCCTTTCAGCGTTGATATGACGGCGATGCCGCCGAATTTATGACGCCTATCATATGATGGTCGTCATATTTGAGAATCCAAAAAAGCCGGCGGCGCCGGCCCGGATGAATCAGGATTTGTTGGCGAACAGGGCCACGAGCGTTTCACGCGCCGCCGCCAGCACCGCCCTGCCCTCGGGATTGTCGCCCTGGATCCGGGCCAGCTGCAGATTGCCGATCAGCGCGCCGGCAATGACGCTCGCCAGGCCGGGCGCCGCATCGTCCGGCAGCGCCAGGGCCACGCGGCGCACCAGGCGGTCGACGCGCTGGACGGACGCTTCGCGCACCATTTCCTGCTGGCGCGGGATTTCGCTGGCCAGCGCGCCGACGACACAACCGTGTTCGGTATGTGCCAGGTGCTCGTCCGAGAGATACAGTTCGATCAGGGCCCCCAGGGGATCGCCGGTTTCGCGGCTACGGGCGGCGATGCGCTCGTCCAGCAGCGCGCTGCTGATGGCGCCCGCGTGCTCGATGGCCTCCACCAGCAAGGCTTCGCGGGAATCGAAGTGGGCATAGAAGCCGCCATGAGTCAGGCCGGCCTCCTTCATGACCTCGGCCACGCCGACCCCGGCATAGCCGTGGCGGCGCACCGCGCGGCTGGCGGCTTCGACGATGCGGTGGTGGGACTGTTCGCGCTTGCTGGACTTGGCAGAGGTACTCATGACGACACCCAAAATATGATGAACGTCATATTACGCCCATCATATTTCGCATGTCAAGCGCCTTTACGACAGGGCCGTATCGAGCACCGTCATCAGGATGAAGCCGATCAGGAGCGCAATGCTGGCCCAGGTGCCGTTGCCGCTCTGGCGCGACTCGGGAATCACATCGTTGACGATCACGAAGAGCATGGCGCCGCCCGCCGCTGCCAGGGCGATCGGCAGCAGCCCCGCCGCGATGCCGATCAGGGCCACGCCGAAGGCGGCCGCAACCGGCTCGGCCAGGCCCGAAGCGATACCGAGGCCGACCGACGTCAGGCGTCCGTAGCCCACCGTGCGCAGGGCGAGCGCGACAACGAGGCCTTCCGGCACATCCTGGATCGAGATTCCGGTGGTCAGCGAATTCGCCTTCTCGAGGTCGATGCCGGCATGGGCGACACCGATGGCCAGCCCTTCCGGTACATTGTGCAGGGCCACTGCCCAGACGAAGATCCAGGCGCGCCTCAGCGACACGCCATCCACGCCGGAGTCGAGAATGCCTTCGGCGCGCACGGCCCGGCCCAGCAGCAGGATGGCCATGGCCCCGGCCATGATGCCGGCGCCCGCCAGCAGGCTGGCCTCCCAGTTGCCCGCCCCCGCCGCCTTGGCGGCGTTGAGCGCCGGGATCACGAGCGAAAAGGCGGTGGCGCCCAGCATCACGCCGGCGCCGAAGCCGAGGAAGCAGTCGTAGGTGCGCTTCGAGAAATTCTGTGCGAACAGGACCGGCAAGGTGCCCAGCGCGGTTGCCGCCGCGGCCGTTGCGCCGCCCAGCAGGGCGCGGTGCATCTTGGGGTCGGCGTTCATGATCTGTTCGGCCAGGCTGCCGAGCAGAAGGATGCTGCCCACGCTGCAGATGAGGAGGCCGACGACGCGGCGGAAGGTCAGCAGGCGCAGCAGGGAGCGCAGCGCGAAGAGACGGTTGTCCTGCGGTTTGTCCAGGTGAGAATCCATGCAATACCCAAAGAATTACCGCGCCTTTGCGATGGCGGGCTCGCCATCGCCGCGCGGCGCGTGCTTACTTCTTCATTGCCTTCATGCCCTTGGCGGCACCCTTGTCGCTCGGCTTGGCGGTGCCGGTGTCGTCGAGCTTGCCGCCCTTCGAAGCGACCTCGGGGCTGCCCATGGCATTACCCGACTGCCCTGCCATCGTACCACCGCCAGCCGATTGCATGCTCATACCCAGTTCGGCGCCGGTGCGCGGCGAAGACATCGGGTCGGACATGGTGCGCATCGCCATCTGCTTGAGGATGTCGATGTCGCCGCTCGGCAGGGCCACTTCCGCTTCGCCGGAGCCGCCGTCGACCGCCTGCTGCTTCTCGCGGTCGGTGACGAAGTCCCAGTCGGCGCCCTGGTTCCAGGGACCGCGCATCTCGCCCGGGCCCTGCGACATGTTGTAGTAAACGCTGGCGAAACGCGGGTCGGCCGGCATCTTGCCTGCCGGGAAGTTCGGCTCGATCGCGTACAGCGCCTTCTCGAAGGACTTCTGGTGCGCCACTTCGCGCGTCATCAGGAAGCCCAACGCCTCCTTCACGCCCGGGTCGTCGGTCAGCGCGATCAGGCGCTCGTAGATGATCTTGGCGCGCGCCTCGGCGGCGATGTTCGAGCGCAGGTCGGCGGTCGGCTCGGTGATCGAGTCGATATAGGCCGCGGTCCAGGGCACGCCGGCCGAGTTGGTCAGCGGGGTGCCGGCGCCGTACAGCACCTGGGTGATGTGGCTGTCGTTGCCCGGGCCGGTGATCGCCTTGAACATGTCGGCCTCGCTGTCCACTGCTTCCGCCAGGCGGCCCTTGGCGCCCTTGTTCAGCATCGCCACGATGTGGCCGATCACCTCCAGGTGGCTCAGCTCTTCGGTGGCGATGTCGAACAGCATGTCCTTGCGGCCCGGATCGTCTTCCGATACGGCCTGGGTGAAGTAGCGCATGGCGGCGGCGAGCTCGCCTTGCGGACCGCCGAACTGTTCCAGCATCAGGTTCGCCAGTGCCGGATTCGGCTCGCTGACGCGGACCGTGTACTGCAGGCGTTTGTTATGAGCAAACATGAACGTCCCTCCGATATTTGAGTAAGGGCGCTGCGAAGCGCCGTGGGTGGCTGCGGCAGTGGCCGGCAGCACGCATGTCCCATGTTCGTCCTTCGACCCGGCAGTCGGCATCAGGTGTTCGCGCGTACCCTTGTAGGACTAGGTCGACAATTAATGAACTTGATGGAAATGTTGGAACCGATAAACATTTCCTAACAAAATGTCGATAAGCGTGCAGGGGTGCGCGGGCCACTGCATGGGGTCCGTGCCGACATGGGTACGGCACGCGCTCCTACAGTAAAGTCGAGCCGCGCGGCACTACCATGTTGGTCATATGACCATAAAGGGGGTAACGATGTTTAATCTGAGTAAGCTGAGCCCGACGATCACCAATATGATTCGCTTCGACCACTCGCACGTGATGGTGACCTTCCACCAGTACGAGAAGGACAAGCCGCCGCGCGTCAAGAAGGCGCTGGCCGACACCATCTGCGATGCGCTGGAGATCCACGCCACGCTCGAGGAAGAAATCTTCTATCCGGTGATGCGCCAGCGCGATTCCGGCGAGCCCTTCATGCACAAGGCCGAGCCGGAGCACGACGAGATGCGCCGCCTGATCGCCGAACTGCGCCGCACCAGCGGCAGCGATCCGCGCCACGACAAGCTGGTGATGGAACTGATGCGCGACGTGATGCACCACGTGGCGGACGAGGAAACCACCCTCCTGCCGCAGGCCGAGGCAAAGCTGAGCAAGGACGCCCTGTCCGAACTGGGCGCGCAGATGAACAAGCGCCGCCTGCAGCTGGTCGGCCCGAAAGCCGGCAAGCTGGCCAAGGAACATGCGGTCGGCTTCGGCGGCAGCGCGACCGCGGTGCTGGTCGGCCTGGCCGGCGCGGTGTTCGCGGCCAAGGCCTTCGGTCCGAAGAAGACTTGGAAGTCCAACCCGGCCTAAGAACCCGGCGCATCACACGTAGGGTGGGCGCTCCCGCGCCCACGCGTTCAACTGACGCGTGAACAAACGCACAGGCTTTTCACGCACTGTCTGAACGCGTGGGCGGAAAACCCGCCCACCCTACAGGACCGCATGCCGACCAGAGCGGCTAAGCGAACCAATCAATCACCAACGGCACCAGCCACGGTGCCAGCACCGCCGTCATCGCCCCGTTCAGGCCCATCGCCAGCGCCGCGAAGGCGCCCGACTCCGGGCTGACCTGGAAGGCGCGCGCGGTGCCGATGCCGTGCGCGGCCAGGCCCATCGCGAAACCGCGCGCGGCCGGCGCCTTCACGCCCAGCAGATTGAACACATGGCGCCCGACCACGGCGCCGAAGATGCCGGTGCCGATCACGAGGGCCGCCGTGAAGGCTGGGATGCCACCCAGGCGTTCGGAGACGGCCATGGCGATCGGCGAGGTGGCCGACTTCGGGCCCAAGGTCGCCGCCAGTTCCGGCGTGGCGCCCAGCAGCAGCGCGACCGCCACCGCCGCGACAATGGCCGTGACGCAGCCGAGCAGCAGCGCGAAGGCCAGCGGCAGGAAGGCGCGCCGCAGCCGCGGCAGCTGGCGTACCAGGGGCACGGCCAGAGCGACCGTCGCCGGCCCGAGCAGGAAATGGACAAACTGAGCCCCGGCGAAGTAGCGCTGGTAGGACATCCCGGAAAGCCACAGGACGAGGGCGATCAGGCCAACGGCGATGGCCACCGGATTGGCCAGCGTCGATCCCTTGAAGAAGACGTGCACACGCTGGGCCGCGATGTAGGCGCACAGGGTCAGGGTGAGGCCCAGCAGCGGCGAGGCCGACAGGTAGACCCAGAACTGCGAGAGGCCGGCGAATTCAGGCATCGCGCTGCCCTTCCTCCTTGCCGATGCCGCGCAGGATCAGGCCCGTCACCGCCATCGCCAGCACGGTGCTGGCCACGACCGACACCCCGATGGCCAGCCAGTGGCCGCTGCCGCTGCCGGCAGTCGCGACGATGCCGGCGCCGGCCGGCACGAACAGCAGCGACAAATGGGAAAGCAGGGTATTGGCCGCCTCCTCGATACGCTGCTGCAGTGAAGGCCAGATCACCAGGGCGGCCATCAGCAGCAGCATGCCGGCGACCGGACCGGGCAACGGCAGGTGCAGGAGGAAGACAATGCCCTCGCCGAGGCACTGGAACAGCAGGAGGATGGTGAAGGCGGCGAGCATGAGGCTTTTGTTGGCGAAAAGCGCTCAGGATAGCAAAAGCGGGCGGGCGGGGTGCGCCGCGGTAAAGTTGGGTCGATGCTGTGAACGTGGGTTCCGGCCTGTGCCGGAACCCAATCTGCTTGTCAACCGCAGGCTTACGCCTCCACCGTCGCGCCTGCGATCGCGCCGCGCTTCAGTTGATCGCGCTCGATCGACTCGAACAGGGCCTTGAAGTTGCCTTCGCCGAATCCGTCGTCGCCCTTGCGCTGGATGAATTCGAAGAACACGGGTCCCAGCTGGGGGACGCCGAAGATCTGCACCAGCAGGCGCGCCTTGCCGTCGGTAACGGCGCCGTCGAGCAGCAGGCCGCGCGTCTTGAGGGCCGCGACGTCCTGGCCATGGCCCGGGATGCGTTCGTCGAGCATCTCGTAATACGTTTCCGGCGGCGCCGTCATCAAGGGCACGCCGGCCGCGCGCAGGCCGTCGACGGTCTTGATCAGGTCGTCCGTCAGCAGGGCGATGTGCTGGATGCCTTCGCCGTTGAACTGCATGAGGAATTCCTCGATCTGGCCGCCGCCGGCCTTGCCCTCTTCGTTCAGCGGGATGCGGATCATGCCGTCCGGCGCCGTCATGGCCTTCGAGGTCAGGCCGGTGTACTCGCCCTTGATGTCGAAGTAGCGGATCTCGCGGAAGTTGAACAGCTTCTCGTAGAAGCCGGCCCAGAAGGCCATGCGGCCGCGGTAGACGTTGTGGGTCAGGTGGTCGATGATCTGGAGGCCGTGTCCCGGCGGGTGGCGGTCGACGCCGTCGATGAATTCGAAGTCGATGTCATAGATCGACTTGCCCTCTTCGAAGCGGTCGATCAGGTAGAGCGGCGCGCCGCCAATGCCCTTGATGGCCGGCAGGCGCAGTTCCATCGGGCCGGTCGGGATCTCGACCGCCTGGGCGCCCAGCTCCAGCGCACGCGCATAGGCCTTGTGCGAATCCTTGACGCGGAAAGCCATGCCGCAGGCCGCAGGGCCGTGTTCGGCCGCGAAGTAGGCGGCGTAGCTCTTCGGCTCGTTGTTGATGATGAAGTTGATGCCGCCCTGGCGGTACAGGCTCACGGCCTTCGAGCGGTGCACGGCCACCTTGGTGAAGCCCAGGGCCTCGAACACCGGCTCCAGCACGCCCGGGGTCGGCGAAGCAAATTCGACGAACTCGAAGCCCATCAAGCCCATGGGGTTCTCAAACAGGTCTGCCATTTTCTCTTCCTTGTCTCGTGTCGTTGGTCATCGGCCAGTCTCCATGGCCATCTAAATTCTTTACTCTGCGAACACTTCCGCCAGCAGGCCGCGCAACCACTGGTTGCCCGGATCCTGGTTGTAGCGCCGGTGCCAGAACACATTCGTCTGCAGCGGCGGCAGCTCCAGGGGCGGCGCGATCCACTCCAGGCCGAAGGGCAGCGCCGCGCGCTCGGCCAGCTTCTGCGGCACCGTCACCACCAGGTCGCTCGTGGCCACCATATACGGCACCGCGGTGAAATGCGGCACCCGGAAGCGCACGTTCGGCCCGATCCCGGCGCGCGCGAGCAGGCCGTTGATGCGCTCGTAGGGGCTGTCGTGCGAATCGACCAGCATGTGCTCGGCCGTCACGAAGCGCGCCAGGTCCACCTTGCCCCGTCCGAGCGGATGCCCCTTGCGGAACATCGTCACATAGGGCTGGCGGAACAGCTGCCGCTGGTACAGCGCCTCCGAGATGTCCTCGAAGGGGCCGATCGCCAGGTCCACCCGGCCGCCTTCCATCTTTTCCTTCACATTCACCGCCCCGGCGCGCACCGAGCTGATTTCCACCAGCGGCGCGAGCAACCGGCAGCGCTCGATCAGCGCCGGCATGAAATAGATCTCGCCTACGTCCGTCATCGCCAGCACGAAGCGCCGGTGGCTGCTGGCCGGGTCGAAGCGGCTGCGCTGGTTCAGCGCCAGGGCCACCTGGGCCATCGCCACGCCGATCGGCTCGGCCATCTGCGTCGCCAGGGGCGTCGGCTGCATGCCGCTTGCCGTCCTCACGAACAGCTCGTCCCCGAAGGCGCGCCGCAGCCGCGCCAGCGCATTGCTCACCGCCGACTGGGATAGTCCGAGCCGCTTGGCGGCCGAGGAGATCTGGCGCTCCCGGTAGACTTCCTGGAATACCGACAGCAGGTTCAGGTCGATGGTGTGCGGCTCTATCATGGATCATTCATGTCCGTCGCGGCTGCATTGTGGGCGTGCGGCCGGCGCGCGAACAGCAATATTTAGGTGCTGAATAGTCTACATTTTTCTATTCATCTCGTAAAACATGGTGTTTTCTTCTAGAGTGGCGCCATTCGATATCGCGTACCCAGCCAGGAGAAAAGAAGCATGAGCCAGCACCATGGCGAACCATCGGCCTACATGAGCGGATTCGGCAACGAGTTTGCCACCGAAGCCCTGCCCGGCGCCCTGCCCCGGCACCGCAACTCGCCGCAGCGCGTGGCCTACGGCCTGTACGCCGAGCAGATCTCCGGCACCGCCTTTACCGCCCCGCGCAGCCACAACCGCCGCTCCTGGCTCTACCGCATCCGTCCGGCCGCCATGCACGGCAGCTTCCAGGCCATCGATGCCGGCCGCATCGTCAGCCGTTTCGACACGCCGGCTCCGCCCGATCAGCTGCGCTGGAGCCCGCTGCCCATGCCCGTGGCGCCGACCGACTTCATCGACGGCTGGGTGACCATGGCCGGCAACGGTTCGCCCGAATCGATGACCGGCTGCGCGATCCACCTGTATGCCGCCAACAGGGACATGCAGGGACGCTACTTCTACAGCGCCGACGGCGAGCTGCTGGTGGTTCCCCAGCTGGGCCGCGTGGCGATCGCCACCGAACTGGGCCTGCTCGAAGTGGAGCCGCAGGAAATCGCCGTGATCCCGCGCGGCGTGCGCTTCCAGGTGTCCCTGCCCGACGGCGAGGCGCGCGGCTACATCTGCGAGAACTTCGGCGCCCTCCTGCAGCTGCCCGACATGGGCCCGATCGGCTCGAACGGCCTGGCCAATCCGCGCGACTTCCTCACGCCCGTCGCCCGCTATGAAGACATCGAGGGCGACTTCGAACTGGTCGCCAAGTTCTGCGGCGGCCTGTGGCGCGCATCGATCGGCCATTCGCCGCTCGACGTGGTGGCCTGGCACGGCAACTACGCGCCCTATAAATACGACCTGCGCCACTTCAACACCATCGGCTCGATCAGCTACGACCACCCGGACCCTTCGATCTTCCTGGTGCTGCAGGCGCCCAGCGACACCCCGGGCGTGGATACCCTGGACTTCGTGATCTTCCCGCCACGCTGGCTGGTCGGCGAGGACACCTTCCGCCCGCCCTGGTTCCACCGCAACGTGGCCAGCGAATTCATGGGCCTGATCCACGGCGCCTACGACGCCAAGGCCGACGGCTTCAATCCCGGCGGCGCCAGCCTGCACAACTGCATGAGCGGCCACGGCCCGGACGCGGCGACCTTCGACAAGGCGAGCGCCTCGGACACCACCAGGCCGCACAAGGTCGCCGACACCATGGCCTTCATGTTCGAGACCCGCCACGTGATCGTGCCGACCCCGTACGCACTGGCTTCGCCGCAGCGCCAGGCCGACTACCAGCAGTGCTGGGCGGGCGTCCAGAAGAATTTCCGCCTGGTACCCTGAGCGCATTCCCTACATTTGTGCGGCGGCGGGAGCCTCCGGCATGCGATGATGCGCCGTACGCCGCCATGGGCGTGCCCGGTCCCGGCCCGGTGTGTCCGAAGGAGGCCCCGCCTAAGTGCTGACCGACATATTGATCATCTCCGTCCTGATTCTCCTGAACGGAGTGTTCGCCATGAGCGAGCTGGCGCTGGTGTCGGCCAAGCGCATGCGCCTCGAACGGCGCGCCGAGGAAGGCAGCCGCGGCGCGCGCACCGCGCTCAAGCTCGCCGACGATCCCAGCCACTTCCTCTCCACCGTGCAGGTCGGGATCACCCTGATCGGCATCTTCAACGGCGCCTTCGGCGAAGCCTCCCTGGTCAGCCACCTCACACCGCACCTGGAAACCATGCCCGTGATCGGTCCCTATGCGCGCGAAGCGGCGCTGGGGGTCGTCGTGGTGTCGATCACCGTCGCCTCCATCATCTTCGGCGAACTGGTCCCCAAGCGCATCGCCATGGCCTATCCGGAAGCGATGGCCACCCTGATCGCGCCGCCCCTGCGCATCCTCTCGAAGATCATGGCGCCCTTCGTCAAGCTGCTGTCGCTGTCGACGAATGCGATCGTGCGCGTGCTCGGCATCCACCAGGCCAAGGAGGAAGCCCCGACCGAGGAAGACATCACCGGCATGATCAAGGAAGGCGCCAACACCGGCGTTTTCGAGAAGACCGAATACGACATCGTCTCGCGCGCCCTGCGCCTGGACGACCAGCACCTGAAATCCCTGATGACGCCGCGCGTGGACCTGGTGATCCTCGACCTCGAAGACGACCGCTCGGCCAACCTCGGGATCATCGCGAACAACGCCTACAGCCGGTTCCCGGTATGCCGGGGCGACCGCTCCCACATCCTCGGCTACGTGCTGGTGCGCGACCTGTTCGGCCAGGCCGCGCGCACCGGCGCCATCGACGCCATCGACATCGACGGCGCCGTGCAGGAGCTGCTCTACGTGCCCGAGACCGTGAGCGCCATGGCCCTGCTCGAGATGTTCAAGAAGAACCGCGCCGAGCTGGCCCTGATCGTCGACGAATACGGCGACATCCAGGGCATGGTGACCCTGAGCGACGTGATGAGCGCCCTGGTCGGCGACGTCACCGTGATCGGCGAGGAGCACGATCCCGACGCGGTGCAGCGCCAGGACGGCAGCTGGCTGCTCGACGGCGGCGTCTCGCTGGACCGCTTCCGCGACCTGCTCGCAAGCGGCATCGCCTTCCCCGGCGAGGACGAAGGCGCCTACCACACCCTGGCCGGCTTCCTGCTCTACCAGCTCGGCTACATCCCCAGGGCCTCCGAGTCCGTCGAATGGCAGGGCTTCCGCTTCGAGATCATGGACATGGACGGCAACCGGATCGACCGCATCCTGGTGTCGTCGGCCGAAAACCCGGAACCAGGCAGTAATCCGTAACCCACCCTGACATGGACGCCATCAAACTCGGACCATTTGTCTTCTCCATTCCTACCCTGCTCGCACTGGCGGCCATCGTTGCCGCGACCGGCCTGGCGGGCCTGTACCGCCGGCGCCGCGGAATCGATGCGGCGGGCGCCGTCTGGACCGTGATCGCGGCCGGCTTCGTCGCCGCCCGCGCCGTCTTCGTGCTGCGCCACCACGACCTCTTCCTCGCCAGGCCCTGGACGGCCCTCGACATCCGCGACGGCGGCTTCGACCGCCCGGTCGGCCTGATGGTGGCCTGCGTGGTGGCCGCCGAGATCATCCGCCGCCATGCGCCGCTGCGCCGACCGCTGCTGGCCAGCCTGATGACGGGCGGCGCCGTCTGGCTGGGCGGGGCGCTCGCCGCCCAGGCCCTGGCGCCGGGCGCCGCGCCGCTCCCGGACCTGACCGTGCGCCGCCTGGACGGCAGCGAGATTCCCCTGCGCAGCCTGGCCGGCAAGCCGATGGTCGTCAACCTCTGGGCCACCTGGTGCCCGCCCTGCCGGCGCGAGATGCCGGCCCTGGCGGCGGCGCAGCGCGCCCATCCCGACATCGCCTTCGTCTTCGTCAACCAGGGCGAATCCGCCGCGGCGGTCGCCGGCTTCCTGGCGGCCCAGGGACTGCGCATGGAAAACGTCGTGCTCGACCCGGCCGCGCGCCTGGCCGCCCGCACCTCCTCGCCCGGCTACCCGGCCACCCTGTTCTACGACGCCAACGCAGTCCTGCGCGCCCGCCACACGGGCGAGCTGTCCGAAGCGACGCTGCGCGAGAAGCTGGCAAGCCTCCGGCAACCTTAGGGCTCTTCCGCAACGGGCACGCCTGTGGTACAACGTCGCGATTGCCCGGAGAGCCCCCATGCAGATCAATCCCATCCAGCTGTTCGACGCCGAGTCGTCCACCTACACCTATATCCTGACCGCCCCAGACAGTCGTGACGCCGTGATCATCGACCCGGTCGACCACAACCTGGAGCGCGACCTGTCCCACCTCGAGCGCCTCGGCCTGCGCCTGACCCACGTGCTCGAGACCCACGCCCATGCCGACCACGTCACCTCGGCCGGCAAGCTGCGCGCAATCACCGGCGCCAAGGCCTGCGTGCCGAGCGGCTGCGGGATCCCGCCGGCCGAAGTCCAGCTGGAAGACGGCGACGTGATCCCTTTCGGTGCGCGCGAGCACATCGCCGTGATCCACACCCCCGGCCACACCGCCGGCAGCATGTGCTACCTCTGGCGCGGCAACCTGTTCACGGGCGACACCCTGCTGGTGAACGGCTGCGGCCGCACCGACTTCCAGGGCGGCAGCGCGGAGGCGCTCCACGACAGCGTGATGCGCAAGCTCTTCGTGCTCGACGACGCCACCCGGGTCTGGCCGGGCCACGACTACAAGGGCCAGTCGGTCTCGAGCATCGGCTGGGAGCGCCGCCACAACGCGCGCCTGGCGAACCGTTCGCGCGCCGACTTCGTCGCCCTGATGGCGGCCCTGAACCTGCCGCGCCCGAAGCTCATCGACGTGGCGGTCCCGGCCAATCGAAACCTCGGTCTGGCCCATAGCGTGTAAGCTGCCTGGTGCGGGCCCGTCATTCCTGGTTCATGCGGCTCGCATGACAAACGCACGTCATTACGCTAGAATATTGCGCTTTATTAATTTCTAGTGCGCAAAAGAAACGTTTCAAGCATGCGTACAAGGCAGCCGCATGAAACAGTTCTACGATATTGCACACTGGCGCATCCGCATCTTTTCCGGGCTGATGTCGACCACCTTGCTGCTGGGGACGGTCACGGCCATCCCCAGCTCCCTGTTCGCGCTCGCCGACGGCATCTGGGCGCTGGCCGTGCTCGACGTGGTCGCGCTGGCCTGGATCTTCGCGATCTGGTGGTGCGACCGCCTGCCCTATCCCCTGCGAGTCTGGAACTTCCTCGCGGTGCTCTATGTGGTCGGGATCGGCCTGCTGCTCACGGTCGGATCGATCAGCCAGATCTACCTCATCGGGCCGCCCGTGATGGCGGTGATCCTGCTCGGCACCCGCCAGGCCCTGGTCATCCTGGTGCTGACCGCCCTGAGCATCTTCGGCCTGGGCGTCACCGGCCAGGCGAGACTGGTCGTACTGGGCCTCGGCGAGCAGCACATGCTGGCGGCCGTGGCCGTGACCATCAACTACCTGTGCGTGGGCGCCGTCATCACCGTCACCTGCGGTACCCTGCTCAAGGGCCTGTCGCAGACGTTTCTCGAGATGCAGGGCTTCGCAGAGTCGCTGGAGGCCAAGCAGGACAAGCTGCATGAGCTGAACGCCGAGCTGCGCCTGACCGCTGCCGCGGTGGCCCGCCTGAACGACATGGTGCTGATCGCGCGCGCCGTCGACGTGCCGGGCGCCGAACAGCCGATCATCTTCGCCAACGACGCGTTCGTGCGCCGCACCGGCTACGCGCGCGAAGAAATCATCGGCCGCAGCATGCGCCTGCTGCACGGCCCGGACACCGATCCCGACGAGATCGCGCGCATCCTCGCGGCGGTATACAACAACGAGCCGGTGACCGCGGAGATCGTCAACTACACCAAGGACGGCGAACCCTACTGGGTCGAGATGGAACTCGTCCCATTCGCCAGCGAGGGCGGGCGCAATACCCACTGGGTGGCGGTCGGCCGCGACATCACCGAGCGCCGCAACTCCGCCAGGGCGATCCACCGCCTGGCCTTCTACGACGTGCTCACCGGCCTGCCCAACCGGCGCCTGCTGACCGAGCGCCTGGACGCCATGGTCGCGGCCCGCGATGCCGGCGGCATGCTGGGCGCGGTGCTGTTCATCGACCTCGACAACTTCAAGAACGTCAACGACGCGCGCGGCCACGCCACCGGCGACGCCCTGCTCAAGCACGCGGCCGCGCGCCTGCTGGCGGTGGTGCGCAAGGGCGATACCGTGGCGCGCCTCGGCGGCGACGAATTCGTGGTCCTGCTGAACGACCTCGGCCACGAACCCGACGCCGCCAGCCGCACGGCCTTCGGGGTGGCCGAGAAGGTGCTGGCCACCCTGGGCGAGGAAGTCTCGATCGACGACCACGTCTACCGCTCCACCGGCAGCATCGGCGTGGCCCTGCCGCTGCGCCCGGGCCAGACCGGCCACGACCTGCTGCGCGAAGCCGATACCGCCATGTACCAGGCCAAGGCAGGCGGGCGCAACGGCGTCGCCCTGTTCGAGAACAATATGCTGGCCGACGCCGAACGCAAGCTGACGCTCGAGCGCGACCTGGCCCTGGCTCTCGAGCGGCGCGAGGTCGCGGTCCACTTGCAGCTGCAGGTCGACCGGGAGCACCGCCCGGTGGGCGCCGAGCTGCTGCTGCGCTGGCGCCGCGACGACGGCGTGCTGGTGCCGCCGGACGTGTTCATCCCGATCGCCGAGAGCAGCGGCCTGATCGTGCAGCTGGGCGACTGGGTGCTGCGCCAGGCCTGCGAAGCCTGGCTGAGGCTCAGCGCCGCCGGCCATCCGATGCCGCTCTCGGTCAACGTCAGCCCGCTGCAGTTCCGCCAGCCCGATTTCGTCGAGCGCGTGCGCGCGATACTGCGGGAGACCGGGGCGCCGGCCGACCAGATGATCTTCGAAGTCACCGAGGGGCTGCTGGTATCCGACCTCGACGCCACCATCGCGCGCATGCACGAGCTGAGCGCCATGGGCATCCGCTTCTCGATCGACGACTTCGGCACCGGCTACTCGAACCTGGCCTACCTGCGCAAGATGCCGCTGTACGAGCTCAAGATCGACAAGAGCTTCATCCGCGACACCCCGAACGACGTCAACGGCACCGCCATCGTGCAGTCGATCCTGGCCATGGCCGACCACCTGGGCCTGCGCGTGGTGGCCGAGGGCATCGAAACGAGCCAGCAGGCCAGCTACCTGGCCGAGCACGGCAGCCCCTGCATGCAGGGCTACCTGTTCGCGCGCCCGGCTCCGCTCGAGGACCTGCTCGCACGCCTGGCCCAGCCGGACACGCCGGCTAGACGCTGCTAAGCTCCCGGGCATGGCGCACCAATCCATCCTCGCATTTTCCACCCGCGGCCGCGGCACGCGCGACATCACGCAGGATGTCGCCGACGCCGTGCGCCAGGCCGGCAACGGCGCAGGCCTGGCCCACGTCTTCGTGCAGCACACCAGCTGCTCGCTGATCATCACGGAAAACGCCGACGCCGACGTGCGCCGCGACCTCGACACCATCCTGGCCCGCCTCGCGCCCGACGGCGATCCCGCCTACCGCCACGACGCGGAAGGCCCGGACGACATGGCGGCCCACGTGCGCAACATGCTCACCGGCTCCGCCGTCACCGTGCCGGTGCGGGACGGCCGCCTCCTGCTCGGCACCTGGCAGGGCATCTACCTCTACGAGCACCGCACCAGCCCCCACCAGCGCCGGGTCGTCGTCACGGTCCTCTGAGGCTTCCCCCCGGCGTGGGGGAAGACCGGCCCGCCCCCTTTGCATACACTGCGACCAAGCCGTCACGCTGCACCCGCGGGGAGCAGCACATCGGCTACCGAATCTCTGGCAACAAAGGATCCCCGCCCATGGACTTCCTCGACGACATCCTGGACCTGCGCAGCGCCCGCCTGCGCCAGTCCGCCCTGTGCAGCTTCATGGCCGACCGCAGCGTCGACCCGCATCAGCGCCTGTCCTTCATCCCCGCCATGATGTTCTTCACGATGGGCTTCAAGGACATCCTGGCCGCGCTGCGCGACAACAGCGACAAGTCGCCCCTGCAGCTGAGCGTGCACCGCCACTGCGACGAGGACGGTTTCCATTGGCTCTGGTACCTGGAAGACCTGGACGCCATCGACCACGGACGGCGCCTGCTGCAGCTGCCGGCGGCCCAGGCCCTCACCGACGTCTGGTCGCTCGAGAACCACGCCACCCGCGAGGCCGTGTACCACGCGATCCACCTGGCCAAGACCTGGCGCACGCCCTTCTACCGCATGGTCCTGATCGAGGCGCTGGACGCGACCTTCAACTGCTTCAACGAGCCGATGGTTGCGCTGGTGGACGAACTCGGCCTGGTCGAGCGCCTGCACTACTTCGGCCAGTTCCACCACCGCGTGGGCAGGCGGCGCGCCAGCGAGCGCCTCGGCGCAACGCTGGCCGGCTACCAGCCCTGCGCGGACGAGCGCACCACCGCGATCTTCCTCGTCAACCAGGTCTTCGACGCCTTCAAGCGCATGTTCGACTGCTGGTACGCGGCGCGCCTGACGAGCGATCTGCTGCGCCCGGCCGCCTGACGCCATATGCATCCGATTGTCGTGGACAAGAGACGCCTCTCCCTCTAGGCTGATCCACGTCCAAACGATTGCGCGTGGTGGAGGACGAGTACGCAAAGGTCCAGGGTGAGAACGACTGGACCGCGGCCCAGGCCGCCAAATATCCCGGCCGCCTGCGCGCCCTCTGCGGCTTCAATCCGCTCAAGGACTACGCACCGAAGGAACTGGAGCGCTGCGCCGCCCACCCCGGACTGCGCCACGGAATCAAGATGCACTTCGGGAATTCGGACGTCCAGCTGGAGAATCCCGAGCACGTCAAGCGCCTGCAGGAAGTCTTCCGCGCCGCCAACCGCCACCGCATGGCCATCGCCATCCACCTGCGCGCCAACATCGGCCTCGAGCGCCCCTACGGCGAGGCGCAGGCACGCGCCTTCCTCACCCAGCTGATGCCGCAGGCGCCCGATATCCTGGTGCAGGTCGCCCACTTCGCGGGCGCCGGGCCTGGCTACGAAGACCCGCCGGCCAATGAGGTGATGCGCGTGTTCGCCGAAGCGGCGGCGCGCAGGGACCCGAACACCCGCAATCTCTACTTCGACGCGGCCTCGATCGCCACCCCGGACATCTCGCCCGAACACGCTCGCGAAATGGTGGCCCGGATCCGCATGGCCGGCGTCGACAAGATCCTCTACGGGTCCGATGCGGCCGCGCCGGGCAATATGAAGCCGCATGAGGCCTGGGCCGCCTTCCGCGCCCTGCCCCTGAGCCCGGACGAGTTCGGGCGCATCGCAGGCAAGGTCGCGCCGTATCTCCAATAAGCTGCAGTAAGCCGGGCGTCGCGTGGCCGTGATATCGTTGAGCCGTCCCCACGATCCGACGTGCGCGCCATGCATCCATCCAACATCGTCCTGCTGGAATTCCATCCCGAACGCGATGACCTCAGCCCCGGCAAGGAACTGCGCGACGGCCTCTCGGTGGCCCTGCGCATGGGTCGCACCATCTGGCTTGCCAACGACGAGTCGGTCAGCATCGAGCGCCTGACCCTGTGCGAGGCCGACAGCACCGGCCAGAGCAGTTTCGCGCGCGAACACCGCCAGTACGCCCTGCACGACTACCTGCCCCTGCCGCTGCCGCCCCACGGCGCAACGCGGGAAGACATCAACGAGGCCGACATCGAGGGCCTGGCCTGCGACGGCAAGTACCTGTGGATCGCGGGTTCGCACAGCCTGCGCCGCCGCCAGCCCAAGGACGGCGACGGCGTGCGCAAGGCGCAGAAGCGCCTGGCGACCGTGAGCGCCGACGGCAACCGCTACCTGCTGGGACGCATTCCCATCGTCGAAGAGGACGGCGCCTACACGCTCGTGCGCGAGCACACGGGCAAGAACAAGCTGCGCCGCGCCGCCATGCTGCGCGGCGACGAGCACGGCAACGAGCTCACCAGCCTGCTGCGCGAGGATCCCCACCTCGGCCCTTTTCTGGCCATCCCCGGCAAGGACAACGGCTTCGACATCGAAGGCCTGGCGGTGGCCGGCGAACACCTGCTGCTGGGCCTGCGCGGGCCGGTGCTGCGCGGCTGGGCGCTGGTGATCGAGGTCGCGCTGGTGGAAGATGACGAGCAAGGCCGGCTGCGCCTGGCGCCGCTGGACAAGGACGGGCAACTCTACCGCAAGCACTTCCTCGACCTGCACGGCCTCGGCATCCGCGATTTGTGCGTGCAGGGCAAGGACGTACTGGTGCTGGCCGGACCGACCATGGACCTGGACGGCCCGGTGCGCGTGCTGCGCTGGCGCGGCGGCACGGCGCCGACCAGCGAATGTGTCCTGCACGTGCACGAACTCGACACCGTGCTCGAGCTGCCCTTCGGCCAGGGCGTCGACCATCCGGAAGGCATGAGCCTGTTCCCGGGCAGGGACGGCAAGGAGACCGAGCTGCTGGTGGTACATGATTCGGCCTCGCCTGGCCGCCAGATCGGGGACAGTACCCTGGTGGCGGACGTCTACACGATCCCGCGCAAGGGCAAGGGACGGTGACAGTTTGTTTGGGAACTGCCGGGATGTCGTAGGGTGGGCAATCCTTTGCCCACGGGTTCGAGCAGCAGCGCCTCTATCCTGGGACGATGCCGCTCGCCTTCTCGGGCCGGACCGACCAGTGCTGCGCCACACGTGCGCGGATCTTGCTAAGCTGGGAAAACCACTACCTTCCCACGATAGGAGAAAACGATGCGCAAGATGATCATGATGGCCATTGCCGGCCTGCTCTGGAAGAAGTTCGGCGGCAAGTACGCCCGCCGCCCGGCCACCAGCCGCAACTGGCGCGGGTTCTGAGCCCCACCCCTGCACGGCGGCCGCGAATAATCCCGCGGTCGCCGTCCACGGCCCAGTTCCATGCAGTAGAATCGCTGGCTTTAAGGCAACCTTTTCCTTAAGGCCGACGATGGACAACCCGCAGCACGCCCCCGCGCACGAACTCAAGCGCGGACTGAAGAACCGCCACATCCAGCTGATCGCCCTCGGCGGCGCGATCGGCACCGGCCTGTTCCTGGGCGTGGCCCAGACCATCCAGCAAGCCGGCCCCTCGGCTCTTCTCGGCTACGCGATCGCCGGCCTGGTCGCTTTCCTCATCATGCGCCAGATGGGCGAGATGATCGTCGACGAACCGGTCGCCGGTTCCTTCGGCTATTTCGCGAGCAAATACGGCAGCCCGATGGCCGGTTTCGCCTCCGGCTGGAACTACTGGGTCATGTACATCCTCGTCAGCATGGCCGAACTGTCGGCCCTCGGCATCTACGTCCAATACTGGTTCCCCGAGGTGCCGACCTGGGTTTCGGCGCTGGCCTTCTTCATGCTCGTCAACGCCCTCAGCCTGCTCAACGTGAAGGCCTTCGGCGAACTCGAATTCTGGTTCTCGATCATCAAGGTGGCCGCCGTGGTCGGCATGATCGTGTTCGGCCTCTATCTCCTGATCAGCGACACCGCCGGCCCGCAGGCGGGCGTGGCCAACCTGTGGCAGCATGGCGGCTTCTTCCCCAACGGCTTCGCCGGGCTCGCACTGTCGATGGCCGTCATCATGTTCTCCTTCGGGGGGCTGGAAATGATCGGCATCACCGCCGCCGAGGCCGACAATCCGGGCCGCACCATCCCGCGCGCCATCAACCAGGCCATCTGGCGCATCGCCATCTTCTACGTCGGCGCGCTGGCCGTGCTGCTGATGCTCTATCCCTGGTCCAAGGTCGCCCTCGGCGGCAGCCCCTTCGTGCTGATCTTCGCCGCGTTGGACAGCAATGCGGTCGCCAACGTCCTCAACCTGGTGGTGCTGACCGCCGCCCTGTCGGTCTACAACGGCTGCGTCTACGCCAACAGCCGCATGCTCTTCGGCCTGGCAGAACAGGGCAACGCCCCGCGCGCCCTCCTGAAGTTGTCGCGGCGCGGCGTGCCGCTGGCGGCCCTGGGCGTCTCGGCGGTCGCCACCGGCATCTGCATCTGCATCAACTACTTCCTGCCAAGGGAAGCCTTCGGCATGCTGATGGGCCTGGCGGTTGCGGCCCTGGTCATCAACTGGGGCATGATCTGCTGGAGCCACCTGCGCTTCCGCCGCCAGAAGGCGGCCAGCGGCGAGACGACCGCCTTCCGCAGCCCCTTCTTCCCCCTGACCAACTACCTCTGCCTGGCCTTCCTGGCCGGCATCATCGTGGTGATGTACCTGACGCCCGGTCTGCGCCTGTCGGTCTGGATGATCCCGGCCTGGCTAGTCGTGCTTGGCCTGGCCTACCGCATCCGCATGCGCAAGGGAGCTGTCGCCACGACGTTGTCGGCGTGATCGCGTCGCCGGCAGGGCGATGCTGACAGTCGTGCCGGCGTCGTCGCTGCGGATACGCAGTTTCGCGCCGATCTGCTCGGCGCGCTCGCGCATGCCTTGCAGGCCAAAGTGTCCGGGCTTCCCGTGCGCGTGCCGACCCAGGCCGGTTCCCGTATCGCGCACCGAGAGCACGAGCTGCCTTCCGTCGGGCGTAGCGTCCAGCCGGATCTTGCCGCCCGTGTGTTGCAGCGCATTGATGATGGCCTCGCGCAGGATCGCGTAGAGGTCGCGCGAGAGCGCCACCGTGCCCAGCTGCTCCAGGAGGTCCGGCTCGACCACCTCGATGCGCTGCAGGCTGCCACCGGGGACGGCGGCGTCCAGGTCGCGCATCAGGGCCTGCCAGAAGGTCGCGGCATTGCCGAAGTTTTCGCGTAGTCCCTGGATCTCGTCACGGCCCTCGGCCAGGACGCCGCGCGCGCTGCCGATCAGGCGATCGAGCTCGGTGCGCAGCGGGTTGTCGGCGGACAGCTTCACCGTGGCCGCCTGCATGCTGAGCAACATGCCCTGCACGCTTTGCAGGAAGGTGTCGTGCAAGGTGCGGGCGATCGATTCCCGTTCACGCACGCGCGCCAGGAAACGGTCTTCGATACGGGCCGCCAGCTGCCGCATGCGCAGGCGGTACAGGAAGATGGCGAGCAGCACTCCCGCCAGCACGGCGCCGGCCTTGAACCACCAGGTCTGCGTCATGTGGGGCGCGATATCGAAGCGCAAGGTACTGATGCGGCTGGGCACGCCGCGCTCGTTGAAGGCCTGGACCTCGAACACATGCTCGCCAGGACGCAGGCGCTGGAAGAAGGCGGTGCGGCGCGGGCCGGCGTCGACCCAGGCGCCGTTCTCGACAAGGCGGTAGCGGAAGCGCACCCGCTGCGGCATGCGCAGGCTGGGGCTCGCATACTCGATCTGGATGTCTTCGGTGCCCTCCTCGAGCGCGATCCGTCCGTGCGCGGCGTAGCGGCGCTGGCCGGCGCCGAGCGACAGGATGTCGACGTCGGGGGTGGGCGGCCTTCCGCCCGTCCCCCGCGGGTCGATCGAAGCCAGGCCGCGTTCGCCGGCGAACCACAGTGTTCCGTCCGGGCCCGCGAGCGCGGTGCGGCCGACCAGGGTCGTGGCGGCGCCGCCGGTGTAGCCATCGAGCGCGTCGAACAGCGTGCCATGCACCGCCACCGCGGGATCCGCCATGGAACGCGCCCAGTCGGCGGGCTCGACCCGGAAAATTCCCCGTTCGGCGTTCAGCCAGCGGACACCGGTCCGGTCCACCGCGATCCCGCTCACCGCGCCCAGCGCCTGCCCCGGTGCGAAGCGCAGATGCCGGAAGCGTCCATCCACCAGCACCTGCACGCCACGCGGGCCCGCGATCAACAGCGGCGCGCCAGGGTCGATGTACTCGACCCCGCCGACGTCGACACCGTCTCCCGGGCCGAACTCGCGGCTTGCCCGCCCATCGACGATGCGCAGGCGGTCGCCGCGATAGCCGTGGTAGCTGCGCCCCGCCGCGTCGTAGGCCATCGCGCCCGCCTGCCTGTCCCTGGCCTCGGCCGAGCTGGACCAGCTGCCGTCCCGGTAGTGCCACAGGCCGAGGTGGCCCGTCCACAGCCACACATCGCGCGCCCCCGCCGTTACCGCCTTGATGCGCCCCGATGGACCGGCCCCGCTCACGGCCGCCGGGAGAGGAATGCGTTCCACCTGGCCCGGACGGTGGCGCTCGATGCCCCGGTCTCCGGCGATTACCAGGCTGCCGTCGGGTGCCCCGTCGAGCGCGCGCGCACCGAGGGAATTGGGCAGTGCGACCGCTCTCCCGTTCTCGATGCGCATCAGGCCGGCGGCCCCTTCGTACCTGCTGACCTGCACCACGTAGAGGCTGCCGTCCGGGTGCAGTGCGGGCACCGCGATGCCACGGTCATACCAGGCGGCATCCATGCGTACGGCCTGGTCGCGCAGCCGTTCGAGGCCGGCAGGGGTGCCGATCCAAATGCTGCCGTCGCGGTCTTCCATCAAGGACAGTACCGTAAGACTCGTCATCTGCCAGGGCTGGTCGAGCTTCTCGGCCGCGCCGACCGGCGTGAAGCGTGATCCTGCGCGCCAGGCTGCCGGACGCAGCACGCACAAGCCTACCGGGCAGTTGCCTGACCAAAGATTGCCATGTGCATCGAAAAGCGATTGGAAGCTGCTGCTGCGGCCGGATGCGGGCCCGATCGTGGCGGCCGTGGGCGGGGCGACCCGTTCGAATCGCTTGTCGATGACCAGCCAGACACTCCCGTCGCGCGCTTCGAGCAGCATGGCGTCGGCGCCGGCATCGCGCACGCGTCGGAACCGCTGCTCACCCGATGCGCGCAGGTAGATCGAGGCGCCGTCGACCGCCCATACCCTCCCGGCGCGGTCAGCCAGGACGTGCTCGGCGCGCGCGCCGCCGTAGCCCTGCTCGGGGCCGATCCGTTCGACCCGCTCCCCGACGCTGCGAAACAGGCCACCCCAGCCGGCGATCCAGGCCGCGCCGTCGCTGCCAAGACTGATCGCGAACACACTGCCACTGGTGGACGCCGCGAGCAGTTGCCGGTAGCGGCCATCGCGCAGCAGGGTGACGCCGCCGCGGCCGTGTCCGATCCAGAGCGTCCCGTCGGGTCCCGGACGCAGCACGCTGATCGCCGTATCCGGCAGGCGGCTGCCGTCGCGCGCGACATAGGGATGGAAGCGCACGCCGTCGAATCGGTACAGTCCGCTTTGGCGAGACGCTACCCAGAGCCAGCCGTCCTCGGTCTGTGCCAGTGTGTCCACGAAACGCGGTGCGCCTTCGAGTTCACCCCAGCGTTCGTGACGATAGCCATCCAAGGGCGCGGAAGGGTCGAGCGCCAGCGCGCCGGACGCGGCGGTCCACAACAGCGCCGGCAGGATGCGGCACCGCAGGTTCAGGAAAAATTGCCTCATAAACAGGATTGTCATACGCCGCCATGGCGCCGTCCAGCACGGGATGCTGCAACGCACCCGAGGCACGGCGCAAGGCTGGCGCCCCTGCCATTCGGCCAGGCCGACGTTGTAAAGACGCAAATAAACATCGTTTACCGGCCTGTGCCATCGGGTGGGAAACGTTTTCGCATCGTGTGCTGGCCGTCTGCCTCGACAGTTGTTAAAGTATCCAGAATGCAAGAAACGCAGCCGGCCCATGACCGGTCCTTCATCACGCAGGGTAGAAAGGGGAGCACACTTGAAGAAAATCACCGCCAGTCTCGTCGCCGTTGCGTTGCTGACCTCCAGCATCGCGCCAGGCGCCATCGCCCAGGATTACACCAGATACAGCCCGGAAGCCCAGGACCGCGCAATCGGCCAGATCGCGACGTCGCGCCAGTCCGTGATGGTGCGCATGCGCGATGGCGTGTCGCTGTCGACCGACATCTACATGCCGAAGAATGCGAGCGGAAAGCTCCCCGTCATCCTCTGGAAGACACCCTATAACGAGGGCAAGCTGAAAGGCTCGACGATGCGCTACGCGCTGGAGTCGGTCAAGCGCGGCTACGTCTTCATCGTGCAGAACGAACGCGGCCGCTATTTCTCGGAAGGCAAATGGGAAATCCTCGGCAATCCGCAGACCGACGGCTACGACACCCTGAGCTGGATCGCCGAGCAGGCCTGGTCGAACGGCAAGGTCGGCACCCTGGGCTGCTCGTCCTCGGCCGAATGGCAACTCGCCCTGGCCGGCCTGAACCACCCGGCCCACGCCGCCATGGTGCCGATGGCCTCCGGCGCCGGCATCGGCAAGGTGGGCCGCTTCCAGGAGCAGGGCAACTGGTACACCGGCGGCGTGCCGCGCAACCTCTTCTTCGTCTGGCTGTACGGCGTCGACAATCCCCTGCGCGCCCAGCTGCCGGCGATCGCCGATGAGAAAATGCGCGCTCGCATCGAAGCCTACAACGACCTCGACCCGGGCAAGCCCAAGGTCGACTGGAACAAGCAGATCAAGCACCTGCCCGTCGACCAGCTCCTGAGCTCGCTCGGCGAGCCGGCCGGCACCTTTGAAGAGCTGATCAAGCGCAGCCCGGCGGACCCGGCCTGGAACAAGGGCGGCCTCTACCATGAAGGCATGGGCTGGGGCGTCCCGGCCCTGTGGTTCAACAGCTGGTACGACGTCTCGATCGGCCCGAACCTGGAACTGTTCAACCACGCCCGTGCGGCGGGCACCGACAAGGAGGCCAGCGCCAACCAGTACGCCGTGGTGGCGCCGATTCCGCACTGCCAGTTCGCCCGCCTGGGGCCGAACACGACGGTCGGCGAGCGTTCCATGGGCGACACCAGCTTCGACGTCGACGGCGCGGTCTACGGCTGGTTCGACCGCTGGCTCAAGGGCGACACCAAGGCCTTCCCGTCGACCACGCCGCGCGTGCGCTACTTCGAGATGGGCGCCAACAAATGGCAGAGCGCCGGCACCTGGCCGCCGCAGGACGCCAAGCCGATGCGCCTCTACCTGCGCTCGGCTGGCCGCGCCAATTCCCTGTACGGCGACGGCCGCCTGTCGTCCGAGGCGCCGGGCGCGAACGAAGCGGCCGACCGCTACCGCTACGATCCGATGAACCCGGTGCAGACCGTCGGCGGCGGCGACTGCTGCAATGGCGGCATCGTGATCCCGGGCGCGTTCGACCAGCGCGGTGTCGAAGCGCGCAACGACGTGCTGGTCTACACCAGCGACCCGCTGCCGAAGCCTGTCAGCGTGGCCGGCTTCGTGGACGCCGTGCTGAAGGTCTCGTCGAATGCGAAAGACACCGACTTCGCCGTGAAGCTGGTCGACGTCGCGCCCGACGGCACCGCCTGGATCATCGGCGACACCATCTTCCGCGCCCGCTACCGCAACGGCTTCGACAAGCCGGAGATGCTCAAGGCCGGTGAAGTGGTGACGATCCGCCCGACCCCGATCGCCACCGCGATCGAGTTCGGCGCCGGCCACCGGATCCGCGTCGAAGTCACCTCTTCGAACTTCCCGAAATTCGTCCGCAACCTGAACACCGGCGGGCAGAACGAGAGCGAGAAGACGGGCGTGGTGGCGGATAACGCCCTGCACCACGACAGCGCCAACCAGAGCTATATCGAGCTGCCCGTGGTGCGCTGACACCTTGCGCGTGTCACTGCCGGGCTGTCGGAAAACCTGACAGCCCGGCCATTCCCACCTCCGCTCTTTCGGCCCAAGCCCTTGATTCCATACGCATCGCGCGTCTTGGAATGTTTATTGCTCCTGCATAAGCGCTTGAACATTTCACCATCCAAAACAGACAAGGGAGCCATCCATGATCACGATCCGCCAAGCCGCCGCATTGTCCGTCGTCGCCCTGCTCGCCGCACCCGCCGCCCACGCCGGCGTCGTCAATCCGAACAATCCGGGCGGCGACGCCTTCTCCAATCCGACCGGCGCCAACCAGGGCCAGGCAGTCGGCGCCAGCGGCTGGTACTACAACAATGTGCGCAAAGGCGGCACCGTCGGGATCGACGGCAGCCACCCGCGCTCGGGCAACGGATCGGTGGCCTTCAGTGCGCCGGACGACGGCAAGGCGGATATCGAATACCTGGCGGGCGCGGTCAATGTGGGCGGCAACTATTACGCCACGCAGTCGCTCGGCGCGTTCTCCAGCCTGGTGTCGATGTCCTACGACTGGTATCGCGACGGTACGAGCGCGAATAACGCCGGCCAGCACCCCTCCATGCGCGTACTGATCGACCTGGACGGCAATCTGATGACCAACGATCGCGGCGGGCTGGTATTCGAGGGAATCTACAACGGCAGGCTGGTCGCCCCGGTCGACCAATGGGTGAGCGAGCTGATCGATGGGAACACCAAGGTCTGGGGTTTTGGGCTGGGCGCCGATCCGAACGGCGGTTACGCCTACGACAGCAGCCTCGCCGACTGGCAGGCCTTCTTGCCGCGCACCGCCACCATCGTCGGCTTCAGCTCGGGGGTCGGCAGCGGCTGGGGTCCCTTCAGCGGCGCGGTCGACAACCTCTCCTGGAATATCGGCGGCGTGAGCAGCTCCACCAACTTCGAGCTCGCGGCGAATGATGTTCCGGAACCGGCCACCTTTGGCCTGCTCGCAATCGGCGCAGCCGGCTTGGCCGCGCGCCGTCGCCGCGCGCGCTGATCGCGCAACGCCTCATCCGGCCGCGCGCACCGGGCCAGCCTCCTGCGCCGCCTGGGCTTCCAGGTGGCGCACGATCTCCCAGAACGGCATGGGCCGGCCGAACAGCCAGCCCTGCCCGTACTGCACCCCCTGCCGGCGCAGGTAGTCGGCCTGCGCCTGGCTTTCGACCCCTTCCGCGATCGTGCGCAGGCCCAGGTCCCTGGCCATGCTGATGATGTGCCCCACCACCTGGCTGGTCGGCGCGCCGGTGCCGATCGCCTCGATGAAGCTGCGGTCGATCTTCAGGTAGTCGAGCTCCAGCGACTCGAGATAGGACAAGCTCGAGTAGCCGGTGCCGAAGTCGTCGATCGCCAGCAGGAAACCGTGGCGGCGCAAGGCGCCGGTGGTCTCGCGCGCCACCATCGGGTCGAGCAGCCCGCGTTCCGTCACCTCGAGCATCAGGTTGGCCGGCTGGGCGCCCATTTGCTGCAGCGTACGCTGCAGGCGTTCGAGAAAGCCGCCGGTGTGGAAGTCGGCCGGCGCCACGTTGATGCCGACGTGGAAGGATGGATTGGCGCGCAGGAAGGCGCCGGTGTCGGCGCACACGCGCTCGAGCACCAAGGCGGTCAGCTTGACGATCAGGCCGTTCTGCTCGGCGAGCGGGATGAACAGGTCGGGCATGACGATTTCGCCGGTCGGGCGGCGCCAGCGCACCAGGGCCTCGACGCCAGTCCAGCGGCCGCTGCGCAGGTCGACGATGGGCTGGTACTCGAGGAAAAATTCCCTGCGCCGGAGCGCGTTCCGCACGGCGACAGGCAGCGACATCTGCTGGCGCGCCAGGTAGACGATGGCGCAGGTCAGTGCGATGCCGGCGACCAGGCCGGCCGGCACCAGGCGCGCGGCCACGTCCTTCGAGCGGCCGGTCAGGTAGTGGGCCGGCACCGCCGCAATGCCGACGATCCGGAACATCGGCGAGCGCACGACGGCGACGACGTGGTCGTCATCCTCGAACACCGCCTCGCGCCTGCCACCCAGGCGCGCCACCCAGTCGGCATCGATGTGGCCGCGCATACTGACCGGCCGGCCGAAGTCCAGGGGAACGACGGCCAGCAAGACATCCGGCTCGCTCTTGGCCGTGTCCACCGGTAACTGGTTATGCAGGATCGCGGCGTAGTTACCGGACTGGAGGACAAGAAAACTCTGCTGCGGCGCAAAAGGAAAGCGCACGCCCGTTCGGATAATCACTCCCCTGTCGGTCGGGAAGGTTGGCGGACCCAGTTCGAGCACGCTGGTCGACCCGCCGATCGACGAACACAGCATGCGGTCGTTCTCGACATATCCGACGGCCTGGAGATAGGTGGAGCCGAGGTCGATCTCCCGCATCAGGTCGATGGCTGCCATGCTGCAAGGCGACCCGGCGTGCGGCCTCAGCCGCACGAAGCCGTCGAAGGCCTGCCGGCCCATCTCGTCGGCGCGCATCACCACATCGCGCGCATAGCCGAGGGCATGGGCGCTTTCCGCCTTGTAGGCCTGGCGTTGCGATTCCTCGATGGCGAACCAGATCGGCAGGCCGATCCCGAGCATTGCCACCAGCATGGTGAGGAAAACGGCGACGGTTTTTTTCATGGACGTATGCGGATCGGCATGAAGATGAAACTGCTCGCCTCCATACTACCGAGGTGGGAGGCGCCCGGCAAACGGCATGCATGACAGCCGAATCCGGAATGTGTTCCAGGGAGCGTATGCTGCATAGCAATATGAAAATACTTGCGCAATCCCTTCGTGCGACGCGTCCTTGGTCTCATAATACTTGCCGCAATTCACCTTACAAAGGGGTAGCGTTTATGAGTCAGAGTAATCCTCTGTCGCTGCATGTACCGGAGCCTACCGGCCGCCCGGGATGCAAGACCGATTTTTCGTACCTGCAGTTGAGTCCCGCCGGTTCCGTCCGGCGTCCGCCCGTCGACGTGGCGCCGCTCGATACGAGCGACATCGCGACCGGCCTGATCCGCGTCCTGGACGAGAACGGCGATGCCGTCGGCCCCTGGGCGCCGCAAGCCGATCCTGAATTACTGCGCTTCGGCCTGCGCACCATGATGAAAACCCGCATTTTTGACGCGCGCATGGTGATCGCCCAGCGCCAGAAGAAGATGTCGTTCTACATGCTGTCGCTCGGCGAGGAAGCCATCGGCACCGCCCAGGCCCTGGCCCTGGAAGACGGCGACATGCACTTCCCGACCTACCGGCAGCAGAGCCTGTTGTTCGCCAAGCAGGTGCCGCTGGTCGAGATGATCTGCCAGCTGCTGTCCAACGAGCGCGATCCGCTCAAGGGCCGCCAGCTGCCGGTCATGTACTCGGTGCGCCGCGCCGGCTTCTTCACCATTTCCGGCAACCTCGCCACCCAGTATCCGCAAGCCGTGGGCTGGGCCATGGCCTCGGCCATCAAGGGTGACACCAAGATCGCCGCCGCCTGGATCGGCGACGGCGCCACCGCCGAATCCGATTTCTCCACGGCGCTGACCTTCGCCCACGTCTACCGCGCGCCGGTGATCATGAACGTGGTGAACAACCAGTGGGCGATCTCGACCTTCCAGGCCATCGCCGGCGGCGAAAGCGTCACCTTCGCCACCCGTGGCATCGGCAGCGGCATCGCTTCGTTGCGCGTGGACGGCAACGACTTCCTGGCTGTGCTCTCCGCCTCGCGCTGGGCCGCCGAACGCGCCCGCTCCAACCTGGGCCCGACCCTGATCGAATGGGTCACCTACCGCGCCGGCCCGCACTCGACCTCGGACGATCCTTCGCGCTACCGCCCGGCCGACGACTTCCAGCACTTCCCGCTGGGCGACCCGATCGTGCGCCTGCGCCAGCACCTGACGAAGAATGGCTGGTGGTCGGACGAAGAGCACGAGCAGGTCCAGGCCGAACTCGAGGCCGAGATCCTCGCGGCCCAGAAGGAGGCCGAATCCTACGGCATCCTGGGCGACGAGCGCGCCCCGAGCGCCGCGACGATGTTCGAGGACGTCTATAAAGACATGCCGGAGCACCTGCGCCGGCAGCGACAGGAACTGGGAGTATGAGCATGGCACGTGACGATCAAACCAAGGACACGGCGACCATGCCGATGACCATGATCCAGGCGCTGCGCTCGGCGATGGACGTGATGATGGAACGCGACGGCAACGTCGTGGTGTTCGGCCAGGACGTGGGCTTCTTCGGGGGCGTGTTCCGCGTCACCGACGGCCTGCAGGCCAAGTATGGCAAGTCGCGCGTGTTCGACGCGCCGATCTCGGAAGGCGGCATCGTCGGCACGGCCGTCGGCATGGCGGCCTATGGCCTGCGGCCCGTGGTCGAGATCCAGTTCGCCGACTATTTTTATCCGGCGACCGACCAGATCGTGTCGGAAGCGGCGCGCCTGCGCTACCGCTCGGCCGGCGAGTTCACCTCCTCGATGGTGATCCGCATGCCCTGCGGCGGCGGCATCTACGGCGGCCAGACCCACAGCCAGAGCCCGGAAGCCTTCTTCACCCACGTCTGCGGCCTGCGCACCGTGATGCCGTCCAATCCCTACGACGCCAAGGGCCTGCTGATCGCCTCGATCGAGAACGACGACCCGGTGATCTTCCTGGAGCCGAAACGCCTGTACAACGGCCCCTTCGACGGCCACCACGACCGTCCGGTCGTGCCCTGGTCCGGCCATGCGCTGGGCAACGTCCCGACCGGGTACTACAAGGTCGACCTGGACAAGGCCGCCATCGTCCGCCCGGGCAATGACGTCACCGTGCTGGCCTACGGCACCATGGTGTGGGTCTCGGAAGCGGCGGCACGCGAGAGCGGCGTCGACGCGGAAGTCATCGACCTGCGCAGCATCTGGCCGCTCGACCTCGAGACCATCGTCAACTCGGTCAAGAAGACCGGCCGCTGCGTGATCGTGCACGAAGCCACCCGCACCAGCGGCTTCGGCGCCGAGCTCGCGGCCCTCGTGCAGGAACACTGCTTCTACCAGCTGGAGGCGCCGATCGAGCGCGTCACCGGCTGGGACACCCCGTATCCGCATGCGCAGGAATGGGCTTACTTCCCGGGGCCGGACCGTGTCGGCGCGGCCCTGAAACGTGCGATGGAGGGTTGAGAGAATGGGCATTCACGTCATTAAAATGCCGGACCTCGGCGAAGGCATCGCCGAAGTCGAAGTGGTGGCCTGGCACGTGCAGCCGGGCGACACGGTCAAGGAAGACCAGGTGCTGGCCGATGTCATGACCGACAAGGCGACCGTCGAGATTCCCTCGCCGGTGGCGGGCGTCATCACTTCCCTGGGCGGCGCTGTCGGCCAGTCGCTGGCCGTGGGCGCGGAACTGATCCGCCTCGAAGTGGAAGGCGCCGGTAATTTCTCGGGCGAGAAGGCGAAGCAGGAGCCGGTCAAATCCGCTGCCGCGACCGCCCCGGCCGAGGAAGTCGGCGATCCGCAACTCGAAGCCGTGGCGGCAGCCGAAGTTGGCTCGGCGGCCCAGGCCGCGGTGTCGGCGCCCCCGAAAGCGCCGGCCAAGCCTGCGCCGGCGCCCGTATCGCGGGCTCCCCAGCATGCGCCTACCCTGATGCGCGGCGAAGGTGAAAAACCGCTGGCTGCGCCGGCCGTGCGCCACCGTGCCTGGGACCTCGGGATCGAGCTGCAGTTCGTGCACGGCTCCGGCCCGGCAGGCCGCATCACCCACGCCGACCTGGACGCCCACGTGTCCGGCCGCCGCGGCGGGGGCCAGGCTGGCGGCGCCGACAAGCGCTACGCCAAACTGGAAGGCGAACATGCCGCGCCGGTGATCGGCCTGCGCCGCAAGATCGCGGAGAAGATGCAGGAAGCCAAGCGCAACATCCCGCACTTCACCTATGTCGAAGAGATCGACGTCACCGAACTGGAAGCCCTGCGCGCCCAGCTCAACGCCAGATATGGCGCCGAGCGCGGCAAGCTGACCTTCCTGCCGCTGCTGATGCGCGCGGTGGTGCTGTCGCTGCGCGCCTACCCGATGATGAACGCGCGCTACGACGACGACAACAACCTGCTCACGCAGTACGACCCGGTCCACCTGGGCATCGCCGCCCAGACCGACGCCGGCCTGATGGTGCCGGTGGTGCGCCACGCCGAATCGCTCGACCCGTGGGCCGCCGCCGCGGAAGTCGCGCGCCTGGCCGACGCCGCACGCAGCGGCAAGGCCACGCGCGACGAGCTGACGGGATCGACCATCACCATCACCAGCCTGGGCCCGCTGGGCGGCATCGTGACCACGCCGGTCATCAACCGTCCGGAAGTGGCCATCATCGGCACCAACCGCATCGTCGACCGTCCGGTGATCAGGGACGGCGCCATGGTGGCGCGCAAGATGATGAACCTGTCGTCCTCCTTCGACCACCGCGTCATCGACGGCCAGGTGGCTGCGAAGTTCATCCAGGCGATCCGCGGCTACCTCGAAGCCCCGGCGACCATTTTCGTGGAGTAAATGCGCATGGAGACCATCAACACCACCCTGCTCATCGTCGGCGGCGGACCGGGCGGCTACGTGGCCGGCATCCGCGCCGGACAGCTGGGCGTGCCGACCGTGCTGGTCGAAGGCGCCGCGCCCGGCGGCACCTGCCTGAACATCGGCTGCATTCCCTCGAAGGCGCTGATCCACGCGGCCGAGGAATTCTGCAAGGCGCGCAGCTACGCGGCCGAGACTTCGCCGCTGGGTATCACGAGCGCGGAGCCGCGCATCGACATCGAACGGACGGTGGCCTGGAAGGACGGCATCGTCAAGAAGCTGACCGGCGGCGTCGGCGCCCTGCTCAAGAAGAACGGCGTCAAGCTGGTGAACGGCTGGGCGACCATCCTGGACGGCAAGACCGTCGAGGTAAGGCCCGAGGGATCGGAGGAAGCCACGGTGCGCATCCGCTGCGAGCACATGCTGCTGGCCAGCGGTTCCGAAGCGGTCGAACTGCCCTTCATGCCGTTTGGCGACCGCGTGATCTCCTCGACCGAGGCCCTGTCGCCCCGCGAGATCCCGCAGCGCCTGGTCGTGGTCGGCGCCGGCTACATCGGCCTCGAGCTGGGCACGGCCTATCGCAAGCTGGGCAGCCAGGTGACGGTCGTGGAAGCGGCGGACCGGATCCTGCCGGCGTATGACGCCGACCTCGTGAAACCGGTGGCGGCCGCCCTTGGCCGCCTGGGCGTGGAAGTGCGCCTGGCGACCTCGGTGCAGGGGCTCGACGAGGAAGGACGCGTGCGCGTGCGCGATGCCTCCGGCGTGGAGGCGCTGCTGGAAGCGGACCGCGTGCTGGTCGCCGTCGGCCGCAAGCCGCGCACGACCGGCTGGGGCCTGGAAAACCTGATGCTCGACATGAACGGGCGCGCGGTCAAGGTCGACGACGCGTGCCGGACCTCGATGCGCAATGTCTGGGCCATCGGCGACCTCACGGGCGAACCGATGCTGGCCCACCGCGCGATGGCGCAGGGCGAGATGGTGGCGGAGATCGTCTCCGGCAAGCGCCGCCACTTCGCGCCGGCCGCCATCCCCGCGGTGTGCTTCACCGATCCCGAGATCGTGGTGGTCGGCATGTCGCCGCAGGACGCCGACAAGGCAGGCGTCGAGATCATCACGGCCAGCTTCCCCTTCAGCGCCAACGGCCGCGCCATGACCATCGACAGCACCGATGGCTTCGTGCGCGTGGTGGCGAGGAAGAGCGACCACCGCATCATCGGCTGGCAGGCCGTCGGCGGCGCCGTGTCGGAACTGGCGGCCGGCTTCACCCAGTCGATCGAGCTGGGCGCCCAGCTGGAAGACATCGGCGCCACCATCCACGCCCATCCGACCCTGGGCGAGGCGGTGCAGGAAGCCGCCCTGCGCGCGCTGGGACACGCACTGCACATCTGACCCGTCTCCGGACAGCGAAGCCGCCCTCGAGGCGGTAATGCCGTTCAGTTAAGCGAAGTGGAAGCTGTTGTAGGGTGGACGGGGTAATTGCGGGCAATGCCCGGAATTACGAACGTCCGCGCGTTCACCTCCCAGTTGAATGGATGCGACGCATGCTGTTCATGCACTGTTTGAACGCGCGGACGGCGAAGCCGTCCGCCCTACGCTACGCTAACTGAACGGGATTACCCTCGGGGCGGCTTTTTTCTGGGCTGTGTTCGCGTTGATTGCGCTTGTGCAGCTACCTTTACTTACCTTGTCGTACCGCATTACTTAGCCAATGGGCTGATGTACGCAACGCTTGCGCATCCAATAATCGCTGCCAGCCTGAATAGTTCGCCAGATAGCGGCTTTGGACAATGGCGCCACGGACAGGCAGGCGAACAATTCGTCGAAGCGCAGGCTTTGCATCGTTACTCCAGGATGAGTTAACTCGACGATGCGTGTGACTTGGACAACGCGATTTGGTTCACCTAGCAATCGCGACCACAGCCCTTTTTTTGGGCCGGTCTATATGCATCCATATGCCAGATTGCTTTAATCGGCAAAGGTCCTATGCATACCTTGTTACATCTCCAAACAATATTCAGAGATTGGTCTCTGGTGCAAAATCTATCCCACATGCAATAATCCACGCGTGTTCGGGAATTAACCCCAACACCCTAGAGACCAAAGGTAAAAATATGTTCAAGAAAATCGCAGCCGCTGCTGCCCTGCTCGCCGCTTCCACCGCCGCCTTCGCCGCGGACGCCAATACCTTCTACGCCGGTGCGGACCTCGGCAAGACCCGCATCGACGGGCAAAAGGAAACCAGCTACGGCGCCTTCGCCGGCTACAACGTGACCAAGAACTTTGCGGTCGAAGCCGGCTACCGCCGCCTGGGCGAAGACGAATCCTATGGCTACAAGGCCAGCGGCGACGCCTGGACCGTGTCGGGTATCGCCAGCATGCCGGTCGGCGAAAGCTTCAGCGTCTTCGGCCGCCTGGGCGTGAGCGCGGTGGAAGGCAAGGTCCGCTACGGCGACTTCAAGGACAGCAACACCACCACCCGCGCCGTGATCGGCGCCGGCGTCGGCTACGCCTTCACCCCGAAGGTCTCGGGCCGCGTGGAGTTCCAGAAGACCGGCAGCGGCATTCGCAACCTGAGCGCAGGCGTCGCCTACCAGTTCTAAGTTTTGAAGGAACTCGGCCTTTCCCATCTATTGCTTTATGTATTAAGCATAACATCGGGAAAGGCCGAACAAAATATGCAAGCGAGCCATTTGCGCCGAATTTGCGGTTTTGTTGACAACGTGCAATAATCCGCCCCCCTGCGAATCAGCGCAGGCATAAAAACGTAAAAAAGGCATTCATATGATCAAGCACATTGCAGCCGCCGCAGCCCTGCTGGCCGCGTCTTCCGCATTCGCCGCCCAGCCGGGCACCCTGTACGCAGGCGTCGACGTCGGCACCACCAAGATGGACGACGTCTCGGGCCGCAGCAGCAGCGCCGGGGCATTCGTCGGCTACAACGTCCACCAGAACCTCGCGATCGAAGCCGGCTACCGCCGCATGGGCGAGTTCGACATGGTCGCCTACGGCCTGTACAGCGAAGTGGAATTCAAGGCAGCCTCGCTGTCCCTGGTCGGCACGCTGCCGCTGGGCGCCGGCTTCAGCCTGCTGGGCCGCGTCGGCTACAACCGCCTGGAAGCCGAAGCCAATGTCCGCGGCTACGGCAGCGGCAAGGCCCACGATTCGGGCACCGTGGCCGGCATCGGCGTGGCCTACGCGATCACCCCGCGGATCTCGACCCGCCTCGAACTGCAGCGTCCGGGCAGCGACGTGACCAACCTGAGCGTCGGCGTCTCCTACCAGTTCTGATTCCTTCGGGGCAGAAAAGAAAAAACCCGGCTCGCACCGGGTTTTTTTTACTTGCGCGAAGCCAGCACCGTACCGAGCTTGAGCGCCGTGTCCACCGCGGACTCGATGTCCGGCTGGTAGCCATCCTCGATCCAGCGCAGCGCGATGTGGATCACCCCGCCCACCACGCCGGCCTGCAGCAGTTCGTCATCGGCCGCGCCGGGCGGCGCGACGATGCGGGCGACTTCCTTGCCGATGGCGCGCAGCGCCGTGTCGAAGGCCTGGTCCACCGCGCGGCTGACACCGCGGATCTCGACCAGGAACACGCGCGCCGATTGCGGCTCGCGCTGCAGGGCCGCGAAGTAGGCATGCAGCATGGCGCGCGAGCGGGCCGTGCGCGCCCGTCCCGCTTCCCTGGCGGCCTGGGTGATCTCGCCCAGCACAGAATACGTTACCGCATTGAAGGAATCGATCAGGAGCGCTTCGCTGTTGGCGAAGGATTCGTAGAAGTAGCGCTCGGTGAGGCCCGCGGCCTCGCACACGGCTTTCACGGTCGCCTGGTGGTAGCCGCGTTCGCCGTAGACGGCGATGGCGGCGGCGATCAGGCGCGCGCGGCGTTCGGCGCGCCGCTCGTCCTGGGACAATCCCCGGTAGGACCGGGTCGGGGGGAGCTCGGCTTTCATGACGACATTCTACACAGAAACTTGCCTCACGAATTCTGACAATGTAGAGTGTCAAGATAACGAACAAGACAGTGGAGACTCCATGCCCCTTACCGCGTCCGCCGGAGACCATGCCGATCGCGGCGCCGATCCTGTGCTCGATGTCCTGATCGTCGGCGCCGGCCTGTCCGGCATCGGCGCGGCCGCCACCCTGCAGCGCCGCTGTCCCGGCAAGCACTACGCGATCCTGGAAGCGCGCGAGGCCATGGGCGGCACCTGGGACCTGTTCCGCTATCCCGGCATCCGCTCCGATTCCGACATGTACACCCTCGGCTATGGTTTCCGTCCCTGGCGCCAGGCCAGGGCCATCGCCGACGGTCCGGCCATCCGCGCCTATGTCCGCGAGACGGCGCTGGAAAACGGCGTCGACGCCCATATCCGCTACGGCCACAAGGTGACGGGCGCCAGCTGGTGCAGCCGCGACGCCATGTGGACGGTCGAGGCGCGCTTGCGGGACGGTTCCACCCGCAGCATCCGCGCCCGCTTCCTCTACCTGTGCAGCGGCTACTACAGCTACGACGAGGCCTACCGCCCGCGCTTCGAGGGCGAAGAGGCCTTCAGGGGCCGCATCGTGCAGCCCCAGTTCTGGCCCGAGGACCTCGACTACACTGGCCGGCGGGTGGTCGTGATCGGCAGCGGGGCGACCGCCGTGACGCTGGTGCCGGCCATGGGCGAACGGGCGCAACACGTCACCATGCTGCAGCGTTCCCCCAGCTATGTGGTCGCGCGGCCCGCACGCTACCGCTTCGCCGAACGCATGCGCGCCCTCTTCCCCGAATCCCTGGCCTGGTTCCTCACGCGCTGGCGCGTGATAGGCGAAAGCATGTTCCTCTACTGGCTCGCGCGCAGCAAGCCGGAACTGGTCAAGAAGAAGATCGTCGAGATGGCCGCCCACCAGCTGGGTTCGAAGGAGGCGGCCGCCGAACACTTCACGCCCGCTTACAAACCCTGGGACCAGCGCGTCTGCGTCGTGCCCGACGGCGACCTGTTCAGCGCCGTCCGCAAGGGCAAGGCGTCGGTGGTGACGGACCACATCGCGCGCTTCACGGACAAGGGCATCCTGCTGCAGTCAGGCCGCGCGCTGGAAGCCGACCTGGTGGTGATGGCCACCGGCCTCACCTTGCAGCTCTTCGGCGGCGCCGCCCTCGTGGTCGACGGCCGCGCGGTCGATCCGAGCCGGGCCATGTCCTACAAGGGCATGATGCTGAGCGACGTGCCGAACTGCGCCCTCGCCTTCGGCTACACCAACGCGTCCTGGACCTTGAAGGCCGACCTCACCGCCGAATGGGTGTGCCGCCTCCTGCGCCACATGGACGCGCGCGGCCAGGCGGTGGCGCTCGCCCCGCGCGACCCCGGCGTGCCGGAAGCGCCCTTCCTCGACTTCAGTTCCGGCTACGTCGAGCGGGCCCGCCACCTGCTGCCCAAGCAGGGCGCCCATCAACCCTGGCAGGTCTACCAGAACTACCTGCGCGACCTGTTCACCATCCGCTTCGGGCGCATCGAGGACGGCGTGCTGCGCCTGGCGCCGCGCGCAAGCGCGGCTGCCGCCTCGCAGGAAAGGCCCCCGACATGAAGCTCGCGAATCGTGTCGCGGTGCTCACCGGGGCCGGCGGCGGCATCGGCCGCGCCACCGCCTTTTGCCTGGCGCGGCGCGGCTGCCATCTGGCCCTGGCCGACATCGACGGCGCCGCCGTCGAGAAAGTGGCCGGAGAAGCGCGCCGGCTCGGCGTGCGCGCCACCCACCACGTGCTCGACGTCGCCAACCGCGCGGCCGTCGCGGCTTTCCCCGGCCTTGTCGACGCGGTCCATGGGCGCGTCGACCTCGTGATCAACAATGCCGGCGTGGCCCTGGGCGGCAGCTTCGAGCAGATCCTTCCCGAGGATTTCGACTGGCTCATGGAGATCAACTTCCATGGCGTGGTGCGCATGACCCGCGCATTCCTGCCGCACCTGCGCGAGAGCGACGACGCCAGGATCGTGAACGTCTCCAGCATCTATGGCATCATCTCGCCGCCGGGCCAGAGCGCCTACTCGGCCAGCAAGTTCGCCGTGCGCGGTTTCAGCAATGCGCTGCGCCATGAACTCGAAGGCACGACGGTCGGCGTGAGCGTGGTGCATCCGGGCGGCGTTGCGACGGCGATCGCGAGGAATGCGCGGGCGCCGAAAGACGCACCCCGGCACGAGATCGAACGCGGGAGGGCGATCGCCGAGCGCCTGCTGCGCATGCCGCCGGAGCGGGCCGGCGAGATCGTCGTGCGCGGCATCGAGCGTCGCCGGGCCCGCATCCTCGTGGGCAGCGACGCAAGAATCGTGGCCCTGCTCGAACGCCTGAGCCCCATCCATTACTGGAAACTCCTGAAGAAAGCAACGGGACGATGAACCTGGCTTCCACCCTGCTGTACGCAAGCGGCGCCCTGGCGCTGCTCCTTGTGCTGCTCTACCAGTTCAGCACACGCACCGCACGGCGCATCGAAAGCGCCCTGCCGCCCACGGGCCTGTTCGTCGAAGCGGACGGGGTGCGCCTGCACGTGCGCGACGAGGGCGAAGGCCCGGCGCTGCTGCTGATCCACGGCCTGAACGGCCAGATGGCGCATTTCAATTACGGCCCCGTGCGCGAGCTGTCGCGGCGCCACCGTGTCGTCACCATCGACCGTCCCGGCTCGGGCTACTCCTCGCGGCCGGATGGCGTTCCCGCCGACCTCTCGACCCAGGCGCGCGCCATCGCGGCGCTGATCGACCGCTTGAACCTGGGGCGGCCGACCGTCGTCGGCCATTCCCTCGGCGGCGCGGCCGCGCTCACGCTGGCCCTCGAACATCCCGGCAAGGTCGGCGCCCTGGCCCTGATCGCGCCGCTGACCCACACGGATGGCAGCGTGCCGCCGGCCTTCCGCGCACTGGCCATCGAAAGCGCCTGGCTGCGCACCCTGTTCGCCTGGACCCTTGCCGTCCCGGCCGGCATCCTCGGGAGCAAGCGCGTACTGCGCCAGGTCTTCGCGCCGGAACAGCCGGCACGCGATTTCGCCACCCGCGGCGGCGGCCTGCTCAGCCTGCGGCCGAGCCAGTTCCTTGCCAGCGCAGGCGACCTGCTGGCCCTGCGCGAGCACATGCCGCGCCTGGCGCAGCGCTACGGCGAACTGGCCGCGCTGGGCATCCCGGTGCACGTGCTCTTCGGCCGGGGCGACCGCATCCTCGACTGGCAGGTGAACGGCCAGGCGCTGGCCGACAAGGTGGCCGGCTGCCGGCTCGATCTGGTCGACGGCGGCCACATGCTGCCGGTGACCCAGGCCGCGCGCACCGCCCGCTTCATCGAAGAGGCCGTAGCGGCGCGCCGGGCCACGGCGGCGTGAACATGGAAGTGATCCGCACATCCCGCCTGGTCCTGCGTTGCTGGCGCCCTGAGGACGCGCCTGCCTTTTACGCGATGAACCAGGATCCGCGCGTCATCGAGTTCCTGCCCGGCCCCATGAGCATGGAGCAGGTGGAGGCCTTCGTCACCGCTCAACAGGCGCTGTTCGCACGCACCCGCGCCTGCTATTTCGCGCTCGAGACCGAGGGGCAGCTGGCCGGCTTCGTCGGCCTGAAGCGCCATGACGCGGACAGCCTGCTCCCCTTCGCGCCCTGCGCCGACATCGGCTGGCGCCTGGCCCCCGCGTACTGGGGCAAAGGGCTCGCCGGCGAGGCGGCGCGCGCCTGCCTGGCCTATGGCTTCGACGAACTGGAACTGGACGAAATCGTCTCCTTTACCGTGCCGGAAAACCTGCGTTCGCGGGCGGTGATGGAAAAGCTGGGCATGGTTGAAGACACCGGGGGCGGCTTCGCGCACCCGGCCCTGCCGCTGGAACACCGGCTGTCACGCCACGTGCTGTACCGGCTGCGGCGCTAGCATCCCGCGCCGCCAGGGGCTGGTCCTCTACCCGGGCTCAGCGTTCGCGGTCGGCGCTGCCCTGGTCGTACTGGGTAGGGTCGGTCTCGGCCGGATCCTGCAGGTCGGCGCCCTGTCGGTTGGCGCCCTGCTGGCCGGACTGGCGGTTGCCTTTCCCGCCGGCGATGCCTTCCATGCCCGTCTGGATCTGCCCCTTGTCGCTGCCTCCCTGGAAAGCCTGGTCGGCTTCCTCGTGGGTCGTGTTGCCGGCGAGCAGGTCATCGGTCCGGCTGGCGGACTGCCGGCTGGCTTCGCTGCCCATCGCTCCGATATCCCCGGTGCCGCCCGTCCCGACGCTGGCGGCGCTGCCGGTGCCGTCCTTCGTGGTCTGGTGGTAGTTGCGTCCCTTGGCGTCCTTCCCTTCGGCTTGCATCGACATATGGCCTCCTGTTTGACTGGGTATCCAAAAGGCCATGATAGACCCGCCGGCGCCGCGCACGAATAGGCGCAGGCCAGCGGGCCGTGTAGGAGGCCGCCTCAGCCGGCGACCGGCTCCCGGCCGAGCGCCCTTACCAGGCTCTGCAGGTCGTAGGGCTTGCGCAGCACCACGGCGTCCGGCCAGTTCGCCACTTCGCCATTGCCGGTCGCAAACACGATCCGGATGCCAGGAAGCTTGCTGCGCGCCTGGGCCGCGAGCGCGTCGCCCGACATGCCGGGCAGCTGCACATCGGTGATCAGGATGTCGGTCCCATGCGTGACCATGGGCAGCGCGCTTTCGGCGTCCCCGGCCGCGCGCACCTGGTGCCCGAGGTGCTCGAGCAGGGCCGCGGTGTTCGCGCGGATCGCCGCTTCGTCTTCCACCAGCACGATGGAAAGGCCGCCGGCCTCGGGCGCAGCGGCTGGCGCCTCCTGCGCTTCCGGAACGGCTTTCTGCTTCGCCAGCACCTGGCGAATCCGGCGCGCCAGGCGTTCGCGGGTATAAGGCTTGCCGAGCAGTTCCACGCCCGGGTCGAGCCGCCCGCCGTGGACGATGGCGTTCTCCGTATAGCCCGAGGTGAACAGCACCGCCAGATTGGGCAGGCGCTCGCGCGCGATGCGGGCCAGCTCCGGACTGCGCAGCGTGCCCGGCATGACGACGTCGGTGAACAGCACGTCGATCGGCGCTCCGCTCTCGATCACGGCCAGCGCGCTCGCCGCGTCCGACGCCTTCAGCACCCGGTAGCCGAGCTGGGTCAGCATCTCGACCACGGTGGCGCGCACCGCCTCGTCGTCCTCGGCAACCAGGATGGTCTCGCTGCCGCCGACGGCGCCCTGCTGCTGGGCCGGGCCGATCGGCTCCTCGGCCGCGGTGCTGCGCGGCAGGTAGATCTTGACCGTGGTGCCCTGGCCGACCTCGCTGTAGATCTTCACGTGGCCGCCCGACTGCTTCACGAAACCGTAGACCATCGACAGCCCCAGGCCCGTACCCTTGCCTTCTTCCTTGGTCGAGAAGAAGGGTTCGAAGGCGCGGGCGGCGACTTCCGGCGCCATGCCCGAGCCGGTGTCGGTCACGGCCAGCATCACGTACTGGCCCGGCATCACGTCGCCGTGGCCGCGGCAGTACATCTCGTCCAGCACCGCATTGGTGGCCTCGATGGTCATGCGGCCGCTGCCTTCCATGGCGTCGCGCGCATTGATCGCCAGGTTCAGCACCGCGTTCTCGACCTGGCCGACGTCCACCGCCGTGTTCCACAGACCGCCGGAAATCACCATCTCGATCTCGATCTCCTCGCCCAGCGCGCGGCGCAGCATGTCTTCCATGTTCGCCAGCAGCCGGCCGACCTTGATCACCTTCGGTTCGAGCGGCTGGCGGCGGCCGAAGGCCAGCAGGTAGCTGGCCAGCTTGGCGCCCTTCTCGACCGCGGAGCGGGCGCTCTCGATCCAGCGCACGCGGTCGGCGCGTGAGTCGGCATTGCCATTCGCCATCTGCAGCAGCTGCAGGTTGCCCGAGATGATCTGCAGGAGGTTGTTGAAGTCGTGGGCCACGCCGCCGGTCAGCTTGCCGATCGTTTCCATCTTCTGCGACTGCTGCAGGGCCAGCTCGGTGCGGCGGATCGCCTCCTGCTGCTCGCGCTCGGCAGTGATGTCGCGCCCGATCGCGTGCACGAAGCCTTCGTCCGGCGCGGCCGTCCAGGACAGCAGGCACCAGCTGCCGTCCTTGCGGCGGTAGCGGTTCTCGAACTTGTTGACGTAGCCGCCCTGGCCGAGCGCGGCCATCTGGGCGATGGTGGCGGCGCGGTCTTCGTGGTGTACCAGCTCCATGAAGTTGCGGCCGACGATCTCCGCATCGGACCAGCCCAGCAGCGCGCCGAAGGAGGGGCTGGCCGCCTCGACCCGGCCGTCGAAGCGGCAGACGAGGAGGATGTCCTTGGACAGGCGCCACATGCGGTCGCGCTCGGCGGTACGCAGCGCCACCTGGCCCTGCAGGTCTTCGTTCAGCGCCGCATAGCGCTGGGCGATGGTCTTCTGTTCTTCGATGTCGGTATTGGTGCCGACCCAGCCGATCACCTCGCCGTTGTCGCCGCGCAGGGGCACGGCGCGGTTCAGGTGCCAGCGGTAGGCGCCGTCGGCGCGGCGCAGTCGCACCTCGAACTCGAACTGGGCGCCGGTGGCGACCGATTCGCTCCAGCGCGCGCGGATGGCCTGCAGGTCGCCCGGGTGGATCATGCGGCCCCAGCCGTCTTCCGCCAGCGCCGCATGGTCGTAGCCGCTGTAGCGGTAGATGGTCTCGTTGAACCAGTTCAGGCGCCCGCTCGCGTCGGCCGCCCAGACCTGGTTCGGCATGGCCTGGGCGAAGGTGCGAAAGCGCGCCTCGCTCTCGCGCAGGGCGCGCTCGGCCAGCACCCGCTCGGTGACGTCGCTGCCCTGCACGAAGATGCCGATCACGGCGCCGTCTTCGGCCCGCACCGGCTGGTACACGAAGTCCAGGTAGTGCAGATGGCTGTCGCCATCGGCGCCCCTGAGCCAGATGGGCGTCGACTCGCCAATGTGCGGACGGCCGCCGGCATACACGGCGTCGAGCAGCTCCAGGAATCCCTGCGATGCGACTTCCGGCAGCGCGTCGCGCACCGTGCGCCCATGCAGATGCTCGCGTTCGACCAGGCCCAGGTAGGCCTGGTTGACCTGTTCGAAACGGTGCTCAGGGCCGACCAGCATGGCCATGAAGCCCGGGGCCTGGGCGAACATGGCGCGCAGGCGGTCCTGTTCGCCGGCCAGGTAGCGCTCGGCGCGCACCTTGTCGGTGGTTTCCGTAAGCAGCGCCAGCACGCCGGCGATGGCGCCGCGCTCGTCCACGATGGGCGAATAGTCGAGGTTCAGCCAGACCTGCTCGGGCACGTCGTGACGCCGCAGCTTGAACTCGGCGTCGCGGTAGGACAGCGTGCCGCCGGCCAGCACGACGCGCATCACGTTGTCGTTGAAGTCGGCCTCCTCGGGCCAGCTCGCGCGCACCGGCACGCCCAGTTGCGCCGGATGACGCTCGGCCGCGATCAGGGCATAGCCGTCGTTGTAGATCATGATCCCGTCCGCGCCCCACATCGTCACCATCGGCACCGGCGAGCGCAGGATCAGCTCGACCGTGTTGCGCAGGACCGGCGGCCAGCCGGCGATGGGACCGAGACTGGTGGCGCTCCAGTCGTGTTCGTCGATGATCTTGCCGAGTTCGCCGCCGCCCTGGGCGAAGGACCGGGGTACTGCCGCTGCATCTTGCGCCATGCTGGATGTCTGTTTTTTGTGAAAGGAGCAATTGTAATATCTCGATGCCAATCCTGACACAAGAATGTGACGGTACGTACGCGCCGAAGGCACAACCGTTTCAATATTGCAAGGTACAATCCCTGACACTTTCGACAACACCGCCATGCATCCCGAACTCCGCGCCCTCGTCGTCTTCGCCGACCCTTCCCTGCACCGCTCGCGCATCAGCCGCCGGGTGGCCGAGGCCGCCGCCGGCCTGCCCGGCGTGCAGGTACAGGACCTCTACCAGCTCTACCCGGACCTGTACATCGACGTGCGCCGCGAGCGCGCCCTGCTGCTCGATGCGCCGCTGGTGGTCTTCGTGTTCCAGCTGGCCTGGTATGCGATGCCGGCCCTGCTCAAGGAGTGGCTCGACACCGTCCTGAAGCCCGAGTGGGCGCGGCCGGACGGGCGCCTGGCCGGCAAGTCCGCCTTCGCCGCGGTCGCCTGCAACAGCCGGCTGAGCGATTACGGCCCGGGCGGCGCGCACGGCCGCCCCCTCGAGGATTTCCTCGTGCCGCTGCAGCAGACCGCGCTCGCCTGCGGCATGCGCTGGCTGGCGCCGCACGTGTTCTACGGCGCCGACCACCCCGACGAGGGCGCCGCCGAGCGCCATGCGGAAGCGCTGCGCGCACTGCTCGCCAGCGCCGGAGGCGCCCATGGAACATGATGTCCTCGTCAATGCCCTGGTCTACCTGGCGGCCGCCGTCGTCGCGGTGCCGATCGCCAAGCGCCTGGGCCTGGGTGCCGTGCTCGGCTACCTGCTGGCCGGGATCGCCATCGGCCCCTGGGGCCTCGGCCTGATTCGCGAAGTCGAGACCATCCTGCACTTTTCCGAGTTCGGGGTCGTGCTGCTGCTGTTCGTGATCGGCCTGGAGCTCGAGCCGCAGCGCCTGTGGTCGCTGCGCCGCTCGATCTTCGGCTGGGGCAGCGCCCAGGTGGCCGGGGTCACCATTCCACTCGCGCTGGTCGCCGTCCTGCTGGGCGTCGACTGGAAAGCGGCCCTGATCGCCGCCCTCGGCCTGTCGCTGTCCTCGACCGCGATCGCGCTCACCACCATGCAGGAGCGCAACCTGATCCCGACGCCGGCCGGCCAGGCCGGCTTTTCCATCCTGCTGTTCCAGGACATCGCCGCGATCCCGATGATCGCCCTGGTGCCGCTGCTCGGGATGGCGGACAGCCATGCGGGCGGGGGCTGGCTGGCGGCGCTCAAGGCCGCCGCCGTCATCGCCGGCCTGGTGGTGGCCGGGCGCTTCCTGGTGCGGCCCGTGCTGCGCTTCATCGCGCGCACCAGCATGCGCGAGATCTTCACCGCCTTTGCCCTGCTGCTGGTCATCTCGATCTCGCTCCTGATGGCCTACGCCGGCATGTCGATGGCCCTGGGCGCCTTCATGGCGGGCGTGCTGCTGGCGGACTCGGAATACCGGCACGCGCTGGAAACCGACCTCGAACCCTTCAAGGGCCTGCTGCTCGGCCTGTTCTTCATCGCGGTCGGCATGTCGGTCGACTTCGGCGTCTTCCTGGCCGAGCCGCTGCGCATCCTCCTCATCGCCGCCGGCTTCCTTGCCGTCAAGCTGCTGGTCCTGTGGCTGCTCGCGCGCAGCTTCGGCATCGCTGGGCGCCAGCGCGTGCTGTTCGCCTTCCTGCTCTCGCAAGGCGGCGAATTCGCCTTCGTGGTGTTCGGCGCGGCCGCCGCGGCGCGCGTGTTCGACCCGGCGACGAGCTCCCTGCTGGTGGTCGTGGTGGCGCTGTCGATGGTGGCCACGCCCCTGCTCCTGATCCTCTACGACCGGGTGCTGGAACCGCGCTGGCAGGGTCGCCGCCAGCGCGCCGCCGACACCATCGAGGAGAACGCCGGCCACGTGATCATCGCCGGCTTCGGGCGCTTCGGCCAGATCGTGGGCCGCCTGCTGCACGCCAACCAGGTGCCGCTCACCATGCTCGACCACGACCCGGACAACGTCGACACGCTGCGCCAGTTCGGCTTCAAGGTCTTCTACGGCGACGCGACCCGTACCGACCTGCTGCATGCCGCCGGCGCCGCGCGGGCGCGCGCCCTGGTGCTGGCGGTCGACGGCATCGAGGACAGCCTGAAACTGGCGGCCGCAGTGCGCGCCGAGTTCCCCGGCCTGACCATCCTGGCGCGGGCCCGCAACGTCACCCACTATTACGAGCTGATGGACCTGGGCGTGACCGTGATCGAGCGCGAAACCTTCGATTCGGCCCTGATGCTGGGCCGGCGCGCGATGGAAGAACTGGGCTTCGGCGCCTACCTTGCGCGCCAGGCGGCGATGCGCTTCCGTGAACACAATCTCAAGAGCGTGCTCGAGGTTTATCCTTATTACAAGGACCGCGAACAGTATGTCTCGATGGCGCGGCGCGCGCGTGAAGAGCTGCACGCGATGTTCGAACGCGACTTCGTCGCCATGCGGGACGAGGACGAGGCGGGCGAGTTGCGGAAAGATGTCTAGACAAGTGTCGTAAATTCGCGTCGTAGCGTTCAGTTGCCGTACGGAAATCGGTATACTTGCGGCGCCGGGCCGGCTTGCGCCCGCACCCACCTCAGCGCCCCGCCGCCACTTCCGTGACCAATCTCGACTTCTCTTCCAGCACATCCAGTGGGCAGCACCTGCTCGCCGACGAAAACGCCGCCCTGATCGACAATGCGCTCGACCTGATGGCCGTGGTCGACATGCACGGCACGATTCTGCGCGTGAACGCCGCCGCCCGCGCGCTGCTCGGCTATGAGCCGGCCGAGCTGGCCGGCAGGCGTTACGACGCGCTGGTCCACCCGGATCAGCATGCGGAGGCGCGCAGCATCCACCTCAGCATGCAGCAGGAGCATCCGGAACGTCCCGACATCCCGCTGCACGTGCGGCGCAAGGATGGCCGGGTGATCCTGATGTCGGTCGCGGCGCGCTGGTCCGAGGTCCATCAGCGCATCTTCATCACCGCGCGCGACGTCTCCGCCCACATGCAGGCCAGGCAGGCGCTGGAGCGTTCCGAAGCGGCGCTGAACGGCATGCTGGACAGTATCGGCGACGCCTTCTTCGCCATCGACCGCGACTGGCGCCTCACCTACGCCAATCGCAAGGCGGGCGACTTCGTCGGCGTCGAGGTATCCGCCGCCATCGGCAGGCTGCTGCTGGAGGTGGCGCCCGACCTGCTGCATTCACCCGCGCTGCTGCGCTACCGGGAGGCGATGGAATGCCGCGAAGCCGCGACCTTCGAGGAATTCTGGGAGCCGCGCCAGGTCTGGCTGGAAGTGCGCGTCTATCCGCACGGCGACGGCATCTCGGTCTACTTCCACGAGATCACCGCCAGGCGCGCGGCCGACCAGGCCTTGAAGAAAAGCGAGCAGCGCTTTCGCAAGCTGTTCCACCAGGCCGGCGACAGCGTCATGATCGTCGACGGCGAGCTGGGCATCGTGTCGGTGAACGACCGGGCCTGTGCGCGTTTCGGCTACACGCACGATGAATTCCTGGGCATGCGCGCGACCGATGTGAACTTCGGGCTGCTTGGTGCGACCGACCTGCTGGCCGGCCTGCGCGCCGGTCACGCCCAGCTGCTGCGCATGGAAAAGCGCTGCAAGGATGGCAGCACCTTCCCGGCCGAAGTGCAGATCTCGCGCTTCGACGACGAGGGCGAGGAATTCTTCCTGGCCGTGATCCGCGACCTGAGCGATCGCGAACAGGCCGAGCGCCAGCTGCGCGAGAGCGAGCAGCGCTTCCGCGAAGTCATCGAGCTGACCCCGAGCGGCTACCTTCTGGCCGACCGCGACGGCTCCCTGCTGGACGTGAACCCCGCCCTGTGCGCGCTGTCCGGCCATGCGCGCGAAGAGCTGCTGGGCATCCGGCTGGACGCGCTGTTCCTTTCCTTCCCCTGGACCATCCTGCGGGACGGCGCGGAGGGCGAGTCGGCCGTCCAGGGCGTGGAGGCGGTGCTGCGCCACCGCCTTGGCTACCACATCCACGTGCTGTTCAACGGCAGCATCAAGCGCGGCGCGGACGGCCGCACCGTCTCGCTCACCGGCCTGATGACCGACATCACGGACCGCAAGGCGGCCGAGCGCCGCCTGCAGGAGCTGGCCACCCACGACACCCTGACCGGGCTGCCCAACCGCGCCCTGCTGGGCGAGCGCGTGCAGCAGATGCTGGACGCCTGCCGCCCGGGCAGCTCGGTGGCGGTGATGTTCCTCGACCTGGACCGTTTCAAGGAAGTCAACGACTCCTTCGGCCACGAGATGGGCGACGTGCTGCTGTGCGAAGTGGCGAGCCGCCTGCGCCGCGTGCTGCGCCCGCTCGACTTCGTCGCCCGCCTGGGAGGCGACGAATTCGTGGTGGCCGCCGACTGCGCCAGCGGGCGGCCAGCCGCCGAGCGCATCGCCGCCAAGCTGCTCGACGTGCTGACCGCGCCGGTGACGGTGGGCGGCATCGACGTCGTCGTCGGCGCCTCGATCGGCATCAGCATGTTCCCCCACGACGCAAACACGCGCGAAACCCTGTTCCAGACCGCCGATACGGCCATGTACCGCGCCAAGAACGCCGGCCGCAACCGCTACCGCTTCTTCGAGCCGGAGATGACGGTCGCGGCCCGGGCGCGCATGGCGCTCGAGGTGTCGCTGCGCCCGGCGCTCGCACGCGCCGAGTTCGAACTGCATTACCAGCCGCGCATCGATCTCGAGACCATGGCGCCGGTAGGCATGGAAGCGCTGATCCGGTGGAACCACCCGGAGCGTGGCCGCGTCCCGCCGCAGCAGTTCATCGCGATCGCCGAGGAAACCGGCATGATCGTCCCGATCGGCCGCTGGGTGCTGCAGGAAGCCTGCCTGCGCACGCGCGCGCTGATGGAGGAATTCGGGCGCAAGATGGTGGTGTCGGTAAACGTGTCGGCGCGCCAGCTGGCCAGCGCCGGCTTCGTCGACGAGGTGCGCGAGGTGCTGGCGCAGACCGGCTTGGCGCCGGATTGCCTGGAACTCGAGCTGACCGAAAGCACCCTGATCGAGGACATCGAGGATACCGCCTCGATGCTGCGCGAACTCAAGCGCATCGGCGTCGCTCTGGCGGTGGACGATTTCGGCACTGGCTACTCCGGCCTGGCCTACCTGCGCCGCTTCCCGATCGACGTGCTGAAGCTCGACCGCTCCTTCGTGCTGCAGAAGGACGGCAACGTGACCACTTCCGACTTCGTCAAGGCCTTCGTCGATCTCGCCCACGCGCTCAATATGGCGGTGGTGGCCGAGGGCGTCGAGACCGACGAGGTGCTCCAGCTGCTGCGGGACGCGCGCTGCGACCAGGCCCAGGGCTACCTGCTGGCGCGGCCGATGCCGCTCGATACACTCCGCTCGATCTTCAGCTAGGGTGGTCGGATTCGCCGAGCACCCTACGCGAACCGCTCCTGGTACTCGCTCGGCAATACGCCCAGCTGCGCCGCGAAGGCGCGCCGCAGATTGTATTCGCTGCCGTAACCACAGTCGCGCGCCGCCTGCTTGACGCTCACCCCGGGCCGCTCGAGCATGCGGCAGGCGCTTTCCATCCTGAGGCGCCCGAGCAGCCGGGCCGGCGTCAGGTCGGCCTCCTCGCGCAGGCGCCGGTGCAGGGTTCGCACCGACAGCGCGCAGGCTTCGGCCATCTCCTCGACCCGCACTTCCTGGCGCAGGCGCGGCCGCAGCCATGCCGCCAGCCGCGCATGCACCCCGTCGTCCTGCGACTGCGCCAGCAGCTCGGCGCTGAACTGCCGCTGGCCGCCGGGACGCTTCAGGAACATCACCAGGCGCCGGGCCACGGCCAGCGCGCGCTGCCGCCCCAGGTCTTCCTCCACCAGGCTCAGGGCCAGGTCCATGCCGGCGCTGATGCCGGCCGAAGTGCGGAACTTGTCGTCGCGGACGTGGATCGCATCGTCGAGGACCTGCAGGGCGGGATGTTCGGCCCGCAGCGCCTCCACGTCCTGCCAGTGCGTGACGACGCGCCGCCCGTCCAGCAGGCCGGCGCGGGCCAGCACGAAGGCGCCGGTGCAGACGGCGCAGCAGCGCGCCACCTGCCTGCTGGCCCCGCGCACCCAGTCCAGTACCGGGCTCGATGCGGACGGCAGGTCGCGCACCCTGCCGCCCGAAACGATGAGCGTGGCCCAATCGAGCCCTGCCGCCGGCAGTTCCTCCGCCAGCAGACTCACGCCGGACGACGAGGCGACTGACCCGCCACCGGGGGCGGCGATGCGTACGCGATAGGGAGGCGCCAGCCCTGCGTCGACGGCTTCGTCGTTCGCGCTGGCGAAGACCTGGGCGGGGCCGGTGGCATCCAGCAGGAGGAAGTTCGGAAAGACGAGGATCCAGACGTCGATCTGGGTGGCGGCGTGTGTCATGGTGGCAGATATTCAACGGTCGATGGCAGTCCTGTCAATGCATGGCCGGCTACACTGGCGCTCCCCCTGCTTTGGATCGATCCGCATGCGTCTCCTGCTCTCCCTTCTCGTCCTGCTCCCGTGCTGCCCGGCCCGTGCCGACCGACTCGACCAGGCCATCGAGCGCGAGATGGCGCGCCGCCACGTGCCCGGCATGGCCGTCGTCGTCCTCAAGGATGGCCGGATCGTCCGCGAGCGCGGCTACGGCCTGGCCAACGTCGAACATGGCGCGAAAGTGACGCCTGCGACGGTGTTCCAGTCGGGATCGGTGGGCAAGACCTTCACCGCCGCCCTCATCCTGCTGCTGGCCGAGGACGGCAAACTGGGCCTCGACGACCCCGTCTCGCGCCACCTGCCTCAGGCGCCGGCAGCCTGGAACGGCATCACGATCCGCCACCTGCTCACGCATACCGGCGGACTGGGCGAGCCCTACCAAAAGATCGACCTGCGCAAGGATTACACGGACGCGGAACTGATCGCCGTCGAGGCTTCCCTGCCGCTGCTGTTCGCGCCGGGCGAGCGCTTCAGCTACAGCAATACGGGCTACCACCTGCTCGGCTTCATCGCCACGCGGGCCGGCGGCAAGCACTGGAGCGAACAGCTTCGCGAGCGCATCTTCGCCCCGCTGGGCATGGGCGCGCGCGTGATCAGCGAGGCGGAGATCGTGCCGCACCGGGCGGCGGGCTACGAATGGTCGGACGGCAGGCTGCGCAACCAGTCCTGGGTGTCGCCCAGCCTGAACACCACGGCGGACGGCGCCCTCTACCTGACCGCACGTGACCTGGCCTTGTGGGACCAGGCCTTGCGAGGCGACCGCGTCCTGGACGCGAAACTGCGCGCCGCCAGCTGGACGCCGCCGCGCCTGGCGGACGGCAGCACCTCGCCGTATGGCTACGGCTGGTTCGTGGGCGAGCAGAACGGGCGCCGCACCATCCTGCACGGCGGCGCCTGGCAAGGCTTCAAGGCGCTGATCACGCGCTACGTCGACGACGACCTGACGGTGATCGTGCTTGCCAACAGCGCCATTGCGCGTGTCGGCAGGATCGGCGACATGGTGGCGGGCCATTACGTCCCGACGCTGGCGCCGGTGCGCGCCAAAGCCATCCCTGACCGCGAACCGCTGCTCGGCGCCCAGGCCCGCGAGGCCATGGCGCGCCTGGCTGCGAGGCAGGCGCCGGCGAAGCTGTCCGCCAGGGAGGCCGAACGCTTCACACCCCGCTGGATCGGCATCGTGGCGGACGAGATCGCGAATGCCGGCCCGCTCGGCGCCGTCGAGCTGCTCGAGCGCAGCGATGAAGGCAGCACGCAGAAGTCGCGCTACCGCTTCCTCTACCGCGACGTGCCGATGCTCGTCACGGTAAAGCGCGCACTCGACGGTACGATCGAATCGCTTGGCATCGGTCTCGAATAGACCGCCGTCCATACAGACCGTCCGCCGAAACGATGTAGGATGAGGTTTTCGGCATGGATGAATTCGATTGATGAAACCCGAGATTGCGGTATTGGGCAGCGTGTGGACCGAGGAAGTCCTGCGCGCACTGGATGGACACTACGCCTGCCACTTCCCGGCGCGCATGGCGCCTGAAGAACGCGCGGCATTCGAGCGCGAGATCGCCCCGCGCATCCGCGCCGTGCTGACCACCGGCACCGTCGGCCTGGATGCGGCCGGCGCCGCGGTGTATCCGAGCCTGGAGATCGTCTCGGTCCACGGGGTCGGCGTGGACGCCGTCGATCTCGAGGCCATGGCGGCGAGCGGCATCGTCGTCACCAACACACCCGACGTGCTGACCGAGGACGTGGCCGACCTCGCTGCCTCGCTGCTGCTGACCGTCTCGCGCCGCCTGCCGCTGCTGGACCGCTACGTGCGCGCCGGCCACTGGGAAGACAAGCGTCCGCTGCAGCCTGCGCGCAGCCTGCGCGGCAGGGTCGCCGGCATCTACGGCTACGGACGCATCGGCCAGGCGCTGGCAAGCCGCCTGCGCGCCTTCGGCATGGAGATCCGCTACTTCCAGCGCAGCGCGGGTCCCGAGCCCCGGCTGCGCTGCGATTCGCTGCGCGAACTGGCCACCGTCAGCGACTTCCTGGTCCTGTGCGCGCCCGGCGGCGCGGCCACCCGGCATGCCGTGGATGCGGCGGTGCTGGATGCACTCGGCCCCGACGGAACCCTCGTGAACATCGCGCGCGGCTCGGTGGTCGACGAGGCCGCCCTGGTCGAGGCCCTCGCCACCGGCCGCCTGGGCGCGGCGGCGCTCGACGTCTTCGAGGACGAACCGCGCGTGCCCGCGGCGCTGCGCGGCATGGACAATGTGGTGCTGACGCCCCACGTCGGCAGCTTCACGGTGGAGACCCGCCGCGCCATGGCCAGGCTCGCGGTCGGCAACCTCGACGAGCATTTTGCGGGCCGGCCCGCCCTGACCCCGGTCGGCTGACCCATGCCGATGCATGTCGGCGCGGCCATGCTGGACGATCTGCGCCGCTTCAACCGCAAGCTGGCGCGCGCGCCGCGCTTTCGCTACCGGAACCGCTTCGTGCCCATGATCGGCCAGGCCCTCCTGCGCCTGTCGCAGCTCGGGGCGGACCGCCGGCTGCGGCGAACCGGACTGCGGGTAGAGCGCCACACCGTGCGCGAGAAGGAACTGCAGGTCCGGCTGCGCGTCCTGCTGCCAGCGGGCGCGCCGCGCGGCGTGGTGCTGGACATCCACGGCGGCGGCTGGGTGATCGGGAATGCGGCGATGAACGACGCCTTCAATGGCCCCATGGCGCGCGAATGCGGTGTCGCCGTGGTATCGGTCGACTACAGCCTCGCCCCGCGCGCCTCGATCGGAGCGATGATGGACGAGTGCCTGCTCGCGGCGCGCTGGCTGCTTGGCGGCGGCGTGCCCGGCACGAAGGAATTGCCGGTGATCGTTGTGGGCGAATCGGCGGGCGGCCAGCTCGCCGCCGCCACCCTGCTGCGCCTGAAGGGGTGGCCGGCGCTGTTCCGGCGCATCGTCGGGACGGTGCTCTACTACGGCGTCTACGACATGGCGGGCAGCGACAGCGTGCGCCAGGCCGGCCGCGACACCCTGGTCCTGGACGGCCCCGCCATGCTGCCGGCGCTACGTCTCCTGACGCCTGACATGGACGACGCCGGGCGTCGGCGTGCGCCGCTGTCACCGTTGTTCGGCGACCTCTCCGGCATGCCGCCGGCGCTCATGTATACGGGCGGATGCGACCCGCTGCGCGACGACACGCTGCGGATGGCGCAGCGCTGGGCCGGCGCCGCCGACGTCGAGCTGAACTTCCTGCCCGACGCCCCGCACGGCATCATCCATTTTCCGGTGGCGATGGGGCGCGCCGCCTGTGCCCATACGCGCGCCTGGATCTCGGCGCGGCTACGGTAGATCCAGGCCCGCCGGGGCCGGCTGGCGCGTGAAGGTCGGCCCGCCGGTGGTGGGCCGGCCGCCCTGCCACACGAGCCGGTCGATGCACATGCGCCGCCCGGTCATGGCCGTGTCCCAGGCGTGGTAGACGATCCAGTCCTGGCTGCCGTCGGGCGAGGTGGTGAAGGAGTTGTGCCCGGGACCGATGACGTTCGGCGCTCTCGACCGCATCAGGAGCGCTTCCTCGCTGCCTTCCGGGCGCGTGAACGGCCCGAGCGGATGGTCGGCCACCACGTAGCTGACCCCATAGTTCTCCTTCTCCCAGGCGCCGCCGCTGTAGAAGCAGTAATACTTGCCGCCATGGACCAGCACGGAGGCGCCCTCCACGGTATGCCAGTCGTAGACCGCGTCATACATGGCCCGCTGCATCTTGAACAGGTGCCAGTCCGCATGCGGACGCGCCACCGTGCGCGGCTCGCCCGCCAGCCGGTCCATCGCCAGCAGGCGGTCGACCACGATGCCGGTGCCGATCCGGTGGTCGTCCTCGCACTCCAGGAAGTCGACGCAGTAGTAGAGATACCACTGGCCATCGAGGTCGCGGAAAGGATGGGCGTCGATCGAGAACGGCTGGTCGGGCACCAGCAGTACGCCGCAATCCTTGAAGGGCCCCACCGGATTGTCGGCCACGGCCACCCGCAGCTTGTGGTGCTTGCCCTCCACGTCGCCGCGCGAGTAATACAGCCAGAACTTGCCCTCGCTGTACGCCACCTCGGGCGCCCAGAAGTGATCGAGCCCCGGCTCCATCAGCGCGTAGCCGGCCGGGCGCCAGTCGACCAGGTCGTTCGACACCAGGATCGGGAAGCGCCCGCCTCCCGGCCCGTCCGGCGCGGTGCCGTAGGCGAAATACCGCCCCTCGTGCTTGAGCACGAAGGGGTCGGCCATGATCTCCGGGTAGACCGGATTGCAGTAAGTCTTCTGCATCGCTTCCTCACATCTGGTAGCGCAGGCTGATGCCGTAGGTGGTCGGGTTGTAGCGGATGTCGCGCGGGCGGATCGGGTCGCCCAGGTAGCTTTCGTAGCGTTCCTTGGTCAGGTTGATCGCGTCGAAGTTCAGCGACAGCTGCGGGGTCAGCGCGTAGCCGACGCTCAGGTCGACGTAGGTCGCGGCCTTGACGTAGCGGTTCTGGCCGAAGCGCGGCTCGGCGATCTGCTCGACGTACTTGCCGCGGCGGGTGGCGGCCAGGCGGCCGGTCCAGCGGTCGCGTTCATACAGGAGCGTGACGTTGTAGCTCTGGCGTGCGACCCCGACCAGTTCCGTGGTCGTGTATTCGCCGCTGTTGAGCGCGGTACGGGTCTGGTTCTCGCCGTCGATCCAGGTGTAGTTGAACTGGGCGCCCAGGCCGCTCCAGGCGCCCGGCAGGAAGTCGAAGAACTTCTGGATCCCGAACTCGGCCCCTTTCAGCTTGCCCTTGCCGGAATTCTGCGGACGGGTCACGCGGTAGTTGACGCCGTTGATCGTCTCCTGCTGCTCGAAATTCTGCAGATAGCCGTCGATGTCGCGGTGGAACAGCGCGATCTGGGCGAAGCCGTTGTTCTGGAAGTAGTACTCGAGCGTGGCGTCGCTGTTGATCGACTCGGTCGGCGACAGCTGCGGATTGCCCGCGGCGCCGGTGCCGGGCGCGTTGACGGTCGGCGGGATCAGGGAAAGGGCCGGGTTCAGCTGCGAGAACTCCGGCCGGGTGATGGTCTTGCCGACGCTCAGGTGCGACTGGATGCGATCGGTCCAGTTGACCACCGCCGACACGTTCGGCAGGAAGTTGGTCTCGTCGCTGTCTTCGCTGATCGGCGTGACGACATCGCCCACGCGCTGGTTGCCTTCGAGCTTGCGGTCAACCTTCACCAGGCGGCCGCCGATATTGCCGGTCATGCCGACGTTGCCGAGCGCCGCCTTCCAGCGCGCGCCCAGGTGCAGGGTGAAGGTGCGTTCGCTCTGTTCGAACAGGCGCATCGGGTCATCCGGCACGCGGCCGGCCGGCTGGCCGTAGAAGGCGCGCACCCGGTCGGCCTGGTAGATCAGGAAGTCGCGCGAGGGCGTCATCCACGGGCCGCCCAGGCGGTCCAGGCCCGGCACCAGCGTCTGGAACTCCGGCCCGAAGGCGGCGACCGGCGAGGGGCGCACCGAGCCGCGCGGCAGGTCGCTGGCGCGTTCGGCGCTGTGGTAGCTGACGTCGCGGTCCGACAGGCGGATGCCGCCAGTAAAGGCGGTGATGAATCCGTCGCCACCCAGGCGATACACGGCGTCGGTGCGGAACTGCGCCTGCTCGCCGCGCGATTCGCCCCAGTTCTGCGCCATGCCGCGCAGGACGAACTGGTTCGGGTCGCGCAGCGGATTGCTGCTGGTCGGGGTGGTGACGGTGTTGTAGCCGCCGTGGCCGTCGCGTCCATAGGTGTAGACGTGGGCGCTCGCGCCTGGAATCTGCTGGTCGACGATGACGGTGTCGTTGATGAAGTCCGAGCGCGTGAACGCCAGGTTGCTGTCGACCGTCAGCGGGCCTTCGCGGTACTTCAGGCCGAAATTCAGGAAGTGGGTGTCGGTGCGCTCCTTGACGCCCCAGGTGCTGGTGGCCGTGTACGGGTCCCAGTCATAGGGGCCATCGAATTGCGCGGCCTGGGCGTAGGCCGACTGGATCGGGCAGATGCTGCCGTTCGGCGTGTTGCAGTAGTCGCCGTCCGGGGCCAGCACCACGTTGCTCAGGCGCGGGGTCCAGGTGGCGATGTTGAGGATGTAGTTGACCTGGCTCTTGCCGCGATAGCTGGTGCCCAGGTACTGGGTGGTGAATTCGGTGTTCGGGTTCACCTTCCACTGGAAGGCGGCGTGGATGCTGCCGCGCTCGCGGTCGCCCGCGTTGTAGATGCCACCGATGTTCGGCAGTTCGCCGAGGCGGTCGCCGGGGTTGAGCGGCGCGATCGGCTGGTTGTCGTTCAGGCGCGTCGCCGTGCCGTCCGGGCTGACCGAGAAGATCCGGTCGGGACGGTCGACCCACTGCACCGGGAAGGCCCAGTGTTCCTTGTTGTAGGCGACGTCCACGAGGAAGCCCATCTCGCCCTTGCCGGTGTTCCAGCGGTTGCTCATCAGGAGGCCGCCGCCCGGGTTGTTCTTCTCCTTCGTCGCTTCACTGCCTTCGACGTAGCTGCGGCGGTTCTCCAGGAAGCCGGTGACGGTGTAGCCCTTGAAGTCGAAGGGCGCGCGCAGGCGCACGTTCACGTTGCCGGCGATGCCGCCCTCGAACTGGTTGGCGGTGGCCGACTTGTAGACGTCCAGGCCCGCGATCGACTGGACCGGCAGGTCCTGGTAGGACAGGCGGCGGCCGGTGCCGGTGAAGATCTCGTTGCCGTCGATGGTGGTGGCGACGTCGGGCAGGCCGCGGATGATCACGGAGCTGGTCTCGCCGCGGTCGCGCCCCACCTGGACGCCGGCGATGCGCTGCAGGGCGTCGCCGGCGGCGCGGTCGGGGAACTTGCCGATGTCGTCGGCGTTGATCGAATCCACCACCTGCTCGGCGTCGCGCTTGATCTGCTCGGCGGAGCGGATGCTGCTGCGGAGGCCCGTCACCTGCACGGTGGCCACGGCCCCGCCCGCGGGCGCCGGCGCGGCCCGGGCTTCCGGACCCGCGGCGGCGCGCGCCGCATCCTCGGCGCTGGGCTGGGACTGCCGGTCGGGTTGCGGGGCTGCGTTTTGTGCGGCGGCGAAGCCGATATGGGCGCACAGCAACATGGCTGCGGCGCAGACCGGCCGGACTGTCAAGGTCGTCATCGAGTGTCTCCTGAAAGCTGTAGTCGGGCCTGCGACCGCTGTATGGCCGGGCCTGCCGATATTGGAATTTGTATTAGTCATAATTTATGACCAATATGACAAACGCTATCTGAAATCGCGCCGTGGTGGCGCACTCGAGGACAGTGCGAAACGGGGTCAAAAACCGCGTGGCGCGGCCACGGAATCGCGCTCCACCAGAGGGCAATCCATCTTCATGCTGGTGCGCCGGACCACCCCGCCGTTGACCTGGGCGACCAAACTTTCCGCCGCCCAGCGCCCCATTTCGTAGTTCGGCAACAACACCGTGCTCAGCGGTGGCTGGGTATAGCGGGCGATGTCCTGGTCGTCGTAGCCGACCACGGACACCTCGGCCGGCACCGACAGGCCGAGCTCACGAACGGCCTCCAGTGCGCCCACCGCCATCAGGTCGTTGGCGCAGAACAGGGCCGTGGGCGGGTCCGGCAGCCGCAACAGCGCCCGCGCGTGCTCATGGCCGCTGCTGACCTGCCAGTCGCCCTCGCGCACCAGTTGCGGATCGAACGGAATGTCGCGCGTGGACAGGGCCTGGCGGTAGCCCTTCAATCGCTCGGCCACCGCCTCGATCCAGCCCTCGCCGTTGACGAGGCCGACGCGCCGGTGCCCGAGCTCCAGCAGATGCATGGTGGCGGCAAAACCGCCCAGCACTTCGCTCGGCACCACCGAGGAATACAGGCGGTCGCGGCGCTCTTTCTGGTGGCAGTTGAGCAGCACCGTGGGTACAGTGGCCAGCAGCGCCGGCACCGTGACCGCGCGCGTGAAGATGGTGGCGTACACGACGCCCAGCAGGGCCGGATTGCCAAGCACCCGTCCCAGCACGGCGTTCTCGTATTCCGGGTCGCTGCGGGTCGCGAAGACGCTCAGCAGGCAATCGTGCTCCCAGGCCGCGTCGCGCGCGCCGTCGATGGTCAGCATCGCGTGCGGGCTGGTCGAGAGTTCGTCGGTGAGGTAGACGATCAGGTTGCGCTGCTGGGCGCCTTCCATGCCGTGGCCGTGGCGCTCCACCGGATAGCCGATCTCGCGGGCGATGCGCAGCACGCGCTTGCGGGTCTCGGCGGAGACCTTTGCCCCGCTCATCTGGTTGATGACCAGGGAAACGGTCGACTGCGACACCCCGGCCAGCTTGGCGATGTCGGTCATGGTTGGCCGCCGCGGGCGGCCGACGCCTGGGGCGCTCACTGCGCCGGCGGCACGCGCGGCATCGCGGCGCCGTCCCCGTCGAACAGGTGGCCGTAGGCAGGATCGAAGCCAAGGCGCACGCTTGCCCCCGCCGCGGGGCCGGCGGCGGCCCCCTCGGTACGGCACTTCACCGCGATCATCTCCGGCACGCCCTCGGCGCGCGCATGCACGATGGCCGCGTCGCCCAGGTATTCGACCAGGGCGACCGTCGCGGGAATGCCGCCCGGCTCCCGGTCGCCGAGCAGGCGCAGGTGCTCGGGCCGCACGCCCAGCGTCACCGGGCCGCCGGGCGCGGCGCGCGAGGCGTCGGCCGCGACGTCCACATGCACGCCGCCGGCCAGGCGCACGTGGGCGACGACGTCCTGCTCGCCCGCCAGCGCGCCCGGCAGGAAGTTCATGCGCGGCGAGCCGAGGAAGCCCGCCACGAAGGTGTTGACGGGCCGCTCGTACAGGGCCACCGGGGTGCCGGCCTGCTCGATGCGGCCGCCGTTGAGCACCACGATCTTCTGGCCCAGGGTCATGGCCTCGACCTGGTCGTGGGTCACGTAGATCATGGTGGCCTGCAGGTCGTGGTGCAGGCGCGCCAGTTCCACCCGGGTCTGGCCGCGCAGCGCGGCGTCCAGGTTCGACAGCGGCTCGTCGAACAGGAAGACCTGGGGTTTGCGCACGATTGCGCGGCCGATCGCGACGCGCTGGCGCTGGCCGCCCGACAAGGCCTTGGGCCGCCGCTCGAGCAGGTGGCCGATCTGCAGGATCTCGGCGGCGCGCCCCACCCGCCCGGCGATTTCCGCGCGCGGCACGCCGGCCAGCTTGAGGGCGAAGCCCATGTTCTCGGCCACCGTCATGTGCGGGTAAAGCGCATAGCTCTGGAAGACCATGGCGATACCGCGGCGCGCCGGCTCGACGTCGTTGCACACCGCGCCGCCGATCTCCACCGTGCCGGAACTGACCTCTTCCAGGCCCGCGACGATGCGCAGCAGGGTCGACTTGCCGCAGCCGGAAGGGCCGACCAGCACGACGAACTCGCCGTCCGCGATGTCGAGGTCGATGCCCTTGAGGACGGGGTTGTCCTCGTACTGCTTGGTGATGCCTGTCAGGCGCACAGATGCCATGGGGTCTCCGCGAGGTTCAAACGAATCATCCTTTCAGTCCGGTCGCGGCCAGGAAGCCGTGGGTCACGCGGCGCTGGAACACGACATAGGCCAGCGCCACCGGCAGCGCGCCGACCAGCGCCGCCGCCATCAGCTGGGCATAGCGCACCCCGAAGGCGTCGTAGGTCTGGGTCAGGCCGAGGGGAATCGTCATCATGTCGTTGGACGTCACGATGATGAAGGGCCACAGGAAGTTATTCCATGCGCCGATGAAGGTAACGATGGCCATCGCCCAGACGATGTTGCCGGACACCGGCAGGTAGACGCTCCACAGGATGCGCGAGGGCCCGGCGCCGTCCATGACGGCCGCCTCGCGGAAGTCCGCGGGAATCGCGTCGAAGAACTGCTTGAACACGTAGATGACCACGGGCGCCACCACCTGGGGCAGGACGATGCCGGCATAGCTGTTGATCAGGCCGAGCTGGTTCATCATCCGGAACAGCGGCACCAGCAGCGCCTCGAAAGGCACCAGGAAGGCCAGCATGGTGATGGCGAACACCAGGGTGCGGCCGCGGAAGCGCAGCTGGGAGAAGGCATAGGCCGCCATCAGGCTCAGGGCCATGGTCACGACGGTGACGAGGAAGGCGACCAGGGCGCTGTTGAACAGCCAGCGTCCCACGTTGCCGGCGGCGAGCACCTTGGTGAACGCCGCCAGGGTCCAGTCCTGGGGCAGCCAGTGGAAGACGGCGGACACCGTTTCGTGCTCGGGACGCAGGGCCGTGCTCATCGCCCACAGCAGGGGCGCGACCCACATCGCGGCGAGCAGCAGGGCCGCAAGCGCGCCGGCGACGGTCCAGCCGAAACCTGCCCGTTTGTTCATGCATCCCTCCGCGACAGCCAGCCCGCGAAGGCCGCCTGGGCCAGCGACAGCGCGATCACGATCGCGACAAACGCCATGGCGATCGCCGCCGCATAGCCGGCGTCGCTCTGGGTGAAGGCGGTTTCGTACATATAGTGCAGCGTCACGCGGGTGGTGTTGAAGGGGCCGCCCGTGGTCATGATATAGGTCTGGCCGAAGATCTTCATCGAGGCGATCAGCTGCAGCACCAGGGCCATGCCGGCCACCGGGCGGAGGGCCGGCCAGGTGATCGTGCGGAACAGGGTGAAACCGCGCGCGCCGTCCAGCGCCGCCGCTTCATAGAGCTCGGCCGGGATGTTGCGCAGGCCGGCTAGGAACATCAGCATGTTGAAGCCGACCGTCCACCAGATGGTGCCGATCGCCACCATCGGCATGGCCCAGGTCAGGTCGGCGAACCAGGCGCGCTGCATGCCGAGCACGTAGTTCACCACGCCCGAAGACGGCTGCAGCATCCAGTCGGCGATCAGGGTCATCACCGAGATCGGCAGCACGAAGGGCAGGAAGAAAGCGCCCTGCAGCCAGCTGCTGGCGCGGGTGAAGTGGTTGACCAGCAGGGCCATCACCAGCCCCAGCACCGTCAGCGGCACCACGGTGAGCAGGGCGAAGTAGAAGGTGTTGCCGACCGCGGCCCAGAAGGACGGGTCGCGCACCAGGGCGAAGTAGTTGTCCAGGCCGACGAAGGCATTGGTGCGGGTCAGGCTGCTCTCCGTCAGGCTCATGTAGAAGGTGTCGAGCGCCGGCAGGAAAAAGAACAGGACGAAGGTGACGGCGAACGGCGCCAGCAGCAGGGCTGCCGGCAGCGTGTCGCCTCGTTTCACGGTTGGTCGGTTGGCAGGCATGGACTGGCCTCAGTAGCGCGGCGGGCGCTTGCGGATCAGGCGCGCGGCCTCGGTTTCGAACATGCGCAGGGCCTGGCCCGGCGCCAGCTGGGACGACAGCGCCGCCGGCAGGTATTTCGAGGCCATCGCCTCCAGCGGACCCGCCGCGCCCATATACCAGGCGTCCGGGTCGTAGATCACGTGGCGCGGCACCTCGGCGTAGGCGCGGTTCGGCTGCAGGGCGCGGGCCTCCGGCGATTCGGCCACCGGCCGGTAGGCCAGCACGTGGCCGCCCTGGGCCCAGCCCAGGGAGTTCCTGCTGACGAAGGCGATGAAGCGCATCACGGCGCGCGCCTTCTGCTGCGACATCGGTCGGCCCTCGTTGGCCGGAATCGCAAAGGCGTGGGAATCGGCCCAGACGCTGTCGTTGCCGAACATGCGCGGCAGCGGCACGATGCCGTACTCGAAGCCGAGGGTGCCCTGCCCCGTTGCGCGCACCATTTCCGGGACCTCCCACACGCCGTTGATCATGAAGCCGGCATTCCCGCCCATGAACTGGCTGGTCGACGCCGCGTAATCCAGGCCCGGCTGGGCATAGCCGGCCTTGAACCAGCTGCTGATGCGCGCCAGCGAATCGACCCCGGCCGGGCCATAGGCAAAGCGCCCGTTCTCGATCAGGGGCGCGTTGCGCTGGGCCAGCATGGTGATCCACAGGCGCCAGATGGCATAGGAACTCTGGCTGCTCTCCATCGTCATGCCGGGCCGGCCGGTGGCCTGGCGCACGGCGCGGAAGGCATCGGTGAGCGCATCGAAGCCCTGGATGGGCTTGAGCGCGCCGGCTGCGTCGAGCAGGCCGGCCCTGCCCGCCAGGGTCTTGTTGTAGTACAGGACCAGCGGGTGCAGGTCGACCGGGATCGCGTAGGTCTTGCCGGCGTGCTGGGATTTCTGCCACTGGCGCGGATAGAAGTCGCCCGGCGCCAGGCCCGCGTCCTGCAGCTCGTGCGGCGCGATCGGGCGCAGCACGCCGCCGCCGGCCAGGTTGGTCATGCGCGACAGGTGCACGGTGGCGATGTCCGGCCCGGCGCCCACGACCGAGGACGTGATCAGCTTGGTGTAGAAGGGTTCGCCCCACTTCAGCGTGGTGCTGACCACCCGCACATCGCGCTGGCTGGCATTGAAGCGCTGCACCAGATCGGACATGCGCGCGCCGTCGCCGCCGCTGAGCAGCGTCCACATGCGGACTTCGACCTGCGCGTGCGCGGTCATCGGCGCCGATAAGAGCGCCGCGAGCACCGCGCCGGCGAGGCGCAACGCCAATGGGGTCAATCCTGTCTCCTGGCCGGTGTTGGAATCTTATGAATTAATACTAGCAAATAATTATTATCCGGGGCCGTCCTGCTGAACCGGCCTTGGCCGGGGCCGGCCGGATTGCCTGCCGCGCGGTAGAATCGTCGTTTTGGAAGCGGTGCGGTGTATGTGGATCGGTGTGCTGTGCGGCCTGCTGGCCGGCGCCCTGTGGGGCATGGTGTTCGTGGTACCCGAGCTGCTGGCGGCTTTTTCTCCACTGGAGATGGCCGTGGGCCGCTATGTGGCCTACGGGGCCTTCGCCCTCGGCCTGCTGCTGCCGCGCCTGAAGCTGCTGCTCTCGACCCTGGCGCCAGGCGACTACGCCGCCCTGCTGCGCCACGCCCTGGCCGGAAACATCGTGTATTACATGCTGCTGGCGGTCGGCGTGAAGTATGCGGGCGTGGCGCCGACCTCGCTCATCATCGGCATGCTGCCGGTGCTCGTGACCCTGCTGGGCCGCAACGACCACGGCGCCGTGCCGCTGCGCCGCCTCGCCCTGCCCCTGCTGCTGGTGGCGGCCGGCATCGCCTGCATCAATATCGACACCTTTGCCCATGCCGGGCCGGGTGCGTCCTTTACTGCGATCGGACTGGGCGTGCTGGCCGCGGCGGGCGCGCTGCTGTGCTGGGGCTGGTACGCCCTCGACAATGCGCGCTTCCTGAAGCGCAATCCGCAGTTTTCCAGCGCCCAGTGGTCGGCCCTGTACGGCCTTGCCACCGGCGTCATCGCCCTGCTGATCGGCCTGGGCGCCTGGGGCGCGGGCGCCGCGTGGCGGCCCTCGCCGTCGCGCGACTGGCTGCTCTTCTGGGGCTGCAACATCGTGGTCGCGCTGGGCGCCTCGATGATCGGCAACCAGCTGTGGAACGTGGCCAGCCGCCGCGTGCCGGTGACGCTGTCCGGCCAGCTGATCCTGTTCGAGACCCTGTTCGCGCTGCTCTACGGTTTCATTTACCGCGGCATGGGGCCGCGCCCCCTCGAACTGGCGGCAATCGGCCTGCTGGTGGCGGGCGTCGCCTGGTCGGTGCGCGCCCACGCGGACGATGCTCCCGCCTCCTCCCTATCGCCCGAGGCGCATGAGGCCGAGCTGGCTGAAGGTGACGGCGTGCCCGGCGCCGCCCATCGCCACCAGGCCTAGTTTCGCCGCGCCGCCGAGTGTGTGGGTCCAGGTGCCGCCGCGCACCCAGTCCTTGCCGTCCTGGCTCGACCAGGCGGTGTAGCGCTCCTCTTTGCCGTCGCGGCGGATGTCGATCCTGAGCCAGGTCCATTCGCCCGGCGTGCCCACCACCGTGTTGCCGTAGCGCGGATAGCCCTTGCCGACCGGGGCGAGCTCCTTGCCGAATTCGACCTGGCGCAGCCCGTTGTGGGCCAGCTCCACCAGCTTCAGGTAGTTGTCGTCGTCGCGCATGATGACCAGGCCGGCCTGCACCGGGCTGGCGCAGCAGTCGAGCGGCGCGTCCAGGCGCAGGCGCGCTTCGATGCGCAGGTCCCCGGGCGGCAGCGGGGTCGCCAGCACCGCGGCGCTGTCGGTGTCTTCATGCAGGTCGGTCTGCTGGGTCGCCATGCGCAGGCCCGGCTGGCCGCCGGCCCAGCTGCCCGCCGCCTGCGGCCGTATCCAGGCCCAGCGCGGGTCCAGCCTGTCGCCCTCGAAGCGATCGGTCCAGATGGGCGTGGCGGCGGGCGCCTTGTTCGCGATCGCCGGCGCCGCCTGCAGCGGTCCCGGCTTGATGGCCGGCCGCGGCTGCGGCGTGTCGGACGGCCCCTGGTCGCGGTTGACGACCGGCCAGCCCTCAACCCAGTCGATGCGGTCCAGCAGCAGCGGACGGCGGGTCAGCTTGTCCGCGACGCTGAAGTAGCCCTTGTCGCGGTCAACGGCGTGGTAGAAGGTCCACCACTGGCCGGCCGGGTCCTGGAACACGGTGTTGTGGCCGGCCCCGATCCAGCGGTTGCCGTTCTGCTGCAGCACCGGCGTGCCGCCGACCCGGCTTGCCGCCATGTCGTTGCCCTGGCGATCGAGGAATGGCCCTTCCGGGCTGCGCGCGCGGCCGACGTAGAGGGCGTAGCCGGTCAGCGGTCCGCGGCAGCAGTCGGTGCTGGAGGCGAACAGGTACCAGTAGTCCCCGTGGCGCACCACTTCCGCGCCCTCGTAGCGGTTGGCGGCCGCGATGCGCACGGCGTCGCCCTCGACCTTCAGGCCGTCGCGCGACAGGCGCTGCACGTAGATGCCGCCGCCATAGCTGCCGTAGTAGAGGAAGCGGTCGCCCTGGCCGTCCTCGATGAGGTCGGGGTCGAAGGTCCACTGGAAGTTGCAGCCCGGGCCCGCGCGGCGCGGCGCCACCACCAGGTCCCGGGCCGGCGTCCAGGGGCCGGAGGGCGAGGCGCTGGTGGCGACCGCGATGGCGCTGTCGGCCTCGCATCCCTTCTCGGGACTATGGGCGTCGGCCACGTCGGTGACGGTGAAGTAAAGGTAGTAGCTGCCGTTCTGGTAGACAGGCTCCGGCGCCCACAGGCCCGCCTTGGGACCGGCCAGGCCCGCGGGGCGCTTGTCGAAGGCGTCGCGCACGAAGTACCAGTTGACCAGGTCGACCGAGCGGTAGACCGGCATCATGCGGAACTTCCATCCCTTGCCCTCGCGCTCCCTGTAGCTCACCGGGTCCATGGTGCAGTACATGTACCAGACGGTCGGCGTCGTGGTGCGGTCGCGCAGCATCGAGGGGTCGGCGCAGCTCTCCGCCAGACTGCCGTCGGCCAGGCGCAGCGGCAGCGGATTGGTGTAGCTCGGCTCTTTCGCCGAAGCGTTGGCGGCAGCGGTGGCCAGCAGCGCCGCGGCCAGGCAGGATCGTGAAGAACGGGACATGCGGTCTCCTTGTCGGCGCCCCCAGTCGCGGCGCATCTTATTGTCCGAAAAGTAAGTCAAACCCGGCCGTCGTGGCGCACGTGAGCGTTCATGATCCCGTCATCTGGTGCTGCCACCCTTGCAGAGCGACCGGCGCCGTCGCGTTGACGAATCGACCAGATTGTCAAGGGAGGCGTTGTAGCAAAGTCGTATTTGCGTTCATTTATTTCATAATGCTATTTCCTTTGATCACTACCTGCTAGACTTCCCGCTCTCGCATCCCACGCGCAATCAACATTGCCCCAAAAAAAATAAATCGGATGCCGCCCCTTATGGGGCATGCAACAAAAACGAAACCAGGGAGTTGTTTTACATGAAAGCAAAGCAGGTCCGTCCGGCGCAAACGCTGCTGGCCGTCGCAGTATCGGGTCTGTGCATGAACATCGTGCACGCGCAGGAAGAAAACAAGCAGGACAACGCCGTTCCCGAAGTCGTCGTCACCGCCCAGCGCACCGCCTCGCTGGCCTCGCGCACTCCGGTCGCCATGAGCGTCGTGAGCGGCGAGCAGCTACGCGAGATGGGCCTGGACAACCCCGCCGCGCTCGGCGCACGCCTGCCGAATGTGCAGATCGACCAGGCCTTCTCCGGCCTGCGCGTGACCATCCGCGGCATCAGCAACAACGACACCACCGACAAGGGCGACCCCTCGGCCGCCTTCATGCTGGACGGCGTCTACATCGCGCGCCCGGCCGGCCAGACTGCCAACTTCCTCGACGTCGACCGCATCGAAGTGCTGCGCGGTCCCCAGGGCACCCTGTACGGCCGCAACACCACGGCCGGCCTGGTCAACGTGATCTCGAACGCGCCCACGCGCCAGCTCGAAGGCCGCGTGGCGGTGGAAGCCGGCAGCTACGGCAACCGCAAGGCCGAGGGCGTGGTCAACGTCCCCGTGAACGACGCGCTGGCCCTGCGCGCCGCCGTCAGCACCCGCCGTCAGGATCCCTTCCTGAAGAACGGCCAGGGTAGCGCCTTCAGGCCCGGCATGGACCGCGACGACCGCGATGCGCGCCTCTCGGCGAAACTGGCGATCGGCCGCGATGCGTCCCTGCTGCTGCGCTACGACCACAGCGAAGTCAGCGACAACAATGACCGCATCGTCCCTGACACCAACTTCTATACCGGCGTCTCCAGCGGCAAGCCGCAGTGGCGCCCCGGCTCGACCGACGAGCGCCTGACCATGGGCTTCCGGCCGGTGAACATCGCGCCGAGGCAGGGAGCGCAGGAGCGCCGCGCGCGCGGATTCAGCGCGGACCTGAGCTGGAACCTGGGCCCCGCCACCGTCTACTACCTCGGCTCGCGCCGCGAACTCGACCAGCAGATGGTCAACAACTACTATTACCGGATCTCGCTCGCGCCGCCGATCGCGCTCGGCGTGATCAACAACTACGACGGCGCCAACACCCAGGATTCGCACGAGCTGCGCATCGCCACCAATGGCAGTGGCCCGGTCAGCGCCCAGGCCGGCCTGTACCACTTCGCGGAAGAATCGGACACCAGCTATGCCTTCGAGGGCCTGCGCGCGGTCGGCCTGCCGCCCTACTATTCCTTCCCGCTGGTGACCAATGCGCGCAGCCGCGCCGCCTTCGGCCAGCTGACCTGGCGCATGCGCGGCGACCTGCGCCTGACCGCGGGCGCGCGCCGCACCCTCGACCACAAATGGCGGGTCGGCTCGACCGATTTCCAGCAGGGCCCCGTGTTCAATCCCGCCACCGACCGCCGCCTGCTGAACGCGGCCGACATGTCCACCGCGCGCACCACCTGGCGCCTGGGCCTGGAAGGCGACGTGGCCGCGCACACCCTGGCCTACCTGAGCCTGGCCACCGGCTACAAGGCCGGCGCCTTCAACGACGGCTGCATCGCCGGCACCACCGCGCTCGGCATCCCCTGCCCGGCCGCGGTCGCCGTCGCGCCCGACTTCCTCTACTACCAGCCGGAAGAACTGCGCGCCTGGGAAGGCGGCCTGAAGTCGCGCCTGCTGGACGGGCGCCTGACGGTCAACGCCGCCGTCTTCCACTACGACTACACCAACCTCCAGCTGACCGGCAACGCCATCGTCGCCGGTGCGCCGCGCCTGCTCACCACCAATGCCGGCCAGGCGCGTTCGCGCGGCGTGGAAGTCGACGGCGAGCTGCGCGTGGGCGCGGGCGGGCGCCTGAACTACGGCGTGACCCTGCTGGATGCGCGCTACGTCAGCTACATGGCCACCCCGGCCGTCTCCTGGGCCGGCCGCAAGCTCGACCGGGCGCCAAGCCACGTCTACACCCTCGGCTACCAGCACCGCCTGCCCGTCGCCGGCGGCCAGCTCACGGGCGGCGTGTTCACGCGCGCCAGCGGCGAAACGACGATCTCGGTGCCGAGCCAGCTGCTGGTCTACCGCGTGCCCTCGTACACGAGTACCGACGCCACCCTGTCCTGGCAACCGGATGGCGCGCGCTGGAGCGTGCTGGCGCGGGTGCGCAATATCGAGGACAAGGTGCGGCCGTCGATCGTCGACAGCTTCGGCATGACCACGCCGACCGCACCGCGCACGGCCGACCTGCGCCTGGACGTCCGTTTCTAAGGATCCCCGACCACAACCGGCAAGACTGTAGGAGGCTGCATGAAGCGCGACGCTGTCCACCCGATCTCCCCCGCGATGCGGGCCGACCCGCCGGCCGACGACGCCGTCGCCCGCATGCTCGACGGCGCGCAGTCCGCCCACGCAATGGCCGACCGGGTCGCCGCCATCAACCGCGAAATCGTCCGCTGGGAGAGCAACGGCGGCCTGCGCAACTGGACGCCGGGGCCGGATACCGACCCGCGCATCGGCGCCGCCCTGCAGGATTACCTGTCTGCCTGCCCTGCCTTGCCCGACTGGGCCGACCCGGTGAAGATCGCCCGCGCGGAGACCGTGTTCATGGACATGAGCATGCTCTCCTGCACCCTGCTGTTCTGCGCCAGCCTGCCGGAGTGCTACGTACTGCCCGACCTGTCGAGCGTGCTGCAGGCGGCCGGCCAGCTGGAACAGCATACCGACTACCGGATCCGCTCCACCGCCGCCATGATCTTCCCGGTCATGATGCGCGGCGGCCTGTGCACGCCAGAGGGGGGCGGTGTCGCGCAGGCCCTCAAGGTGCGCCTGATCCACGCCACCATCCGCCACCTGATCCTGCGCGGCGCGCCGCCGCAGGACCCCGGCCTGCTGGCCGCCGCGCCCAGCCTGCCTGCGATTGCCCCGAGCGGCGGCGGCATCTACCACGTGCTGTACGCGCACGGCTGGGACAGCGCCCGCGACGGCCTGCCCTGCAACCAGGAAGAACTCGCCTACACCCTCCTGACCTTCAACTTCGTTTTCCTGCGCGGCCTGCGCCGGCTCGGCCTGGGCCTGTCTCCCCAGGACGAAGAAGCCTATCTGCACGCCTGGAACGTGCTCGGCCACCTGCTTGGCATCGAGCGCCCGCTGATGGCCTGGACCATGGACGAGGCGCAGGCGCGCTTCGACGAGATGCAGGCGCGCGGACGCGCGAAACTGCGCCGGCCGGATCCGCGCCCGGCGCTGGCGGCCAGCCTGATGCGCGCGATGGAGAACGAGATTCCGCTGCGCCTCCTCAAGCCTTTCCCGACCCTGCTGACGCGCTTCCTTTGCGGGAAGGACGCCAGCGACGACCTGAACCTGGACAAGCCCGTGCCGCTCCCCTCGCGCATGCTGTTCGCCGGCGGCTTCGCCCTGATCCGCCTGTTCGACACCGGCGTGCGCGTGTTCTTCCCCGGCTTTTCGATCACCCGCATGTTCACCCGCGCCGCCGGCTACCGCCTCGTGACCCGCTTCCTGATGGACCAGACCCGCCCGCTGCGCCTGCCCGCTGCCCTGCTCGGCCAGGTGGCCGAGACGACCGATGCCTGGCGGGTCGATCCGAAGGCGCCGCGCTGGGTCCAGCGCATCGAAGCCCGCCTGGCCGGGGAAACGGGGACGCCACGCGCATGACCGCCTCCACGCGCCCGACTTCCCTTCACGCCGCGCTGCGCCTGCTGTGCGCGGCGCTGTTCCTCCTCCTGCTGGCTGCGCAGGGCGCGCAGGCCGCGCCGGCGCCGCTGGTCCTCGGGCGTGACGCTGCGAAGGTCGATGCCTGGCCGGCGCTCACCGTCCTGCTCGACGAAGGCGCTCAGCTCGACGCCCGGGGCGCCCTGGCTGCCGATGGGCGCTACGAGGCGCCCGGGCTGGCCCACGGCGTGCTCAAGCTGGTCCAGGACCCGCACTGGATGCGCATCCCGCTACGCGTCGCGCCCGACGCGCCGGGCGACTGGGTGGTGGAAATCGACTACGCCATCCTCGACTACGTCGAGTTCTACCTGGTGGAAGACGGGCAGCCGCGCAAGCTGGCCAGCAGCGGGCGGCGCCTGGAGGAACACGGCGCCCTCAAGGGGCGGGTGCCGGCCGCGGCGCTCAAGCTGAAACCCGGCGCCGACTACACCCTGCTGGTGCGGGTCGACGCCAAGGGTCCTCGCATCGCTCCGGTCAGCTTCATGCAGCCGGACGCCTTCCACCAGGCCTCGCTGCGCGAGCAGATGATCCAGGGCCTGCTGCTTGGGATCGCGGCCTGCCTGCTGGCCTACAGCCTCGGCCAGTGGATCAGCATCCGCGAAATCATCTACGTCAAGTACGCCATGTACGTCGGCGGCCTGACCCTGTACGGCATGGTCTGGTTCGGCGTCGGCGAGCAGTTCCTGTGGCGCGGCGAGGTCTGGTTCAGCCGCCACGTGATGGGCCTGTCCTCCATGATCGCGGCGACCGGCGCCTACCTCTTCGTCGAGGAGGTGCTGGCCCGTCCCGGCCGGGACCGGCGTTTCAGCCTCGTGATGAAGACCGGCGCCGGCCTCTGCGCGGGCGCCGGCCTGCTGTGGTGCCTGGGCCTGCTCGACCACCGCATCCTGATCGTGTTCACGATGACCGTGGCCAGCGCGCCGATGCTGCTCGGCCTGCCGGGCGCCTGGCGCCGCGTCCGCGAAGGCGACCCGATCGGCACCTACTTCCTGCTCAGCTGGGTGTTCAGCGTAATGGGCGCGTTCACACAGTCGCTGCTGGCCATCGGCAAGGTCCCGGCCAATTTCTGGACCATGCATTCGCTGCAGCTGGGCGTGACCATCGACATGCTCCTGTTCCTGCGCATCCTGAACCTGCGCGGCAAGGCCGTGCAGGTGGCGATGCTGCGCGCCGAAGCCGAAGCGCGCATGAAGTCGGAATTCCTGGCCAATATGAGCCACGAGATCCGCACCCCGATGAACGCCATCATCGGCATGAGCCGGCTGGCCCTGATGGGCGACGCGCCGCCGCGGCTGCGCAACTACCTGGGCAAGATCCTGGGTGCGGGCGAACACCTGCTAGGCCTGGTCAACGACATCCTCGACCAGTCGAAGATGGAGGCCGGGAAGCTGTCGATCGAGTCCGTCCCCTTCGACCTCAACGAGATGCTGGACCACCTGGCGACCGTTACCAGCGTCAAGAGCGATGCCAAGGGCGTCGAGCTGGTCTATCGCGTCGGGGCGGGCGTGCCGCAGCGCCTGGTGGGCGACCCGCTGCGCCTGGGCCAGGTGCTGGTCAACCTGACCGGCAACGCCGTCAAATTCACCGATCAGGGCGAAATCGTGGTCTCGGTCGAATGCGTCGGCAATGCCGACGGCCGCGTGACGCTCGAATTCTCGGTGTCCGACACCGGCATCGGCATGAACGCCGAACAGCTGGGCCGCCTGTTCCAGTCCTTCAGCCAGGCCGACAGCTCGACCACCCGCAAATACGGCGGCACCGGCCTCGGCCTGTCGATCTCGCGCCAGCTGGTGGAACTCATGGGAGGCCGTATCGCCGCCACCAGCACCCCGGGCGCAGGCAGCCGCTTCGCCTTCACGGTGCCCCTCGGCGCCGCCCCCGAGGACACCGGGGTGTTGCGCCAGGCGACCCTGCGCGACGTCCGCGCACTCGTGGTGGACGACAGCGCCACCGCCCGCGCGGCCCTGGCCGAGATGCTGGAGGGGATCGGCGTGCGCGCCGACACCGTTGCCTCGGGCGAGGAATGCCTGGCCGCGCTGGCCGGCGCCCGCGGCGACGGCGCGCCCTTCGACATCGTCCTGATGGACTATCTGATGCCGGGGCTGGACGGCGTCGAGACCATCCGCCGCATCCATCGGACGGTAGGCGGCGACGCTCCGCCGGCGATCCTGATGGTCTCGGTGTGCACCCGCGACACCGTCCTCGAACAGGAGGGCGAACTGCCGGTCGACGCTTTCCTCCACAAGCCGGTCGGGCCGGCCCTGCTCTACCACAGCATGCTGCAGGCCCTGCATCCCCAGCTCGGCCTGCTGGATGCGGGCGCCGCCGCCCCCGGCCTCCCGTCGCCGGCCGACATCCCGCGCCTGGACGGCGCGCGCATCCTGCTGGCCGAAGACAATGCCAACAACCGCGAAGTGGCCCTGGACTTCATGGCCGCGGCCCGCATGCAGGTCGACGTCGCCTTCAACGGCGTGGAGGCGGTGCGCATGGCATTGGCGGGCGACTATGACCTGGTGCTGATGGACATCCAGATGCCGGAACGCGACGGCCTCGACGCCACCCGCGAAATCCGCAAGGATCCACGCATGCGCAGCCTGCCGATCGTGGCGATGACGGCGCACGCGCTGCCGAGCGACCGCGCCATGAGCCTGGAAGCGGGCATGGTCGACCATGTCACCAAGCCGATCGACCCGGACCTGCTGTTCTGCACCCTGCTCAAGTGGATCGACCCGGCCCGCCTGGCGGGACGCCCCTTGCCGCCCCGGGGCAAGCCAGAGAAGGTGCCCTCCGTCGCGGGCAGCGACGACCGGCCGGACCTGCCCGCCGTGCCGGGCCTCGACTGGCGCCTGGCCCTCGACAAGGTCGACGGCCAGCGCCACCGCCTGGAGAAACGCGCCAGCAGTTTTGTCCGCGAGTATGCACAGGCACCGCGCATCCTGCGCGAAGCCCTGGGCGGCGGCGACCATCCGCGCCTGCAATCGCTGGCCCACAACCTCAAGTCGAGCGCTGCCTACGTGGGCGCCTTCGAGCTGTCGGCGGCGGCCCACCGCCTCGAACAGGACCTGCGCAACGGCCAGGCGGCGCACCTGGCGGCCCAGGTGCCGGCCCTGGTGACGGCGGCCGAGAACGTGCTGGCGGCCCTGTCCCAGCTGGCCGACGCGGCCCGGCCGCGCCAGCTCGAGCCGCGCGCGGTGGCCGAACTGGTGGCGCGCCTGGACGGATTCCTGCGGCGCGACGACGCCAGGGCCGAGGATGCGCTGGCCGAACTCGAAGCGCTGCTGGGCGGCGGCGAGCATGCGCCGGTGCTGGCCGAAGTGCGCGGCGCGGTAGCGGACATCGAATACCAGGCCGCACTGGCGCCGCTGGAGCGGCTCGCCGCCACCCTGGCGCTCGACGTGGAGGGCGCGGCGTGAACGGCGTGGAAATGCAGAAGGTGCTGGTGGCGGACGACGACGCGGTCAACCGCGAGGTGCTGGGCGAGCTGCTCAAGCCCGAGTACACGGTGCTGCTCGCGAAGAACGGCGCCCAGACCCTGGAGCGCGCCGCGCGCCACCAGCCCGACCTGATCCTGCTCGACGTGATGATGCCCGACATGGACGGCTACGAGGTATTGCGGCGCCTGCGCGCCGATCCGCAGCTGGAACACATCGCGGTCATCTTCATTTCCGGCCTGGACCGTCCCGAAGACGAAGCCAGCGGCCTCAAGATGGGCGCCGCGGACTACATCGTCAAGCCCTTCAACCAGACCGTGGTGATGGCGCGCGTGGCCCTGCACCTGCAGGTGGTGCGCCAGCGCAGGATGCTCGAGCGCCTGGCGAACATCGACGGCCTGACGGAACTGGCCAACCGGCGCCGCTTCGACGAAGTCTATGCCCTCGAATGGCAGCGTGCGCGGCGCGGCAGGCGCGCGCTCTCGCTGGCCCTGCTCGACATCGACGCCTTCAAGCAGTACAACGACCGCTACGGCCACCCGGCCGGCGACCGCGCGCTGCGCTCGGTGGCCCGGGCCGCAGCCGGCGCCATGCGCAGGCCAAGCGACCTGGCGGCGCGCTACGGCGGCGAGGAACTGGTCCTGCTGCTGCCGGAGACCGGCGCCCTGGAGGCCGGCCAGGTGCTCTCGCAGCTGGTGGACGCCGTGGCGGCGCTCGCCATCGCACACGAGGCTTCCGGCGTGGCGCCCGTCTTGACGGCCAGCGTGGGCGGCGCCACCCTGGAGCCGGGCAGCCAGGAATCGCTGGCGGCGCTGTTCGAGGCTGCCGACGCCCAGCTGTATCGCGCCAAGCAGACCGGCCGCAACCGCGTCTCCTGGCGCGACGCCGATCTCGACCAACCCGACGCCATCCCCTACTCCGCCGCACCCTGATTCCCGCATCGGGCGAGCGGGCGCGGGCGATACCGCGTCACGGCTAGAATCGCTCGGCCCCATACGATCGACACCATGATGTTCAACCAGATTCCCTTCCGCCGCGGCGCCTTGTGCGCGTTCCTGTTCCGTATGGCGGCGCTGGTCGCCATCGTGCTGCCGGCCTTCGCCTTTGCGCAGGCGGCGCAGCTAGAGCTGACGCGATCGGCCCCGGTGGTCGAGGCCTGGCCCGGCGTGACCATCCTGCGCGATCCGGACAGCCGTCTCGATGCGGCCGGCGTCATCGCGCGCGCCGGGGAGTTCGAGCGGCCCCGCACCGCCTATGCGACCCTCGGCATGCAGCCGGGCACCACCTGGGTGCGCATCCCGATCACGGTCGCGCCCGACGCTCCCGGCGGCTGGGTGATGCAGATCGATTTCGCCCTGCTGGATGAAGTCGACGTCCACCTGGACTCCAGCGCGGGCCTGCGCCAGGTGGCTCGCCTGGGCCGCATGCAACAGGCGAGCGGCGACGACCTGCGCAGCCGGGTGCCCGGTGTCGTATTGCGGCTGGCTCCGGGGCAGACCTACACGGTGCTGTTGCGGGTACGCTCGGTCGGCCCCAAGATCCTGCCGATCAGCTTCATGCAGCCGCGCGCCGTACTCCCCGTCGCCCTGCAGGAACAGATCATCCAGGGCTTGCTGCTGGGCCTGCGAATCACCCTCTTCCTGTACGCGATCGGCCAGTGGCTCAGCCTCCGCGAGCCGCTGTTCGGAAAATACGCCCTGCTGGCGGCGGGCGTGACGGTCTACTCGGCGGCCTGGTTCGGCACCGCCGGCCAGTACCTCTGGCCGGGCAATGCCTGGCTGCTCGAGCACGGCGCCGGCATCGCCTCGATCGTCGCCTCCTGCGGCGCCTACCTGTTCGTCGAACAGTCGCTGGCGCGCCCGGGCCGGGACCGCATCTTCAGCATCATGATGAAGACCCTGGCCGCCCTGTGCCTGCTCACGGCGCTGGGCTTCGGCACCGGCGTGATCGGCCACGCGAAGCTGGTGCTGATCGTCGGCACCCTGGGCATCCTGCCGATGCTGCTCGGCCTGCCCGGCGCCTGGCGCCGCGCGCGCGCCGGCGACGTGGTCGGGACCTACTTCCTGCTCGGCTGGGCGGTCGCCTTCGTCTGCGCGCTGGTGACGGCCCAGCTCATCAACGGCAAGCTGCCGGCGAACTTCTGGACCATGCACGCCCTGGTCTTCGGCAGCACCTTCGACATGCTGGTCTTCATGCGCATCCTCGGCCTGCGCACCAAGGCCATGCAGACCGCGATGCTGCAGGCCGAGGCCAGCACCCGCATGAAGTCGGAATTCCTGGCCAATATGAGCCACGAGATACGCACCCCGATGAACGCCATCATCGGCATGAGCCGCCTGGCATTGACGCGCGAACCATCGCCGGCCCAGCGCAACTACCTCGGCAAGATCCTCGGGGCGAGCGAGCACCTGATGGGCATCATCAACGACATCCTCGATTTTTCCCGCATCGAAGCGGGCAAGCTGGCGCTCGAGTCGGTCCCCTTCCAGCTCGACGAGCTGCTCGGCCAGCTATCGAGCCTGCTCGACGTGAAGAGCGAGGCCAAGGGCATCGAGCTGGTGTTCCGCGTCGGTCCCGGCGTGCCGCCAGCCCTGGTGGGCGACCCGCTGCGGCTCGGCCAGGTCCTGATCAACCTGACCGGCAACGCCGTCAAGTTCACCGAACGCGGCGAGATCGTGGTGGCGGTCGAACTGCGCAAGACGGTGCAGGACCGCGTGGTGCTGGCGTTTTCCGTCAGCGACACCGGCATCGGGATGAGGCAGGAGCAGATCGCCCGCCTGTTCCAGTCCTTCACCCAGGCCGACAGCTCGACCACCCGCAAGTACGGCGGCACCGGCCTGGGCCTGTCGATCTCGCGCCAGCTCGTCGAGCTGATGGGCGGCGAGATCGCGGTGGCCAGCACGCCGGGCGTGGGCAGCCGCTTCAGCTTCACGGTGCCGCTCGGCGTGGCGCACGGGCAGCCCGGCATCCTGGTCAGCGGCGCGCTGCTCAAGGCCCAGCTCGAAGACATGCGCGCCCTGGTGGTCGACGACAGCGCCAGCGCGCGCCTGGCCCTGGCCGAAATGCTCGGCGCCCTCGGCCTGCGCGCCGACACCGCGGCCTCGGGCGAGGAATGCCTGGACCTGCTGGCGCGCGCCGAAGAGAATGGCGAGCCTTACCAGCTGGTCCTGATGGACTACCTGATGGCGGGCCTGGACGGGGTCGAGACCATCCGCCGCATGCGCCGGCGCGCGCAGGCGCAGGGAAGCGCCAGCCCGGCCACCCTGCCCGCCATCCTGATGATCTCCGCCTGCAGCCGCGACACCATCATGGAGGAACAGCGAGACCTGCCGGTCGACGCGTTCCTCCACAAGCCGGTCGGCCCGGCCCTGCTCTATCACAGCCTGCTGCAGGCCTTGCACCCGCAGGCTGCCGGCGTCGAGGGACCTGCGGCCTATCCGGCCGTGGTCGGCGAACTGCCGCGCCTGGACGGCGCCCGCATCCTGCTGGTCGAGGACAATGCCAACAACCGCGAAGTGGCCCTGGACTTCATGGCCGCCGCGCGCGTGCAGGTCGACGTCGCCTTCAACGGCCGGGAGGCGGTGCGCATGGCCCTGGCGCGCGACTATGACCTGGTGCTGATGGACATCCAGATGCCGGAGATGGACGGCTTGTCCGCCACCCGCGAAATCCGCAACGACCGGCGCCTGCGCACCCTGCCGGTCGTCGCGATGACGGCGCACGCCCTGCCCAGCGACCGGGCGCTGAGCCGCCAGGCGGGCATGAACGACCACGTGACCAAGCCGATCGATCCCGACCTGCTGTTCTGCACCCTGCTCAAGTGGATCGACCCGGCGCGCCTGGCGGGCCGTCCGCTGCCGCCGGCCGCCGCCGCGCCGGCCACGGCGCCGCAGTTCGGGAGCGGCGACGATGCCGCCGCCCAGGCGCCGCTGCCGGCGGTGCCGGGCATCGACTGGCATGCGGCGCTCGAGAACGTCGACGGCCAGCGCAACCGGCTGCAGAAGCGCGCCGGCAGCTTCGTGCGCGAATACGCGCCGGCCCCGCGCCAGCTGCGCGAGGCGCTGGCTGCGGGCGACCATGCGCGCCTGCAGACCCTGGCGCACAATCTCAAGTCGAGCGCGGCCTATGTCGGCGCCTACGAGCTGACCGGCGCCGCCGCGCGCCTGGAGCTGGGCCTGCGCGAAGGCCGGCTGGAACGGGTCGGGGTGGATGTCGCGGCGGTGGTCGCATCCCTCGATACGGTGCTGGCGGGGCTGCGGCGCATGGCGTCGAGCGTCCTTCCCGGGCAGGCCGACCCGGCCGGGGTCGCAGCGGTCATCGCGCGCCTGGATCACTTCCTGCGCGGCGACGATGCGCGCGCCGAGGATGCCCTGGCCGATCTGGAAAGCCTGCTCGCCGCCGGCGCCCATCGCGACCCGTCCGCGCGCGCCTGCGACGAGCTCCTGTGCGCCGTGCGGCGCGCAGTGGGCGACATCGAGTACAGGGCGGCGCTCGGCCCGCTGGCCGCCCTGCGCGAGCGGCTGGCGCTCGGCCAGGAGGTGCGCGCATGAAGATCGCGGAAGCACAGAAGGTCCTGATCGCCGACGACGACGCCGTCAACCGCGAGGTGCTGGGCGAACTGCTCAAGCCCGAGTACACGGTGCTGCTGGCCAGGAACGGCGCCCAGGCGCTGGAACGCGCCGCCCGCCACCAGCCCGACCTGATCCTGCTCGACGTGATGATGCCCGACATGGACGGCTACGAGGTGCTGCGGCGCCTGCGCGCCGATCCGCAGCTCGCCCACATCTCGGTGATCTTCATCTCGGGACTGGACCGGCCCGAGGACGAAGCGGCCGGCCTCAAGATGGGCGCGGCCGACTACATCGTCAAGCCCTTCAACCAGACCGTGGTGATGGCGCGCGTGGCCCTGCACCTGCAGGTGGTGCGCCAGCGCAGGATGCTGGAGCGGCTCGCGAACGTGGACGGCCTGACCGAACTGGCCAACCGGCGCCGCTTCGACGAAATCTACGAACTCGAATGGCAGCGCGCCCGGCGCAGCGGCCGCCCCCTGTCGCTGGCCCTGCTCGACGTCGACGCCTTCAAGCAGTACAACGACCGCTACGGCCACCCTGCCGGCGACCGCGCGCTGCGCGCCGTGGCCCGCCTGGCGGCGACCGGCATGCGCAGGCCGGGCGACCTGGCGGCCCGCTACGGCGGCGAAGAGCTGGTGCTCCTGATGCCGGAAACCGACGCCGGGGAAGCGCAGTCCGTCGTGGAAGGCATCCGCGAGGAGCTGGCGCGGCTGGCCATTCCCCACGAGACGTCCACCGTGGCGCCGGTGCTGACGGTGAGCATCGGCGGCGCCACCCTGGCGCCCGGAGCGCGCGAGCAGTCGGCCGAACTCTTCGAGGCGGCCGACACCCACCTGTATCGCGCCAAGCACGGCGGTCGAAATCGCATTATCTGGCGCACGCCGGCCGGATAGTGTTAAACGACAGCAGCGCTGAACGACTCGGGCCGCCGTGCAAGCAGATGAGACAGTCGTTGCAGACCCGCCTGCAGGCGCCCACGGTCCTTGATGCTGCCCAGGGAGATCCGGACCGCATTCAAGGACCCGTTACCGGTGGCGAACGCCTCCGCCGGCGTGACCGCGATGCCCTCGCTGTCGGCCGCGCGCGCAAGCTGCGCGGAGTTCCAGTATCCCGGCAACTCGAGCCAGACGTGCAGGCCGTCCCCGCGGCCGCTGTAGCGCCCCGCCAGGATGTCCCGCGCCATCCGGTGGCGCAGGCGCGCCTCCTTGCGGACGCCCGCCAGCAAGCCGTCCGCCGAGCCGTCGTGGATCCACTGCGTGGCCAATGCGGCGCTCAAGGGTGCAGCCATCAGGGCAAATGACCTGAGCGCGACCAGGAAACGTTCGCGTTCCTGCGGATCGCGCAGGAGCACGAAGGCGACGCGCAGGCCGGGCGTCAGGCATTTCGACAGGGTCGAGATGTAGACCACCTGTTCCGGGGCGAAGCTGGCAATGGGTGGTGGCGGCGCATCGGCCAGGAGCCAGTAGGGATCGTCTTCGACGATGCGCACATTGCAGCGCTTCGCGATGCCGGCGAGCTGCTTGCGCCGGCGTTCGGGCATGGTGATCGCGGTCGGGTTCTGCAAGGTCGGATTGAGGTAGACCAGCCCGGGTTTGTGCAGGCGGCACGCTTCCTCGAGCATCGCAGGCAGCATGCCGTGCCTGTCCGCTTCCACGGCGACGATGCGCCGGCCGAACTGGGTCGCCGCCGCGCGCACGCCGGGATAGGTCGTCGGCTCGGCCAGGATTACATCGCCGGGCTCCGTCAGCGCAAGGATCAATGCGGCGAGCGCCGCCTGCGCGCCGGGACAGACCACCAGCTGCCCGGAATCCAGGTGTCCGAACATCGGTGCGAGCCACTTCGCGCCGGCCTGGCGGTCGGCGTCGCTTCCGCCGCCCAGGTGGTAGGTCATCAACAACTCGTTGTCTGCCCGCATCAGTACCTGGGACAGGCCTTGCTTGAGCATGTCGTCGAAGTCCACGCCATCCGGCGGTGGCGGCGTATTCATGCTCAGGTCGAGGACCGCGGTCAGTTCGACCTTCGGCGCCGCGACATAGGTGCCGCGCGCGCCGCGGCCCTCCAGCAGATTGCGGCGCCTGGCTTCGTCGTAGGCGCGCGTGATCGTCGTCAGGTCGACGTCCAGCCGCGCCGCCAGCTGGCGCTGCGGAGGCAGGCGGTCGCCCGGCTTCAGGGAACCGTCCGTCACGGCCGCCTGCAGGGCATCCGCAATCTGCAAAAAACGCGGCCCGCCCTGCCTGGCCAATCGCGGCATCCAGTGTGGCAAACTCTCATCTTGTATGGTTCTTAACTGGGACATTTTGTCTCAATGTATGGAAATTGCTTTTGAGTAGAATGCCTCAGATCCTGAAACAAAACCATACAAGCACGATATCGTGGAACAGCCTGGGCAGCGTTACGCGGCGCTGCTCCTCACAAAAGACAGTAACTACTGGAAATACCCGAAATGACGGACTGGTTCCCCATAGTTTTTTTCACGTTCAAGATTGTTGCCTTAAGCATCGGCATGTTCTTCGCCATCAAGTGGCATTACGATCAGGGGAAGAAGCACGAGGACAAGAAGCAGGAGAAGCGCGCGGTGCTGCGCGCGACAGGCGTGGTGGCGGCCGTCTTCGTGCTCCTGCTCGTGGGCCTGGGACTCCTCACCTACGTCTTTGCCACGAAGCTCGGCCTGGACCTGAGGCTCCCATGATGAATCAGCCCGGCAGGCCTGCCGCAGCTGTAATCAATGCATCAATGTGATGCCCCATGGAACTTGGCCAGCATTGCAAACACGAACCTCGGTGTCAGGTCTGACATTCAGACACGGCCTCTACAGTAGATGAACAGTAAAGGCTGAGCTCGTGTCCAAATGTCAGACCTGACACCGGGCTTGGTCTTCGGGTTGGGGCATCTGAAAACTTTGGTGGGCGCAGGGACGCGCGGGACTAACCGCGGCAGACCAGGCCGAAGCGGGTGGCCTCGCAGCCGCGCTTGATGCAGGCAGTGGCATGGTAGCCCGCGGCACGGCACATCCGCAGGGTTTCGGCCAGGGCGCCGGTGGCGGCCGGCTGTGAAGGACCCGGATCCTGTGGCGTCGCCGGGCGCGCCAGGCTTTCCTGGCGGCTGCGCTGGGCGTCGGCCAGGGCGCGCGCCAGCACCCGCTCCGAGGGCGCCTTCGGCTTTGCCGCCTTCTTGACGGCGGGCTTGTCGCGCTTCGCGGGAGCGGCAGCGACCCGGCGCTCGGGCCTCGGCTTCGCCGCCGCCTTTTTCTTCACAGGGGGCGGCGGCGCGGCTTCTGCCCTCTCGGGGAGCGCGGCAACTGCAGGTGCTGCGGCCGCTACCGCCGCGAGCGCTGCCTCAACCGGCGGCTCGGAGACCGGCGCCTCCGAAGCGGCGGCGGAGGCGGGCGCCTCAGGCGGCAGCAGCTTGAGCGGCGGCGGTTCTTCCGGCGCAGCCTGCGCGGCGGGAACCGCCATCGGCGCCGCCGCTACCGGCGCGGGGCTGTGGTCTGCAACGATCGCCAGGGTCGATTCCACCTTCGTTTCGCGCACCATCCAGGCGGCGGTCCCGGCCACGGCGACAATGCCGGCCAGGGCCACACTCCAGCCGAGCGCCTTGCGGCCCCAGCGCTCGGTCCAGGGCATGGTGTCGGCTTCCAGGGGGACGGTCCAATCCGGCTGGCGGCTCGAGAACGAGGCGACTTCCGGCGGGACGCCGAGCGATGGCTCGGGCCTGCCTGGCGGCGGCACGGGGTTCGGGGGAGGCGGCGCCGGGACGGCGCGGGGCTGCGGCGGCTCGGGAGACGCGGGCTGCGCTGCCGGCCCACGGCTGCGCCACACCCCTGCGCGGGCGCGTGTCTGATGGTCCGCGGGCGGCGCCGGCGCCGGTATGGCAGCGGGCGCGCGACGGCGCACGGGTAGCGGCGACATGCTGGACTGGCTGTCGCCGAAGTCTTCCAACAACTGCTTCTTCATGGGCTGGGACCTGCTTTCTAACAGGCCGAGTGTAGCCCAAACGCAGCGCTCGTGCGTGCTGCGGTGCGGCGGGGGCGCCACATCCGACAGCGCCGCCCGCCTCAAGCCTTGGCCGGACGGTGCGTGATCACGCGGTAGATATACCAGGCCAGCAAGATCCCAAAGATGCCTTTCGAGACCGGATCGACATACTTGCCCACCTGCTCGAAATTACTCTCGAGCACGAAGCCGGCCCCGGTCAGCGCGCCGGTCCAGGCCAGCGAGCCGATCGTCGAGTACAGCAGGAACTGGCCCAGCGACATGCAGGCCAGGCCGGCCGGTACCGAGATCAGGGTGCGGATCGCCGGGATCAGGCGCCCGAACAGCACCACCGAACGGCCGTGGCGGTCGAAGGCCGAGATCGCCTTGTCGATGTCTTCGGCGGTGACCGTCATCCATCGCGCGTGGCGGTCGGCGAACTTCTTCAGGCGCTCCTTGCCGTAGATTTTCGCGCCGTAGTACCAGGGCAAGGCGCCCGCGATCGAGCCGGCCGTGCCCGCGATCAGGACCCCGGCCAGGTTCAGGTCGCCGCGCGCGACGACGAAGCCGGCGAAAGGCATGATCAGCTCGGACGGGATTGGCGGGAAGATGTTTTCTACGGCCATCAGGACGAACACGCCCAGGTAGCCGCTGGATTCGAGGAAGTCGGTGATGAACTTGAACATGGCAATGCGCTCGCTGTCTGAAGTGGGGATGACGATACCATCTTGCTAACATCGGCCGCGCCCGCCTGAAGCTGCCCCGGGGATGGCGGGCGCGGCGGGTTTTCGCTACCATGCGGGATTGTCATGGAGGAAAGCAATTGCTGAAACTGAGCCTGGACGCACTCGAGATCGTCGACACCATCGCCCGCAAGGGTTCCTTCGCGGGCGCGGCCAAGGAGTTGTTCCGCGTCCCCTCCACGATCTCCTACACCGTGTCCAAGCTCGAGGAAGACCTGGGCGTGCGCCTGTTCGACCGCTTCGGCCCGCGCGTGGCGCTCACCGAGGCCGGCAAGGAACTGCTGAAGGAAGGCCGCTACCTCCTGAAGGCCGCCGGCGACCTCGAGTCGCGGGTGCGGCGCGTCGCCTCCGGCTGGGAAACCGAGATCGCGATCGGCATGGATTCGATGCTCGCTCCCAGCGGCCTGCAGGAAGACATCGCCGCCTTCTACGATGTGGCCGACCAGACCCGGCTGCGCCTGGTGCGCGAAGTGCTGTCGGGCACCTGGGACGCCCTGCTCGACCGCCGCGTCGACCTCCTCGTCGGCGCCGCCGGCGAAGGCCCCTCGGGCGGCGGCTACACGGCCGAACCCATCGGCAGCAGCAGCTTCGTGTTCGCGGTGGCGCCCACGCATCCGCTGGCGGCCATCGACCGTCCCCTCGACAAGGCCGACCTCTTGCCCTACCGCGCCGTGGCCGTATCGGACTCGGCGCGCCAGCTGGGGCCGCGCACCGTGGGCCTGCTGTTCGGCCAGGACATGCTGGCGGTGCCGGACATGGAGACCAAGTACACCTTCCAGCTGCGCGGCATCGGCTTCGGCTTCCTGCCGGAAGCCTGGGCGCGTCCCGCCATCGCTGCCGGCCTGCTGGTCGAGAAGGAGGTGGTCGAACCGAAGCCGGCCGAGACCTTCTACCTCGCCTGGCGCAGCGGCGAGGAAGGCGCGGCGCTGGCATGGTGGCTCAAGCGCGTGCGCGAGCACGCGCCCTTCGAGCGCATGATGGCGCGCCACTGCCACGAGGCCGACGGCAGTCAGCCGGGCCGCGCGAAGTAGACGAAGGTGCTCTTCGGATAGAGGTGACGGTAGATCGGGCGCGCCAGGGTCTTGAGCGCCGACTTCGGCTCCATCCAGCCCGAGCTGCTGTTGTAGAGCTTGCGCAGCGAGGGCCGCAGCGGCCGCAGGCCGGCTTCACGGCCCAGCGCGCTCAGGGACGCATGGGTGAAGGCGTTGATGTGCTCGAAGGGTGCGATGGCCATGATGTCGCCGTCGTCCAGGCGCGAGAAATCTCCGCTGCCGACCAGTTTGCGGATCGACTTTTCGGAGTTCGGCACGCTCACCTTGATCAAGCCGCCAGGCTTCAGGGCACGTCCCAGGCGCTGCAGCATTTCGCCGGGCTCGAGCAGGTGCTCGAAGACCTGCTCGGTATTGATGAAGTGAAATTCGCCATCGGGCAGCCGGCTGGCATCGACGACCGGGATGCCGACCGACCTCGCATAGTCGATCCGCACCTGCGACAGCTCGGCCCCGCACACGTTCACGCCGAAGGCGCCGGCCATCCTGGCCCATTCGGCCCAGCCGAAGCCGAAGTCCAGGGCCCGGACGCTGCTGGGGCGCATGTGGAAATGGTCGAGCATGAACTCGACCTGCCCGGCCAGGTAGCGGTAATCGTCCAGGCCCCAGCTTGAAGCCACCGCCTCGCGCTCGGTGGCGGGCAGCCAGCGGTCGTAGATTTCCTGGAGCAATTCCTCGGTCGGCACCTGGGCCTGGTAAGCGAGGCCGCAGTGCTCGCACTGGGCCAGCTCGTAGTCGTAACCGGAGAAATCGCGCTCGACCCGGCGCTCATAGTGCTCGCGCATGTAGCGGCTGATGCCGGGACTGTCGAGCGGCTCCTTGTGCAGGGTGCGGGTGCTGCCCCGATGGCAGCCGGGGCAGTGCTCGCGGCGCCGCAGCACCGGGGCTGCCAGGGGTGCAGTTGAAGCGGACGATTCAGGCATGCCGGCCTCCCGGGCGTCGGAGTCGTTGACAATCATCGTTCTTGCGAGGCCGATGGTATGCCAAACGCGCTCCCCACGCTCGTCCGTGGGCAAGCGTGCGCAGGTCAGTCCGCCGTAGTCTCGATCCGGATCGTGCCGGACAGCGTCTTGTGCACCGGGCACTTGTTGGCGATGTCGAGCAGGCGCGCACGTTCGTCGGCATCGAGCTGTCCGACAAACTCGATGTGGCGCTGGAAAACGTAGGCGCCGTCCTTCTGGCCGTGCTCGATGCGGGCGCGGACGTCGTCCAGCTGCATGCCCTTGCGGCGCGCATACATGGTGACCGTCAGCGCGGTGCAAGCCGCCAGCGCGGCCGCCAGCAGGTCGTGCGGTTCCGGGCCCGTTTCCTCGCCGCCGAAGCTCGCCGGGGCGTCGCTCAGGAGCTGGTGCTTGCCGATGTTCAGGACCTGCTGCAGTGGGCCATTGCCCTTGTGGACGGTCACTTCCATATTCTTCTCCCTGTTGGCGGCGCGGGAGAGCCCGCGCCGGTTTTCTTCAATGGACTCGATCTTACTGCGGCAGGTCGAAAACCAGGATCTCGGCCGCTTCCGCCTTTTCCAGGCGCACGGCTTCCTCGCCGGTCACCTTCAGGGCGTCGCCGCCGGCCAGCTGCACGCCGTTCACCAGAGCGCTGCCGCGGATCACGTGGACGTAGGCCTGGCGTCCCGCCGCCAGCTCGTGGGTCAGCGCATCGTCGCCGTTCACGATCGCGGCGTAGATCGACGCATCCTGGCGCATCGAGACCGAGCCTTCGCGGCCGTCGTTCGAGGCGATCAGGCGCAGCCGGCCCTGTTTCGAGGCGGCGTCGAAGTGCTTTTCCTCGTAGCCTGGCGCTTCGTTCATGGTGTTCGGCTCGATCCAGATCTGCAGGAAGTGCACGCCTTCTTCGTTCGAGTGGTTGTACTCGCTGTGCACCACACCGCTGCCCGCGCTCATGCGCTGCACGTCGCCGTAGCGCAGCACCGAACCGTTGCCCATGCTGTCCTTGTGTTCCAGCGCACCTTCCAGCACGTAGGAGATGATCTCCATATTGCGGTGGCCGTGCGAATCGAAGCCGCGGCCCGGTGAGACCCGGTCTTCATTGATCACGCGCAGCGGGCCGAACCCCATGTGCTTCGGGTCGTGATAGTGGCCGAACGAAAAGCTGTGCTGGGATTTGAGCCAGCCGAAGCTTGCGGCGCCGCGTTCGTTTGCTTTACGTACGTTCAACATGGTGCTCTCCTTTTCTATGATGGATCATCGAAGCCCTCGATTGCCGCCGGCGTCTGGCGCCTTGCTGTTCTCCGATGCGATGGAGCCATTATGCGCGCCGCCGCAGCGATTGAAAAACGGATAGTTTCCCGCCCTATCATCGAAGTTTTCGAACACCCGCTCCGGCATCCCGCGTGCGCCGTGCATCGCCGCGGGCATGGTCTAATCGTCCAATCCGAACCCAATGGAGCCAGCGATGCAGCAAGCGAGCCACGCCAGCCAGCTCGACGAAGCCACCCTGGACTTCGTCCGCCGCGTATTCCAGAGCGCCCGCAGCGGCGACACCCCCCATATCGCCGAACTGCTGGCCCAGGGCCTGCCGCCGAACCTGCGCAACGAGCGCGGCGACAGCCTGCTGATGCTGGCCAGCTACCACGGCCATGCCGACACGGCGCGCATCCTGCTGGCGCACGGCGCCGACCCGGAACTCATGAACGACGCCGGCCAGACACCCCTGCTCGGCGCCGCCTTCAAGGGCGACGTCGCGGTGGCGACGGTGCTGCTGGATGGCGGCGCCCTGCCCGACAGCGCCGGACCGAACGGCAAGACGGCCCTCATGTTCGCCGCCATGTTCAACCGCGTAGACATTGCCAGGCTCCTGCTCGAGCGCGGCGCCGACCCGGAACTGCGCGACGCGGACGGCCTGAGTCCGCTGTCCGCCGCCATGCGCATGGGCGCCGCCGACACCGCCGCCCTGTTGTCGAAGGCACCGTCGTAAGCTGCGAGCATGGAATCGCAGTGCGTTTACTCAAGGCAACATTGCAAACTATTTCCAGTTCTGGCGTAATACATGTACGGAACGCAAGGCGTTCCATTATGGAAGGCAAGCATGCAGCGACCTCGCATCCCGACCGATGAAGCACAGCGCCTCGCTGCGCTGCACGCCACCAGGCTTCTAGGCAGCGCGCCGGAAGAGTCCTTCGACAGGATCACGCGCACTGCCGCGCGCCTGTTCGATGTTCCAATCGCCTTGATCTCTCTCGTGGACCGCGACCGCCAGTGGTTCAAGTCCCGGGTCGGCCTGGATGCATGCGAGACTTCGCGCGAGATTTCCTTTTGCGCTCACGCGATCCTGCGCGACGAGCCCATGGTCGTGCCCGACGCCGCCAGGGACGCCCGCTTCGTCGATAACCCGGCTGTCACCGGTGACCCGCACGTGCGTTTCTATGCCGGCGTCCAACTGTATTCTCTCGACCGGATGAAGATCGGCACCCTGTGCGTAGTCGACCGGCGCCCGCGCGAACTCGATCCTGGCGACCTCGACGCGCTGCGCGATCTTGCGCACACCGTGGAGCAGCTCATGTATTCGCGCCAGCTGGCGCTGGCGGCCCAGTCATTGAGCGCGGACTTGCGCGAGGAACGCGCGCGGCACGGCGCGCCGGACAGTCCCGTCGGCAGCCCCCTGACCGGCGAGCTCGAATGGCTGGTGTCGCACGACGTGCTCACCGGCCTCCCCAATCGCCAGGAAATGCTGCGCGCGATCGCAGCCAGCATCGCACGCTGCCGCGAACACGGAAGGCCGGCCCTGGTGGCATGCCTGAACATCGACCGCTTCAAGCGCTTCAACGAGCTGCTCGGCCACCGGGTCGCCGACGACATCCTGGTGAACATCGCCAGGAGCGTCCAGGCCCTGCTGCGCGAGGGCGACCTGCTGGCGCGCTCGGGCAGCGACGAATTCCTGATCCTGCTGCATGCCAGGAGCGACCATCCGGAGCCGGAACGGGCCCTGGAGCGGATCATGGCGGTGGCCAATCGCGCCATTCCCGCGCCGGGCGGCGAGATCGCCCTCACCTTCAGCATCGGCACCGCGCTGATGCCTGGGGATGGGATCGACGCCGACGCCCTGCTCAACAACGCGGTGACGGCGATGCGCTACGCCAAGAAACAGGGACGCGGGGAGATCCAGCCCTACTCCGCTTCCCTGCGCACCGAGTCGAGCCGCCGCCTGACGCTGGAAAGTCACCTGCGGCGGGCGCTGGCCCAGGACGAGCTGTTCGTCGAGTACCAGCCCAAGGTCGACCTGAGGAGCGGCCGCCTGGCCGGCTTCGAAGCCCTGGTGCGCTGGCGCCATCCGGAATTCGGCGTAATACCACCCGACGAGTTCATTCCCATCGCCGAGGAGACCGGCTTGATCATCCCGATCAGCGACTGGGTGCTGCGCACTGCCGTCGTTCAGCTGGGCGCGTGGCGGGCCGCAGGCCTGGACGTGGTGCCGGTGGCGGTCAACCTGTCGGCGCGCCAGTTCCTGCAGTCGGACGTGGTCGCCTCGGTCACGGCCCTGCTGGAGGAATCTGGCGTGCCGCCGGAACTGCTGGAACTGGAGCTGACCGAAAGCGTGTCGATGGCCGACCCGGAGCGCAGCGTGGTCGTGATGCGCGGCCTGGGCGAGCTCGGCGTAACCATGAGCATCGACGATTTCGGCACCGGCTACTCGAGCTTCGGCTACCTCAAGCGCCTGCCGCTCGACAAGCTCAAGATCGACAAGTCCTTCGTGCAGGACATGGGCCACAGCGCCGAGTCGGCCGCCATCGTGCAGGCCATCGTGGCCATGGCCCACCGCCTGCGCCTGGCCGTGATCGCAGAGGGCGGCGAGACAGCGGAACAGGTCGCGGCCCTGCGCAAGGCCGATTGCGACCAGCTGCAGGGCTACTATTACTCGAAGCCGCTATCCGCCGCGGCCTGCACCGAGTTCATCCGCGCCAATGCTCAGGCGTCCGCGGCCTGAGGCGCATGGGTACACATTTTTGCTTGCTCGAATCGTGCGCTTGCATAAGCAAAATATAATTAGCGCCTCTGCAACCTTGTCGAGACAATATGAACTTCTTGCCGCTCACCCTGCTCATGTCCGGCGCAATGCTGGCCATCCCCGCGCATGCCAGCGATGCGATCCTGAAGTGCCGCACCCTGACGGACGGCCCTGCCCGGCTGGCCTGCTATGACGCGATCGACGTGAAGGCGCAGCCGGCGTCGGCGCCCGTGGCGCGCAGCAAGGAAGAGGCATTCGGCCTGGGCCCGGCGGTGACGGCGCCGGCGAAACGCAAGGAAGAAGCGAAGTCGGTCACCAGCACCATCGAAGGCCGCTTCGACGGCTGGGGCCCCGGCACCCAGATCACACTGGCCAACGGTCAGGTCTGGCGCGTGGTCGACGGCAGCGCGGTGGCGCTGTCGGCTGCCCGGAACCCGAAGGTCAGCATCGAGCGCGGCATGCTCGGCGCCTTCTACCTGCAAGTCGAAGGCAGCAACAATACCGCCCGGGTCAGCCGGGTCAAGTAAGGGATTTAGTCCAGCGCGCGGCGCATGTAGCGGGCCGTTCCCGGATAGCCGGCCAGGGCCGCGCGAGACCGGGGGCAGTCGATCCCGGTTTCCTGGAAACCGAGCGAAGACCAGAAGGCCGCCGTGTCCTGTACCGACACCAGGCTCGACGCGGCGAGGCCGAGCGCACGGCCGTGTTCAAGGAGATGCGCCACCAGCCTGCGTGCGAGGCCACGCCCATGGGCGCGCGGCGCGACCGCCAGGTCATGCAGGTAGAGCGTGTCCGCGTCAAGCGCCGGTTCAAACGGCGCATCCAGCGGCGTCACCACACCCAGCCGGCTCGGATAGGCAAACAGGTAGCCGCACACGCCTTCGGCATCGACTGCGACGGCGCAGCTGCCGGGCGCTGCACGCATGCGCGCCAGGACCACCTCGCGCGGCTCCTGCATCGACTCGGGGTAGCAGGCGGCCTGCACACGCAATACCGCCTCGAGATCGGCCGGCCGCATGGGGCGAAGTTCGCAATGTGATTCGTGCTGCATGAAACGACGGGCAAAAGTCCGCCATCGTAGCATGGAGCGGCCTGCCGCCGTCATTCGTCGCGCACTTTCGTCGTTCGTCGCCTGGCGGTTTGCGGCGTCCCGCGCCTTCCCTACACTGTCCTTATTGCTTTATATTAATGAGCTGGAGGATGTATGTGGCGCAGGCTGATCGATTGGTACGACGACGTGGAGCGTGAACGGCTTGCCGTGCAGGACAAGCCAGCGCTGCTGGAAGCGCGGTGGCGCTTCAGTCCGCGCCGCTATCTGGTGTGCAAGCTGATGTCGATGACGCCGACCGAACGACACGAGATGCGTGCGTTCTGCGAGGTCTACCAGGGACGGCGGCTGTGGCTGACCCTCGCCGCATTCGCCGCGGGATTCTCCCTGATCGGCGTGCTGCTCCACCTTCTGGTCGACAAGTTCAACTGGGTCGGCGCAATCGGGGTCGCCAACCTCATCGGTTTCACCCTGCTGCTGGGCGCCGTCACGGCCTGGTTCAACATGAGCTACGTGGTCGCCACCAGACGCCGCGTGGTTGTGTACTCCGTCGCAGGTATCCTGGTAGGCGGCCTTGCCAGCGCCCTGGTGAGCGTGCTGCTCCAGGCCGCGCCGATCTCGGAAGTACTCGAGCGCCTGCCGCGCATGTTCTTGTCGGCGGCGATCGGATGCGCCGCGGGCGTTGCGCCCGTTCTGATCGTCGGCCGCATCCGTCGCCGCAAACAGGACATACTGACGCGCAAGCTGCAGCGCGATGCCGAGGCCGAACGCCTTGCGCGCGAACTGAGCGAATCGAAGCTGCGCATGCTGCGCGCCCAGATCGAGCCCCACTTCCTCTTCAATACCCTCGGCGCGGTGCAGCAGTTGGCGGCCGACGGCGCGCCCCGGGCTGCGGCGCTCACCGGCGACCTGATCGACTTCCTGCGCGCCAGCTTCAGCGATATGCGGCGCGACCAGGTCACCCTCGCGAACGAATTCGCCACCATCGCCGCCTACCTGCGCGTGATGCAGGCGCGCATGGGCAAGCGCCTGGACTTCTCGCTCGACCTGCCCGACGCCCTGGCGCCGCTGCAGGTGCCGAGCATGCTGGTGCTGACCCTGGTGGAGAACGCGATCAAACACGGCATCGAGCCCTCGCTGCGCGGCGGCGCCATCCTGGTCAGCGCGCTCGAAGAAGATTCCCGGACAGTGATCCGCGTGCGCGACACCGGCGTGGGCATGAGCGCCACGCCGGGCGATGGGGCCGGCCTCGACAACGTGCGGCGTCGCGTGGCGCTGGCCTACGGCGACGGCGCCGTGCTGGCGCTGTACGATGCCGACCCCGGCGTGGTCGCGGAAGTCGTGGTGCCATTCACGCGCGCGACCTGGCAGGAGGCCGCATGACGACCGTCCTGATCGCCGAAGACGAACCGCTGATGCGCGAGCGCCTGGTGGGCATGCTGTCCGCAAGCTGGCCGGAAGCGCGCATCGTGCTGGAAGCCGAGAACGGCAACGACGCCTGGGACGGCTACCTGGAACACGAGCCCGAGGTGGTCTTCCTCGACATCCGCATGCCCGGCCTGTCCGGTCTCGAAGTGGCCGAACGCATCGGCGACGGCGCCCACGTGGTCTTCGTCACCGCCTACGACCAGTATGCCGTTGACGCCTTCGACGCCGGGGCCGTGGACTACCTGCTCAAACCCGTGCAGGCCGACCGCCTCGAGCGCGCCCTGGCCCGGATCCGCGCCAAGCTGAGCCAGTCGCCTGCCGACCTCGGCGACCTGCTGCGGCACCTGAAGACGAACCTGCCCGGCGCCCGCAGCGAAAAGTTGAAATGGCTCAAAGCGACGGTCGGCCGCCAGATCCGCCTGATCGACGTGGACGAGGTGCTGTTCTTCCAGTCCGACACCAAGTACACCCGCGTGGTGCTGCCGGACTCGGAAGCGCTGGTGCGTACCCCGCTGAAGGACCTGCTGGGCGGCCTCGACCGCGACCGCTTCTGGCAGATCCACCGCGGCACCCTGGTGAATGTCGGCGCAATCGCCGCGGTCGAGCGCATCGACGCCGAGCGCATGCAGGTGCTGCTGCGCGGCTGCGAGGAAAAGCTCCCGGTCAGCCGCACCTTTACCTACCTGTTCCGGGATTGACGGCCGTGGAAGGCTGCGTCCCGACTCTTCATCGTGCGCGGCTTGACGGCGCCGCCCGCATCCGCCAAGATGACTGTATGACAACGTCTGCTTTGTCCACAAGGCTTGCACGGCGGCGCCAGCGGCATCCGGCCATCCGCCGTTCCAGCCACGGCTCCCCGCGCGAATGCGCAGGCGTCCCACCTACAGACAGGACGACCGCATGACCCCGATTGAATCCGCCAGGCCCCCGCACACCCCCGAATACATCCTCAATGCCGCCTGCCGCGCCGGCATCGGCATCGTCGCCGCCGTGGCCACCTTCCTTGCCGAGCGCGACTGCTATATCTGCGCGCTGGAGCAGTTCGACGACGACTCCACCGAGCGCTTCTTCATGCGCGCCGTGTTCCGCCGCCAGGCAGGGTCCCCATCGATCGAGGACATCCATGAACAGTTCGGCAGCGGCGTCGCCACCCGCCTGGACATGCAGTGGAAGATCCACGACTCGGCCGAACCGGTCAGGACCGTCCTCATGGTCTCGAAGGACGACCACTGCCTCGACGACCTGCTCTACCGGCGCCGCAACGGCGAACTGAACATGTCGATCACGGCCGTCGTCTCGAACCACCTCGACCTGCGTCCCATGGTCGAGCGCGAGGGCATCCGCTTCATCTTCCTGCCGGTGACGAAAGAGAACAAGGCCCAGCAGGAAGCGCGCCTGCTCGAGGTGGTCGAAGAGACCCGCGCCGAGCTGGTGATCCTGGCGCGCTACATGCAGATCCTCTCGGACGAGCTGGCGCGCCGCCTCGCCGGCCGCTGCATCAACATCCACCACTCCTTCCTGCCCGGTTTCAAGGGCGCCAAGCCCTACCACCAGGCCTTCGAGCGCGGTGTGAAGCTGATCGGCGCCACCGCCCACTACGTGACGCCGGACCTGGACGAAGGCCCGATCATCGAACAGATGGTCACCCGCGTCGACCACAACTTCAAGCCCGAGCAGCTGGTGCGCGTGGGCCGCGACAACGAGTGCATGGCGCTGGCCGCGGCGGTGAAGTTCCACATCGAACGCCGCGTCTTCGTGCACGGGAACAAGACCATCGTGTTCCGCGGCAGCTGAGGTTCAGCGCTCGGCCTCCCTATCCATCCGCTGCTGCGGCGACCAGAGCCGGGCATATTGCCCCTTGCGCCCCAGCAGCTCCTCGTGTCCGTGCCGCGGTCGTGTGCGTCCGCCCTCGCCCCGCCTTCAGGAGAGCCTCAGAACTCTTCCCACTCCTGCTCGGCGGCTTTCGCGCTGGCGGCCGGTTTGCGCACGGACGCCGGCTTCGCCGCGGCGGTGCGTGACGGCAGTGCCGGGCGAGGCGACGGGGCCGGCGCGCTCGTGGCCGCCGGGCCGGCGAGCGCAGGGGTCGCCGCATCGGCAATTTCCCTGCTCTAGGGGAGATTGCGGCGGCCGCTAACGAAACTCGATGGAGTCGACACGCAAACCGCGTCGCTCAAGTTCCCTTAGGGTTACATTTGGTGAGCCTTCAACATGGGTCTTGATGGAACAATACGACTGCTCCCTCACTCTTTTCCATCGCTCCGTGCCCCGCCCTCCTGTTTCCGGCCACCTCGCCATCGATCTCCTGCGCGCCGAATTCGCCGACCGCCGCCTCGAAACCGCCCACCTGGAAGCCCAGCTGCCCCGCACCCGCAGGCAGCTCGCTTTCACCCTGCTGTTCTGCAGCCTGTATTTCCTGTGCTTCTTCGCCACCGACGTGGCGGCGCTCGGCATCGTGGCGGACACCGCCCTGTTGCTCGGGGCGCGCCTGCTGGTCGCGGCCTGTGCAGGGTCCTGCGCCTGGGTCGTGTGGCGCCGACGGCCCGGCATCCAGGCGTGCCGCCTGGCCGCGACCGTGTCCGAGACCGTCGCGCTGGGATGCTTCATGGTGATCGCGCTGCACCGGCCCGGCGAGTTCCACTGGCACGCGATGTCGCTCGCCATCATGCTGCTGGTGATCTACCTGTTCATTCCGAATCGCCTGGCGACCGCGCTGGCAATCGCGGCCACCGCCACCGCCGTCTTCCTCGGCCTGACCCTGGCCTACGCCGGCATGGACTTTGCCGCCCTCCTCACCATGTGCATGCTGCTCGCGCTCGTGAACACCTTCGGCGTTCTGGCGGCGCGGCGCTACCAGCACGCCACGCGCGAGGAATACCGCGCGCGTCTGGTGCTGGAAGACGCGGCCGAACGCGACTGGCTCACCGGCTGCCACAACCGCCGCCACCTCCATGAGGTCCTGCTCGACGCGGCGCAGGCGCGCGCCCACGCGGGCCAGCCTCTGAGCGTGCTCCTGTGCGACATCGACCACTTCAAGCGGATCAACGACAGCCACGGCCACGGCGCCGGGGATGCCGCCCTGCTGGCCTTTTCGAAGCTCTTGCAGGCGGTGGCGCGCGAGGGCGTCGACAGCGTGATCCGCTACGGCGGCGAGGAATTCCTGCTAGTCCTGCCCGGAACGGGCCTGGCCGCGGGCGTGCAGCTCGCCGAATGGCTGCGGCTGCGCTGCGCCGCCATGCCGGTGCAGCACCCGGCGGGTGGCGACGCGATCTACACCACGGTCAGCTTCGGGGTGGCGAGCTGCGCGCATGGCGGCACGCCGCTGTCGGAACTGATCGACGCGGCCGACAAGCTGATGTACACGGCCAAGCGCAACGGCCGCGACCGCGTCGAGTCGCTGCTGCTGGCCGCGCCCCTGCCGAAGGCCGCCTGAAGCCGGTCGCGCCCCGGTATCGCCAGCCGATACCGGGACGTCAAGGAATCGATACCGCGCCGCCTTCGCTTGCCTGCACGCCGGTCCATGGCGATGATGCCAGCACTTTCAACACGGAGAACACCATGAAACGCATCGTTATCGCCACTCTTCTCGGTCTCGCCTGCATGGCCTCCCAGGCCGCGGGCCAGTCGAACCCGTCCCAGGCCAGCGCCAACCTGTCCGGCGTCGTGGTGGTAGGCTCGGTCCTGAGCGTGGCCGCCACCGGCAGCGTGGTCGTGGCCAGCGCGAAAACCGTCGCCGACGGCCTGGAGGTCGTGCTGGAGAACGTGGCGGACGGCAGCCGCGCGACGGTGCGCCTGTCGGGCAAGGCGGCGGGCGCCCTGTCGCTGGCGGCCGGCACCACGCTGGAGGTCGTGACGGCGTCCACCGGCCACGTGCTGGTCCTGTCGGGCAAGGCCATCGCCTTCCTGCCGAACGAAGCGGGCAAGGCCCTGCTGCACTCATCGAAGGCCATCTGATGCGCCGCGCGCTCGCCCTCGGCCTGGCCGGCATCGTGCTGGCCGCGCCGTTGCTGGCGCAGGCCGGACAGCCCTGCGAGAACAAGCCCCTGGCGCCGCACGAAATCGTGCTGTCGATGGACCTGGCCCAGCGCACGGTGGCGGCGCTGGACGCCAGCGGCGCCCAGGTCGCCCTGGTCTCGCGCGCCGGCCAGGACCTGAGCAAGTACGGCCTGCGCTACTCGCACATGGGCATCGTCGTGCGCGACCATCCGGCCGGCCGCTGGACCGTCGTGCACGCGCTGAACGATTGCGGCAGCGCCGAGTCGGGGCTCTACAACGAAGGCATGGGGAACTTCTTCCTGACCGACCTGTACCGGCTCGAAGCCCAGCTGGTGGTTCCCGGCGCCGACGCCCAGGCGAAGCTGGCCAGGCTGGTCGCGACGCGCACCCCGCTGCGCCTGCACGAGCCGCGCTACAACATGTTGTCCTACGTGTATTCGACGCAGTACCAGAATTCCAACCAGTGGGTACTGGAGACCATCGCCGCGGCGCTGGCCCCGAGCGGCCAGGTCGAGACCCGTGCCGAAGCCCAGTCCTGGCTGCGCTCGCGCGGCTTCCAGCCGCCGACGATCGAGATCCCGGCCGCCGTGCGCCTGGGCGCCCGCATGTTCCGCGCCAATGTGGCCTTCGACGACCATCCTTTCGATCGCCGCATGGCGGGGCAAATCGATACGGTCTCGACGGATGCGGTGCTGCGCCTGATGCGCATGGTCGATCCCGATACGAAGACGCGGATCGTCGACTGAGGGCCAGGCCCCCAGGCTGCACTTCACCCGCAGGCGCGTCGCGCTGCGGGTGATGCGCTCACCGTGCCTTACTTGCCGATCACGACCGGCTCGCCGAAGCCCAGTTCCTTCATGCGCGGCAGCTGGGTCTTCGCATCGCCCACGATCAGCCAGACCATCTTCGACGGATCGAGGTACTTCTGCGACAGGGCCTGCACCTGCGGCAGGGTCATGGCCTTGACGATGGCCTCGCGGTCCTTGACGTAGCCCGCGCTCCAGCCGTACTTGCTGATGTTGTCGAGCATGCCCAGCTTCGCCGTGGCCGTCTCGAAGGCCCGTGCGTTGCTCTTGACCAGGAAGTTCTTCGTCGTCTCCAGGTCGGCCGCCGAGAAGGTCGGCCCGTACTCCTGCAGCACCTGCCTGACCAGCTGGGTCGACTCCAGGGTCACGTTGCTGCGCACGCCGCTGGCGATGGTGAACGGACCGGCGCTCTGGCTGCCCGAGAAGCTCGAGTTGATGCCGTAGGTGTAGCCCTTGCCCTCGCGCAGCTGCTGGGTCAGGCGCGAGGCGAAGCCACCGCCGCCCAGGATGTAGTTGGCGACCGTCGCCGGGTAGTAATCCGCATCGGTGGCGGCGAGTGCGCGGTAGCCGATGCGCAGCACCGACTGCTTCGCGTCCGGCACGTCCACGAAATAGACCTTGCCGGCCGCACCAATGCTTGCAGGCGTCGCTGCCGGCAGGCTCACCGGCTTGGCCTTCCAGTCGCGTCCCAGGTCGGCCAGGGCGCGCGTGACCGATGCTTTCGGCAATGCGCCGACCACGTGCATGCGCGCGCTCGATGGCGACATGTTCGCGCGATACCAGGCTTTCAGGTCCTCGATCGTGATCGCGTTCACAGTCGCGGCCGTGCCGAGGATGTTGCGCGAGCGGAGATCGCTGCTGGCGTAGATCAGCTTGTTGAAGTTGATCGCGGCGAGCGCGTTCGGGTCGGCATCCTGCTGGCGGATCTGGCTCAGCACGCTCTGCTTGATGAGCGCGAATTCCTTCTCGTCCCAGCGCGGCTGCAGCAGGATCTCCTCGACCAGGTCCAGGGTGGCGTCGAAGTTGCGGGCCAGGGTCGTGACGCCGATGCGCACGTCCTCGGTGCGCGCCGACACGTTGATCGCCGCGCCCAGCTGCTGGATCGCTTCTTCCAGCTCTTCCGGCGTCTTCTTCGCCGTGCCCTGGGTTAGCATGCGCGCCACCAGGTTGGCCACGCCCACCTTGTCCGGATTGTCGAGCAGCAGGCCGCCGTCGATGGCGATGTCGAACTGCACCAGCGGCACTTCCCTGTTCTCGATGCCGACCACGCGCAGGCCGTTGGCCAGCTTCGCATCCCAGACCGCCGGCACTTTCACCGCCGGGGTGGCGCCGTAAGGCGGCTCCTTGCTGCGGTCGATCTTCGACGGCGTGCGGGTGTACGCGGCGTTCCGGCTCGGATCCACGGCGTTCTCGGCGCCCTGCACCACCTTCTCCTCGACGACGTCGGCCTTGCTTGATCCGCTCAGGGCCAGCGCCAGCTTGCCGCGCGGGACGAAGCTGGTCGCCACGAAGGGCTTGCCCTTGATGTAAGTGTCGTAGACGCGGCGCACGTCGGCCGGGGTGACGGCCAGGGTCTTGCGCACGCCTTCCTCGATGCGGCCCGGATTGCCGGTCAGGTAATTGTATTCGGCCAGCAGCGCCGATTTACCCAGCACGCTCGATACCGCGTTGTAGAAGCGGGTCTCGAGGCCGGCCTTGATGCGGTTCAGGTCGCGCTCGGAGATACCCTCGCGCTCGAACTTGGCAAAGGCCTTGTCGACCGCGCCGGCCACGTCGTCCAGCGGCTTGCCCTCGAAGGCGCGCACGCGCAGCATGAACTGGCCGGCCAGTTCGGCGGTCTGGTTGCCCATCTGGACGCTTGGCGCCAGCTTGGCGTCTTCGACCAGCACCTGGTAGAACGGCGCGCGCTTGGTCTCGGACAGGTACTCGGCCAGCACCTCCAGGGCATAGGAATCCGGATGCAGGTCCTCGACCGTCGGCCAGGTCATGGTCAGCTCGGGCAGCTTGGCGAAGTTGTCCTCGTGGGCGAGCTTGACGGTCTGGACCAGCTTGCCGGGGCGCTTGGCCAGCGGAGCGATGGCCTGGCCGCGCTTGATCTCGGAGAAGTATTTCTCGACCCACTTGCGGGCCTGGGCCGGGTCGAAGTCGCCGGCGATCACGAGCGTCACATTGTTCGGCACGTACCACAGGCGGAAGAATTCCTTGACGTCGTCCAGGGTCGCGTTCTGCAGGTCTTCGAGCGAGCCGATCACCTGCCAGTTGTACGGATGGTCCGCCGCATACAGGGCCTTGTTGATGACGTAGCGGGTGTGGCCGTAGGGCGCGTTGTCGACGCCCTGGCGCTTTTCGTTCTTGACGACCTGCTTCTCCTTGGCCAGCACCGGCTCGGTGACCGTATTGATGAACCAGCCGAGCTTGTCCGCCTCGGCCCAGATCATCTTCTCCAGCGCGTCCTTCGGCACCGTCTGCAGGTAGTTGGTGCGGTCCTGCGAGGTCGAGCCGTTGGCGCCCGAGCCGCCGATACGGGCGGTCATCTTGTCGAGGCCGCCCTTGCCCAGGTTTTCCGATTCCAGGAACAGCAGGTGCTCGAACAGGTGGGCGAAGCCGGTGCGGCCCACCTTTTCACGCGCCGAACCGACGTGGGCGGTCAGGTTGACGGCGACCACGGGGTCGGAGCGGTCGATGTGGAAGATCACGTCCAGGCCGTTGGGCAGGGTGAATTTCTGGTACTCCACCTTGAGCCCGGCCTTCGCCGCCGCCTCGGCGGGCCTGGCGGCATGGGCCGCGGTGGGAAAGGTCGACGCGAGGCAGGCGGCCAGCAAGACGGCCGGGGGAAGAGTCTTCATGCAATCAGGTCCTTACAAGGAACGGAGGGTCGGCGCGGCGCGCCTTAAGGTTCTGGATGTTATTGCAATTTCCTGTTTGCTACAACGTGCTTTCCAGCACCATGCATATATCGACAGACCAATCGGCCAGCGGCCTGCCGGATCGGCACGTACGTGTGTGAACTAACCGAAGTCCCCTTGTCATCCGGTTAAGGTGGCAGCTTCGCCACTGAAAGGACAGCCATGGACCTGCACCAGGAACACCCCCTCCGGCTGCGCATCAACGGACAGGACCGGGAATTCTCCGTCCAGTCCTGGGTGACGCTGCTCGACCTGCTGCGCGAGCGCGCAGAACTGACCGGCACCAAGAAGGGCTGCGACCACGGCCAGTGCGGCGCCTGCACCGTCCTGCTGGATGGCAAGCGCGTCAACTCCTGCCTGACCCTGGCCGTCATGCACGACGGCCGCGAGGTCACCACCGTCGAGGGCCTGGCCGATGGCGAGCAGCTGCATCCGCTGCAGCAGGCCTTCATCGACTGCGACGCCTTCCAGTGCGGCTACTGTACCCCCGGCCAGCTGTGTTCGGCCGCCGGCCTGATCGCCGAGGGCGAAGCGAAGAGCATCGACGACGTGCGCGAACTCATGAGCGGCAACATCTGCCGCTGCGGCGCCTATCCGCAGATCACCGAGGCCGTGGTCCGGGTGATGGGCCTCGACGGCGGCAAGCGCGCCGGCGAGGGAGAGAAACCCTTCACCACGGGACCGGTGCTCGCATGAATCCATTTACCTTTACCCAGGCGCGCGACATCGACGCCGCACTCAGCCAGCTGGCCAGCGGCGAAGCCCGTGCCATCGCCGGCGGCACCAACCTGATCGACCTGATGAAGGGAGGGGTCATGCGCCCCGGCCGGCTGGTCGACATCAACGGCCTTGGCCTGGACCGTATCGAGGACGGCCCGAATGGCGGCCTGCGCCTGGGCGCCCTGGCCCGCAATGCCGATACCGCCTACCACGAGACCGTGCGCAGCCGCTATCCGCTGCTGAGCGCCGCCATGCTGGCCGCCGCCTCGCCCCAGCTGCGCAATATGGCCAGCAATGGCGGCAACCTGCTGCAGCGCACCCGCTGCCATTACTTCTACGATGTCGGCACGCCCTGCAACAAGCGCGAACCGGGCACGGGCTGCCCTGCGAAGGAAGGCCTGAACCGCCAGCTCGCCATCCTCGGCACCAGCGAACACTGCATCGCCACCCACCCGTCCGACATGTGCGTGGCCCTGCGCGCCCTGGACGCCGTCGTGCACGTGCGCTCGGCCAAGGGGGAGCGCGACATCGCCATCGCCGATTTCCACCGCCTGCCGGGCGACCGTCCCGACATCGACACGACCCTGGAGCCGGGTGAACTGATCACCCACATCGACCTGCCCGACGCCGACCGCTTCAAGGCGCACTCCGCCTATATCAAGGTGCGCGACCGCCTGTCCTATGCCTTTGCCCTGGTCTCGGTCGCGGCTGCCCTCGACATGGATGGCAAGACGATCCGCGCGGCACGCATCGCGCTGGGCGGGGTGGCCCACAAGCCCTGGCGCGTCGAGGAGGCGGAAAGCGCTTTGACTGGCAAGTCGCCCGATGAAAACGCCTTCGGCGCTGCCGCCGACATCCTCCTGCGCGGCGCGCAGGGCTATGGCCAGAACGACTTCAAGCTCACGCTGGCGCGCAACGCCATCGTCCAGGCCTTGACCACCGCGGCACGCGGCACCGACTATGCAAGGGGAGAACAACGATGACCGACCTGATTCCAGAACTGCGCACGCCGACCGCGCCCGAAGGCACTGGCCGCGTCAAGGGCGGCATGCCGGTCTCGCGCGTGGATGGCCGCGCCAAGGTGACCGGCGCCGCCCGCTACGCCGCCGAAGAGCAGGCGCCCGGCCTGCGCTATGGCGTGGTGGTGAGTGGCACCATCGCGAGGGGCCGCATCACCGCCATCGATACCGGCGAGGCCTTGAAGGCGCCCGGTGTGATCGAGGTGCTGACCCACCTGAACCGGCCGAAGATCCGCTCCTGGGACCTGGCCTACAAGGACATGACGGCGCCGGGCGGTTCGCCCTTCCGGCCCCTGGTCAGCGACCGGATCTTCTACAGCGGCCAGCCGGTCGCCCTGGTGGTCGCCGAGACTTTCGAGGCGGCGCGCTACGCGGCCCAGCTGGTGAAGGTGAGTTACGAAGAGGAGAAGCACGAGACCGACCTGCTGGCCACCCTCGACCAGGCCTACAAGCCGCGCCCCATGAAGGCCGGTTTCACGCCGCCCAGTTCCAAGGGCGACGCCGACAAGGCATTCGAAGAAGCCCCGATCAAGATCGAATCGCAGTTCTATCACGGGGTCGAGCACCACAATCCGATGGAGATGTTCGCCACTACCGTCATCCGCGGCGAGGACGGCCACCTGACCATCTACGACAAGACCCAGAGCTCGCAGAACAACCGCTGGTATGTGTCGCGCGCCTTCGGCCTCTCCAAGGACAAGGTCACCGTGCGCAATCCCTTCGTGGGCGGCGCCTTCGGTTCCGGCCTGCGTCCCCAATACCAGCTGACCCTGGCCGTGATGGCGGCGCTCCAGCTGAAAAGCTCGGTGCGCGTGGTGCTCACGCGCCAGCAGATGTTCAGCTTCGGCCACCGCCCCGAGACCTGGCAGAAGGTCTCGCTCGCCGCCGACAAGGACGGCAAGCTGCAGGCGATCAGGCACGAAGCCATCCACGAGACCTCGCGCCTGGAAGACTATGTGGAGGTGGTGGTCAACTGGTCCGGCCAGCTCTACGCCTGCGACAACATCAAGCTGGGCTACAAGCTGGTGGCGCACGACCGCCACTCGCCGATCGACATGCGCGCTCCCGGCGCCGCCCACGGCGTGCATGCGCTGGAGGTGGCGATGGACGAACTGGCCTACAAGCTCAAGATCGATCCGCTGCAGTTGCGCCGCCTGAATTACGCGAGCGTGAATCCGCTCGACGACAAGCCCTATTCGACCAAGGAGCTGCACCAGTGCTACGACAAGGGCGCCGCCCGCTTTGGCTGGGACAAGCGGCCGCTCGAGCCGCGCTCGATGGTCGAGGGCGAGGAGCTGGTCGGCTGGGGGATGGCGACCGGCATCTGGGACTCGCTGGTGATGATGGCGCGCGTCAGCGCGGTGCTGCATGCGGACGGGCGCCTGGTGGTGAGCAGCGCGGCCTCGGACATCGGCACCGGCACCTATACCGTCATGTCGATGATTGCCGCCGAGTGCATGGGCCTGCCGCTGGAAAAAGTCACCTTCCAGCTGGGCGACTCGACCCTGCCGATGGCGCCGATCGAAGGCGGCTCCTCGCACGTGACCACGGTGGGCGGCGGCGTGCACGGCGCCTGCGAGAAGCTGCAGAAAACCCTCATCAAGATCGCCAGGGCCATGCCCGGTTCGCCGCTGGCCAAGGCGAAGCCGAAGGACATCGAGTTCACCGACGGCGCCATGCAGCTGCGTAACCGGCCGGACGTGTCGCTACGCCTGTCCGAGGTGCTCGCGGCGAAAGGGGTCGACCGCATCGAAGAGAAGTACTTCATGACCCCGCAGATGCTCAAGCAGCGCAAGTTCACCCGCGCGGTGCACTCGGCGGTGTTCTGCGAGGTGCGCGTGAACGAGAAGCTCGGCATCGTGCGGGTGACGCGCGTGGTCAGCGCGGTGGCGGCCGGCCGCATCATCAGCGGCAAGACGGCGGCCAGCCAGGTCAGCGGCGCCGTCGTCTGGGGCATCAGCCAGGCCCTGCACGAGGAGAGCTTCACCGACCACAAGCTCGGCCGCTTCATGAACCACAACTACGCCGACTACCACGTGGCCGTGAATGCGGACATCCACGACATCGACGTGATCTTCGCCCAGGAGGACGACCGCATCGTCAGCAAGCAGCTCGGCGCCAAGGGCGTCGGCGAGATCGGTCTCGTGGGCGTGTCGGCGGCGGTCAGCAACGCGATCTTCCATGCGACCGGAAAACGCCTGCGCAGCACGCCGATCACGCCGGACAAGGTGCTACTGGGCGATCGCGAGATCCCGGTCGCGGAACCGCCACAGGCGAAGTGAGCGGCAAACCGGCGTCAGATCTGACAAACAAATCAACACCCAGGTGTCAGGTCTGACAAACAACACCCAGGTGTCAGGTCTGACAAACGGACACGGGCTCGACTGTATCGGCCGACAACGGCTGAGCTCGTGTCTGAATGTCAGACCTGACACCCAGGTTTTTCGGTGAAATCGCGGTCTGGGAGCCGCCGCAGGCGAAGTAGTCTCTGTCTAGTCGCCGCGCACCTCGAAGCGGCTGGTGGACACGGCCTTGCCGCCAGGGTCCACCAGCTGGAGTTCGTGTTCGCCCGCCAGCGGGCGCCATGCCAAAGGCTCGGCGGCGATTCCGAGTTCGGCGCCGTCCAGGCGCCAGCGGTGGGCCTGCACGCCCTCGGCGCGGAACAGTACGCGTTCCACGCTGGCGGGAATGTCCGGATCGACCGCCAGGATGCTGCCGTCTGGCGGATACACGATCCGGGGCGAACGCCGCGCCGCCGGCACCGCTTCGACGAGGGCCGTCTCGGTGCCCTTCAGGAACCATTCCTCGCGCGCCGGTTCGTGGGCCGGCGCGAAGCTCACCTTGCGCCTCGACAGGCCACCCGGTGCCGCGGTCTGCTTCCCGGGGCGCTCGCGGTGCAGGTAGTCCATCACGTCGCGCCAGACCGGCGCGGCGCCGGAGACGCCCGACACATCCCACATCGGCTGGCCATTGAAGTTGCCGACCCAGACCCCGACCGTATAGCGGTCGCTGTAGCCGACGCACCAGTTGTCGCGCATGTCCTTGCTGGTGCCGGTCTTGGCCGCGCTCCAGTAGGCGGTGGCGAGGTCATTGCGCAGGCCGAAGGTGGGGCTGCGCGCGCCGCGGTCGGACAGGATGTCGCCGATGATCCAGCTTGCTGCCGGATCCAGCACGCGCGTCGAAGGCCTGGCTGCCACAGGACGCAGGGTCACCGGGCCGAAGCGGCCGCCGTTGGCCAGCGTCCGGTAGGCATTGGCCAGCGCCAGCAGGGTCACGTCTGCCGATCCCAGGGCCAGCGAAGGGCCGTAGAAATCCGCCTCTTCGGTGAGCGTGCTCAGGCCGAGCGCCTGCAGACGCCCGTGGAAGCGCTCCTCGCCCACCATCAGCAGGGTGCGCACGGCGGGAATGTTGAGCGAGCTGGCCAGGCTGGTGCGCACGCTGGCATGGCCACGGTAGGCGCGGTCGTAGTTCTGCGGCACGTAGCTGCCGCTGCCGACCGCGACGTCGAGCGGGCTGTCGTCGAGCAGCGACGCGGCGGTCAGGAGGCGCCGCTCGAGGGCGAGTTCGTAGAGGAAGGGCTTCAGCGTGGAACCTGCCTGGCGCGGCGCCAGCACGCCATCGACCTCGCTGGCGCCCAGGTTCGCCACCCAGGCCAGCAGCTCGCCGCTCGCATTGTCGATCACGACGACGGCGCCGTCGCCGACATTGCGCGCGGCCAGTTCGCGCACGTGGCGGCGCAGCGCATCCACGGCCGCGCCCTGCACCGCCGCATCCAGCGTGGTGCGCACGTTCGCGCCGCTCGCGCCCAGCAGCGCGCGCCAGGCCTGCGGCGCCCCGGGCTTGGCGGCGTTGCCGGAGCGCGCCAGGGCCACCGCCGCGCGCCATTCGACGGCCGCACAGCCGGTGGCCGATTTCAGCTCCGCCGCCAGCTGGCAGGCGCGCTGCGCCACCTGCTTCGGGCGGGCGGACGGGGCACGCAGCAGGGCCGCCAGGATCGTCGACTCGGCCACGTCCAGGCCGGACGGCGCCTTGCCGAACAGCGCATGCGACGCCGCGCCCACGCCCTGCAGCTCGCCGCGGAAGGTGACGAGGTTCAGGTAGGCTTCCAGGATCTGCGCCTTGCTCCACCCCGCTTCGAGCTCGCGCGCGGCCAGCGCCTGGTCGAACTTCTGTGTCCAGCTGCGGCCGTCCCTGGCCGCGCGCAGCCCGGGGTCCAGCAGGCCGGCCAACTGCATCGTGATGGTAGAGGCGCCGCGCGGCCGTCCCCGAAACAGATTGTCCCAGGCGGCCTGGCCGGCGGCGCGCAGGTCGATGCCGCCATGCTGCATGAAGCGCTGGTCTTCCGCCTGCAATACGGCCGCGCCGAGGGCCGGCGAGATGTCGGCCAGGGGCACCCAGCCGCCGCGGCGCGCCCGCAGGTCGACCCGCACCGACTCGAGCGGCACGCCGTGGCGGTCCAGCAGGCGCGCGTCCGATGGCCGCCAGAGCGCGCGCACCTCGGCGGGCGTGGGCATCGCGGCCCAGGCCAGTGCCGGGGCGAGCAGCAGGACGGCAACAGCACGGCGCATCAGCGGCCCACGACCACCGGCGCGTTCGGCGCCTCGCCGAACATCTCGGGGTTGTACATGGCCTCCACCCGCGTCGGCGGCAGGCTGAAGCGGCCGTCGTTGTTCAGGCGGACCGTGTATTCGATGCGCCACTTGCCTTTCGGGACCCAGGAGTAATAGGCGCGGAAGGCGCCACTCGTGCGCTCCTCGAAGTCGGGCTGGACCCAGCCGCTGCGGCGCTCGCCGCCGGTGGCGACCTGCGAGTCGCCGCCCAGGCCGGTGCCGAGGATGCTGGCGCTGGCCGGGATCGGGTCGTCGACCACCACCCAGTTCATGTCCGCCTGCGCCTCCAGGTCGAGGCGCACGCGATACACGTCGCCGCGCGACCAGGCGCCCGCCGCCTGCCGGCTGACCGGCGTCACGGTACGGCGGATCTGGTAGCCGGAGCCCAGCGGCGCCTTGAGCGGCACGGCCGCCAGGCTCTGCACCGTCGCCCAGGGCTTGCCCGCGCCTTCGTGGCGCAGCGCGAGCGTCGCGGCGCCTCCCGGCCAGGCCTGCAGGACCGTCGACGGTACGGTGCCGTTCCAGCGATTGCCGCCCAGTTCGACGACGGTCCTGCCGCTGACCGGCGTCGCCTCGAAGGTCTGCGAGAACTTCTGCATGGCGAGCACGCCCCAGGCATTGGCCAGGGTCGTGTTCCAGCGCCCGCGCTGCTGGCGGCCCAGGGCGCCGCGCGCCAGCCGGCCGATGTCGGGCCGCCACTGGGGGTTGTCGAGCATGGCCAGCAGCAGGCGGTTGGCATTGACGTCCGGCGAGGCCATCAGCCACCACCAGTCGTCGCTGCGTTCGGTCGAGAAGCCCATGGCCGTGCCCTGCAGGTTCAGGCGGGTGCGCAGGATGGCCTGGGCCTGCGCCAGCAGCGCATCGTGGCGCGCCAGCGTTGGTGACCGGCTCAGGATCAGGTACCAGTCGATCACGGCGGAGGTCGGCCACAGGTCGGGCTCGATGCGGAAGGATTGCAGCCAGTTCTCGCGCACCGGCTGGCGCCGCGACAGGGCTTCCAGGGCGGCGAGCTTGCGCACCGCCAGTTCGCCCGTGCGCAGGCCGCTGCCGCGCACGATGCGGCCTTCGACGAAGGCGAGCAAGGCGCTCTCCATGCGCTCGCGCTGCTCATCCGGAATCGCGTAGCCGGCTTCCGCCGTCACCGACAGCACATAGGCCGTCAGGGCATCGTCGCCCTGCCCCATGCTGGCGAAATACTTCAGCAGGCCGTCGCCGTCGAGGTGGGCCGGCAGGGTCGCCGCCACCTGCTCCCACATCGCCGACTCGCCCAGCGCCACGGCTTTCGAGGTCCGCTGTTCGAAACAGGAATACGGGTACTGGGCCATGTAGTCGCGTACGCCCTGCAAGCTCCCGGCCAGCCGCGGGCTGAGCGTGGTGCGCACGCCTCCCTTGCCCGGAAGCGCATCCTGCGGGCGCTGTACCGTGATGCTCTTCGGCGCGTCGAGCTGGACCAGGGTGGCTTGCAAGGTGCGCACCGGCACCGCCTCGGCGACCGACTGCGTGACGCGCAGGCTGTCCTTCGCCGCCCCGGCGCTCGCATCGATCTGCCAGCGCAGGCTGCGCGCGCCAGGGACCGTCACGTCCCAGAACACTTCCCGCGCGGCGCCCGGCGCCAGCGTCACGTTTTGCGCCGGCAAGGCCAGCGCGGCGGCGGCGTCGACCGCCATGCGGGCGGCCAGGCGCACCTCCAACGCGGATTGCGAGGCATTGCGCACGGTGAATCCGGCGCGCAGCCTGTCGCCCTCGCGCACTAGCGTCGGCAAGCCGGAAAGCAGCATCAGGTCCTGTGTGCTGCGAATGTCGCTGGCCCCGGTGCCGAACAGCCCCGCGCCCGCGCTGGCGACCGCCACGATGCGGAAACCCGTCAGGGAATCGTTCAGCGGCACCGCCACCTCCGCCTCGCCGTTCGCGTCCAGCACCACCTTGCCCTTCCACAGCAGCAGGGTGTCGAACAGCTCGCGGCTGGCGCCGCGTCCGCCGCCGCCGCCGTGCGCCACCGACTTGCGGCCGAAGTGGCGCTTGCCCACCACCTGCATCTGCGCGGTCGAGGTCTCCACCTGCTGGCTGCGCGGCCGCATCATGGCATCGAGCAGCTTCCAGGAATCGTTGGGCATCAGCTCAAGCAGGCCCGTGTCGACCGCCGCCAGCGCCACTTCCGCGCCCGCGGGCAAGGCCTTGCCGTCCGCGCGCGTCACCTTGACCCGGACCGCGGCGCGCTCGCGCACTTTGTACACCTGGCGATCGGGCAGGACCGCGACCTGCAGCTCGTGCGCCGCCCAGCCCACCTTGATCGGCGCGATGCCGAGTTTATAGGCGGGTTTACCCAGGTCGACCAGCGCCGTCGGCTTGATTCCGGCCACCCGGCCGCGCACCACCATGGCCGACACGAAGACATTCGGCGCGTAATTCGCCTTGACCGGGATCGTGACCGTCGGGTCGCTCGCACTCACCCGGCGCACATGGCTGTCGAGGATGCCTTCGCGCTCGACGGTGACGAGCACGGTCGCGTCGCGGAACGGCGTGCGCAGCTGGAAGCGGGCCTCCTCGCCCGGCTCGAAGCGCGGCTTGGCCGGCAGCAGGTCGATGCGGTCGTTGTCGGAGACGTCGAACCAGTTGTCGCGCTTGCCGGCCACCCAGATGTCCTGCCGCGCCAGCGAGACGCGTCCCTGCGCATCGCTCGCCCGGGCGCGCAGGATGATGTTGCCCTGGCCGGGCGCCGGCAGATCGCAGGCCAGCAGGCCACGCGCATCGGTGCGCCCGCTGCAGGCGCCCTCGAGCCGCTTGACCTCGGTGCTCGACTCATAGGCGTAGAAGCCGCCGACCAGGCGCCGGCGGTGCGAACTGGTCGAGCGCTGGAAGAAGTCGACCGCCGCATCCACGCCTGCCGCCGGCTTGCCATCCACGTTCAGCACCACGACCTCGAAGCGGATGCGCTCGCGGTTCATCCAGTCGCCCGTCTTGATCCCCACCGCGACGCCGGAAGGCCACAGCGGCACCCGCGTGGAGGCGCTCAGGGTTTCGCCGTTCGCATCCTGCCAGCTCAGCTCCGCCAGCAGGCTGCGGGGCCGGTCGAGCACCGGCAGGTCCGAAATGGCGATGCGCGCGGCGCCGCCGGCGTCGAGCGTCAGTTTCTGCGTGCGCGGCGCATCGCCATGGCGCATCCCTTCCGATACCGCTTCCTCATCGGCCTCCGCCTCGACCTCCTCCATGCCGAAGGGGTTCTCCGGGCCCTGCTCGACGCCTTCCTTCACGTCGGCGCCGCCGAAGCTGAAGCCCTCGTAGCCGTCGAAGTCGACGCCCCGTTCCTCGACCGCGCTGCGCAGGGTGACCGGCGCCAGCCCGGCCGGCCCGCCGTTCAGGTAGTTGACCTGGGCGTCGATCGTGACAAGCTTCGGCGCCACCGCGGGCGTCGCGGGCGGCTTGAGGATGGCCTTCATGGTCGGCACGCGGAACTGCTCGACACGGAATTCGCCCGCCACCTGGCCGCCGACCACCAGTTGGTAGCTGCCCAGCCTGGCCTCGGCCGGAATCTTCCATTCGCCGTGCGCCTGGCCGCCCGCATCCCAGTCCAGGGGGAGCGCGATCTTGTCGCCGCTGCCCTGGTGGACGACCCAGGCCTTGCCTGGGACCGGCGTGTGCTCCACCGTCTCCTCGCCCAGCCAGGCATAGCCGGGCTTGGGCGCCTTGTCCCGCGTGGAGACCAGCGCGAGCCCGGCCTCTCCCACCCTGCGGCGCAGGAAGTGCTTCATGTGCACCGTCTCGCCGGCGCGCAGCAGGGTGCGGTCGAAGACGGTGGCGACGATGCGGCTGTCGTCGTCGAGGCTTCCCTGGGGAAGCTGGAAGCGCCAGGGCTCGATGCCTTTCTGCCAGGTCGACAGGGTGAAGGTAAAGTCGCCGCCGCTGCGGGCGCTGACGAAGAGGTTTTCGCCGCAGGCGGCCGGGGGCAGCTCCTGGCGTATCCGGGCCACGCCGTCGGCAGCCGTCTCGCCGCGCCACAAGACCTTCCCGGCGCAATCGCGCACAGCCACTTGGGCCCCGGCTACCGGCCGGCCCTTGTCCAGCGAGGTGATCCATACCAGCGAGGACTCGGCGCCGCGCTTGAGGTGGGCCGCCAGGTTGGTCACCAGGGCGGCGCTGCGCACGTAGGCCGTGCGCGGCTTCGCGTTCAGGGCCTTGCCGAGCATGGGGCTGCCCAGCTCCACCACGTAGAAGCCCGGCTTCTTCAGGGGGATGCCGATCACCTCGAAGGCGCGGCGCCCGCTCGGTTTCGGCAGCGCGAAACGCTCGACCTGGCCCTCGGCCTTGCGGTTCAGGATGGAGACATCGAGGCTGCCCCCCGACTGATCCGACTGGTACCACGGGTCCTTGCCCGGAGCATTCAGACGGCCCAGCCAGCGCATCACGTCCTGCTCGCCCTCCACCCGCAGGCTGGCGCCGCTGCTCCTTACCGCGGTGGCGATCGCCGCTTCCACATTGCGCACGGTGACGGGCAGCAGCCGCTCGCCCTTCGACTCGATGATGCCGAAGGGCGCCGCGAACTTGATCAGGGGCGGCTGGCGGTCGACCTTCAGGCTGAGCTTTTTCTTCGCCACCTCCGGCGCGCGACCCGCGTCGTCGCGCAAGCCCTCGGGCAGGCGCAGGCTCAAGGTCGCCAGCTCCGCGAAAGGCCCCGCAAAGCGCACCGAACTCGCGAAACCGCCCTTCGCCTCTTCGTCGAACTCCGGCAGGTGGCGCTTGCCGCCGGACTCCTGCAGCACCAGGCCGCGCAACTGGGCCAGCGCCACCGGCGCGCTGAATTCGACGCGCACCGGCAGGAAGGGAATGCAGCCGGCGCGCGCATTGGTCCGGTCGCAGCGCATGGACAAGGTGAAGTCGGGCCGCACGCGATAGGCCAGTTCCTGGTCCTCGGCGACGGCAATGCCGTTGGGCGCGGCGATGCCCTTGCCCCAGACCAGCGCGACCCTGGCGCCGGCCGGCAGGGTGCGCCGGCACTGCAGGGCGATCACGGCCTTGTGGCGTTTCACGAAGTCGCGCCGCGCTTCCAGCAGCGGCCCCGCCTCTTCGCCCTGGAGGATGCGCACGCCGATCTTTTCAACGATGCCGTCCGCGCGGCACCAGGCTTCGCGCACGACCGACGCCGCCGTGGCCGGCGCGTCGAGGCCGAGCAGGAAGACCTGCTGCTCGTCGATGCTGTCGCCTTCGCGCGGCTGGGCGCGCAGGACGGCGGGGCCGCCGGTGCCGAAGGCGAACTCCTGCCTGCCCCCGAGGGGCTGGCCGGCCAGGTCGCGCAGCCCGGCGCGCACCGTGAACCGGCAGCTGCTGGCGCCCGGCAGGTCGCGTTCGAAGTCGTAGCTCCAGGTACGGGCGTCGACCCAGCGGCCGGCGCCGGGCGCGCTGCAGTCGACCTCGAAGGGCATTGGTCCGCGCAGGTCGCCGAATGCCGTCATCGGCGTGGCGAAGCGGGCCGTCACCTGGCGCACCGCTTTCGCCTGGCCCTGCGGAGTAAAGTCTTCGACTCCGGCCTCCTGCGCCGGCGCAGTCGCGGCGCACACCAGCAAGCACAGGCCCAGGGCCCACCGTTCCAGAACACGCATCTCGCCCCCTCGCGGACAAAACTGCCAACCCAAGGCGGCGCGCACGGCGCGTGCTTGGCCTAAGTCAACAGGCAAGACGAGTGTGTCGGCCGATTGGTTTCCTGTCAATATTGTGACGCCACCCCATGCACGCTGCATCTGCACGACACCGTCAACCGTTCAAGATCATTCTTGGCAAGCATGCAATACGCATTTCCACGTAGTTGCAATACTGACTATTTGCTGGTACAACGAGCCCTGCGTATGCACGCTCCTGGCAGCAGGCTGGAATTCGTCGCGGCCGGCAATGCGGACCCTGCGTCGCTCTATAAAAAACCGTCGTACAACACGAGTTAGAGGATGACACCGATGAAAACCACCTTCCTGCGCTCCGTCGCAGCCATCGCCCTTGCGGGCGCCGCCTTCGGCGCCCAGGCGCAGAACTATCCGACGAAAACCATCACGATGGTCGTGCCCTTCGCGGCCGGCGGACCGACCGACACCGTGGCGCGCCTGGTCGCACAGTCCATGGGCGCCACCCTCAAGCAGCAGATCATCGTCGAGAACGTCGGCGGCGCCGGCGGCACCATCGGCGCGGCCCGCGTGGCCAAGTCAGCGCCCGACGGCTACACCATTTTCCTGCACCACATCGGCCACTCGACCGCCCCGGCCCTGTACCGCAAGCTGAGCTACAACGCCATCGACAGCTTCGAGCCGATCGGCCTGGTCACCGACGTGCCCATGACCCTGATCGCGCGCGCCAACTTCCCGGCCAAGGACTTCAAGGAGCTGCTGGCCTACGTGAAGGCCAACAAGGAAAAGGTCACCTACGCCAACGCCGGCCTGGGTTCGGCCTCGCACCTGTGCGGCATGCTGTTCCAGACCGCCATCGGCACCGACCTCACCACCGTGCCCTACAAGGGCACGGGCCCGGCGATGAACGACATGCTGGGCGGCCAGGTCGACATCATGTGCGACCAGACCACCAATACCACCAGCCAGATCAAGGGTGGCAAGGTCAAGGTCTACGGCGTCACCACCAAGGCCCGCCTGGCCTCGATGCCGAACGTGCCGACCATGAGCGAAGCCGGCCTGCCGGGCTTCGAAGTCGCCGTCTGGCACGGCCTGTACGCGCCGAAGGGCACGCCGAAGCCGGTCGTCGACCAGCTCTCGAACGCCCTGCGCGTGGCGCTCAAGGACCCGACCGTCAAGCAGCGCTTCGCCGACCTCGGCACGGAGCCTGTGGCCGAGAACCGCGCACGTCCGGAAGCCCTGCGCGCCCACCTGAAGTCGGAAATCGACCGCTGGGGTCCGATCATCACCAAGGCCGGCCAGTACGCAGACTGAGCCTGCGCCCGGCGCCATACCGGCTGCGCGGCGCCCTCACGGCCCGCGCAGCTTCTTCACATACCAACCGCAACAAGGGGTTCGCTTGACTTCCATCGTCCGCCATCCGAAGAATTTCTGGATCGGCATCATCTTCATGTTCTTCGGGCTCGCCGCCGTGTATCTCGGCTGGGAGCTCGAAATGGGCACTGCCGGCCGCATGGGTCCGGCCTACTTCCCCGTCGCCCTCGGCTGGATGCTGGCCCTCGTCGGCCTGATCGGCGTGGTGCGCTCCTTCATCGGACACGGCGACAGCGTGGGCACCTTCCACATCAAGGACATCGTCATCATTCTGTCCGCGGTGCTGCTGTTCGGCTTCCTGATGCGCGGCGCCGGCCTGATCGTGGCGGCCTTCGTGCTGATCATGCTGAGCTCCTGGGCGAGCAAGAAGTTTCAGCTGCTGCCGACGCTCCTGATCGCGATCGGCCTGACGGCCTTCGCGGCGATCCTGTTCGTCAAGGTGCTCGGCCTGCCGATGCCCCTGGTCGGACCCTGGCTGTCGGGGAGCTAAGCCATGGAAATCTTCGCCAACCTCGGACTGGGCCTCGAAACGGCCTTCACCCTCCAGAACCTGTTCTACTGCCTGATCGGCGTGTTCGTCGGCACCGCCGTCGGCGTGCTGCCGGGCCTGGGCCCGATCGCGACCATCGCGATGCTGCTGCCGGCCACCTTCGGCCTGCCGCCGATCTCGGCCCTCATCATGCTGGCCGGCATCTACTACGGCGCGCAGTACGGCGGCTCCACGACCGCCATCCTCGTCAACCTGCCGGGTGAGTCATCCTCGGTGGTGACGGCGCTGGATGGCTACAGGATGGCGCGCAACGGCCAGGCCGGCAAGGCCCTCGCGACCGCGGCCCTCGGCTCGTTCTTCGCCGGCACCGTCGCTACCGTCCTGCTGGCCCTGTTCGCGCCGCCGCTGGCCGACCTGGCCCTGAAGTTCGGCCCGGCCGAATACTTCTCGCTGATGGTGCTGGGCCTGGTGGCCTCGGTCGTGCTGGCCAGTGGTTCGCTGCTCAACGCGATCGGCATGGTGCTGCTGGGCCTGCTGCTCGGCCTGATCGGCACCGACGTCAACTCGGGCGCCCAGCGCTACACCTTCGACCTGCCTGAACTGGCCGACGGCATCAACTTCGTGATCGTCGCGATGGGCATGTTCGGCATCGGCGAAATCATCCGCAACCTCGAGCACGACGAGGACCGCAGCCTGATGATGAAGAAGGTCAAGGGCCTGATGCTGACCAAGGACGACTTCAAGCGCATCGTCGCACCGGTCCTGCGCGGCACCGCGCTCGGCTCGGCCCTCGGCATCCTGCCGGGGGGCGGCGCCATGCTGGCCTCGTTCGCATCCTACTCGATCGAGAAGAAGATCTCGCCCAACGCCAAGGAATTCGGCAAGGGCGCGATCGAAGGCGTGGCGGCGCCGGAAGCGGCGAACAACGCCGGCGCCCAGACCTCCTTCATCCCGATGCTCACCCTCGGCATCCCGTCGAACCCGGTGATGGCGCTGATGATCGGCGCGATGATCATCCAGGGCATCCAGCCCGGTCCGGCCGTGATGACCGAGCAGCCGGCCCTGTTCTGGGGCCTGATCGTCTCGATGTGGTTCGGTAACCTCTTCCTCGTCGTGCTGAACCTGCCGATGATCGGCCTGTGGATCAAGATGATCCTGGTGCCCTACCACCGCCTGTTCCCGGCGATCCTGATGTTCTGCGCGATCGGCGTGTTCAGCCTGAACAACAACGAGTTCGACGTCTACCTGATGGCGCTGTTCGGCCTGTTCGGCTACATCTGCGCCAAGCTGGGCGCGGAGCCGGCGCCGATGCTGCTCGGTTACATCATCGGACCGATGATGGAAGAGTACCTGCGCCGCGCCCTGCTGCTCTCGCACAGCGACCCGATGGTCTTCGTCACCCGTCCGATCAGCGCCACCATGCTGGCCATGGCCGCCATCGCCCTGATCGTCGTGCTGCTGCCGTCGCTGCGCAAGAAGCGCGAAGAAGCATTCCACGAAGAGTAAGGCTCCCGGGTGGCGCGACATCGGCCGCGCCACCCGCCTCCCTGCCCCATTTGTGGTGAGATCGCTGCCATCGCAGCGCCGTTAAGTGTTTCCACTTATTTCTTCATGGAAATCGCTTGACTCCCGCCATTGAAACAGTAAAATCGGTAAATATGAAACCGACCGATGACCACGCCCTCGCCGAGGCGCCTTACGATCCCAGCGCCTTCTGTTCCACGCGCCAGGCTGCCGATCTCATCGGTGTATCGCACCGGACCATCCAGTTGTGGGTCGAGAACGGCGCCCTGCAGGCGTGGAAGACCGCCGGCGGGCACCGCCGCATCACCATGGCCTCGATCCAGAAGCTGCTGGACCAGCGCCGCGCGGCAGTGGCGGCGCCGCCCGCCGCGTCCGAACCCGTCGCCGCCGGCCGCCGCCGGGTTCTGATCGTCGACGACGAAGCCTCGCTGCTGCGCCTGTACGAGCTCGAGATGTCGACCTGGGACATGAACCTCGACATCGTCAAGGCCGCCAACGGCTTCGAAGCCCTGATCCGCATCGGCGAGCAACGCCCCGACATCTTGGTCAGCGACCTGTCCATGCCGGGCATGGATGGCTTCCGCATGATCCGCACCCTGCGCGGCGATCCGGCCTACGCAGGCATGGCGATCATCGTCGTCAGCGGCCTCGATCGCCCCACGGTGCAAGCCATGGGCCTGCCGGAAGACGTTCCTTTCTTCCCCAAGCCGGCGCCGTTCGCGGCCTTGCGCCGCGCCGTCGAAGAAGCGCTGGCGCCGGCCGCCGCCTGAGCTCCCGGCATGTCGACTTCCCTCGATGAAGCGCGGCGCCTGCGGGTGCTGCTCGACCTGAACATCCTCGATACCGCCGCCGAGGAACGCTTCGACCGCATCACCCGCATGGCCGCCCGGCTGTTCGGCGTACCGATGGCGTTCGTGAGCCTGGTGGACGCCGACCGCCTGTGGTTCAAGTCGCAAGTCGGCTTCCCCTTCAGCGAAACGCCTTCGGACAAGTCCTTCTGCCTGCACGCTGTCCAGCAGGACGGGATGCTGGTCGTGTGCGACGCCCGGGCCGACGAGCGCTTCGCCGCCAGTCCCCATGTAACGGGCTTTCCGCAGGTGCGCTTTTACGCCGGCATGCCGATCGCGGTCAATGGCGCCTGCATCGGCACCTTCTGCCTGGTCGACACCGTCGCGCGCGAATTCGCCGAGGAAGACCGGGCGATGCTGCGCGACCTCGCCGCCGTGGTCGCCAATGAAGTCGCCGCCACCGCGCTGCAGGAAGCGCAGGCCCGCCAGCGCAGCAGCGAGGCCGCCCTGCGCACCCTGCTCGAGCACCTGCCCGACAGCGTGCTGCTGCTCGACGGAGCCGGCGCCGTGGTGGCGGGCAATCCGGCCGCCGAGGCCCTGTTCGGCATGGATGCGGCTGCCCTGTCCGGCCAAGCGGCGGCCGCACTGCTGGGCGTGCCGGCCGAGCGGCTGCAGCCTGAGCCGGGCGCCGGACCGCTGCGGCTGGACTGCACCGTCGCCGGCCCTGGCGGCCCGCGCCAGGTCGAGGCCGCACTCAGCCGCCTCGAGATCGATGGGCGGGCACACCTGGTCCTCGCCATCCACGACGTCAGTGCGCGCCGCGCCGCCCTGGAAGCGGCCCAGGCCGCCGAGGAGCGGCGCCGCGCCTACTTCCGCACCGCGACCCACGAGCTGCGCACGCCGATGGCCAGCATCCTGGGCTTTTCCGAACTGCTGGTGAAACGCGACTTCGATCCCGCCACCGGGCGCGAGCTGCTCGGCATCATCCACACCCAGTCGACCCGCCTGGTGGACCTGATCAACCAGATGCTCGAACTGGCGCGCCTGGATGCCGGCGGTCCGGACGAACAGCGGCGCGCCGTCATTGCCTTGCCGGCGCTGGTTGCCGCCTCGGTCTCGGCGGCGGCCACGCGGGCGCCGGAACGCGCCGCCGACCTCGCGGTGCGCGGCGCCGACGCGCCGCTGGCGCCGATCCTCGCCAACCCGCAGCGCCTGCAGCAGGCACTCGAGCAGCTGCTCGCCAACGCCCTGCGCTTTTCCCAGCCGGGCAGCGCGGTGACCGTGGCGATGGCGCCCGCCGTCCGCGAAGGCCGTGCCGGCGCCATGCTCGCGATCCGCGACCAGGGCATCGGCATGGCGCCGGCCCACCAGGCGCGCATGTTCGACGCTTTCTACCGCGCCGGCGAGCGGCCCGACCTGGAAGGACACGGCCTCGGCCTGACCCTGGTGCGCGAGGTGCTCGGCGCCCACGGCGCGGCGATCGAGGTCGCCTCGCGTCCCGGCGCCGGGACCACCGTCACCGTATGGCTGCCGGCGACACAGGACGCGGCGGAAGGCGCACGATGAGCAAGCGCATCCTCGTCGTCGACGACCAGCCCGACCTGCGCCTCCTGATCCGTCTCACCCTGCGCCAGCTCGGCGAAGTAGTCCAGGCCGAATCGGCCGAGCAGGCCCTGGCGGTGATCGCCGCGGCCCGGCCCGAGCTGGTGGTGCTCGACGTCTGGCTCGGCCATGGCCAGAGCGGCATCGAGCTGTGTCGCCGCCTGCGCGCCGACCCGGGCACGAGCGGCCTGCGCATCATCCTGTTGTCCGCCAATGGGCAGCAATCCGACATTGCGGCGGGGCTGGCGGCCGGCGCCGACGACTATATCGTCAAGCCCTTCAGTCCGGAAGGACTTCTGGCCGCCGCCAGCCGCCTGCTGGCATCCTGACTGTCGTATTCCCGCCACCCCCTCCACTTTAGAGTGGACCCTCTAGCGATTCTTGTTGCTGGACGTTCCAGCAAAATCGAAACCGCTGCGCCCACGGCAGCCGGCGATGCCTTCGATGCTCTGCCGAATCCCCTCCCCGGGTACAGCCAAATCGGTGAAACCGAACATTGACTTAATCTCAGTGCAACTACTTGCCGGAAAGACCATGCTTACCGTTACTAGCAGCGACTAGTTTATTCAAAGCAACTCCCTTGTATGATGTGACAACGACGAACATCACACGGATAAGGAGCGGTCGATGAACAAACTGGCGATGGCAGCTCTGCTGCTGGCAAGCGCTTGCGGCGGGGTCCAGGCTGGCGGCTCGTCGTCTGCGACGATGGAAGTGACGTTCGTGATCCGCGCCGCCTGCACCGTGCAGGCCGACGCCGGCGCACCGCAGGTCGCGTGCTCGCAGGGCACCGGCTACCAGGTCGTGCGGCCGCAAGCCGCACCGGCGCCAGCCATGCAGGCGCCAGCCGGCAGCGCCCAGTCGGGTGAGGCCTGGCAGATTATTTTCTAGGAATTCAAAAGTACAGCGTCGCCGTCACGGTGTCGCTGTAGTTGCCGGGTGACGGAGAACGCTGCGCCGGCACTGCGCCATACAGGGGAAGCGCCTGCACCGCCCCGCTCCCCACGCCCCCGTAGATTGCCGTGCCGGCGCTGCCGTCGCCCCAGGGCAGGCCGTCCTGCGTGCTCGACAGCGTGTACGCCACCGTCTCGCCGGTCGCCGCGTTCTTCATGCGGCGACCGGCGACGCTGCCGTGCAGGCCGCCGTTGAGCGCGATCTGGTAGGGATTGTTGGCGGTGCACTGCACGTTCAGCGAGGACGTCGCGCGCCGGGTGTCGCTGAGGATGCTGTTGCTGCCGAAGTCGAGTTTCCCCGCGCTGATGATGCAATCGTTCGCCACCGTGGCCCGCGCCTGGAAGGAAAAGGTGGTGCTGCCGCCGGCGGTGCAGGGTTGGGTCTGGATGCCGCTGAAGGCATAGAACACCGTCCCCGCTCCGCTGAAGTTGCTTGCATAGACCGTGCTGGCGCCTCCCGTCGTGCCCACGCCGGCCATCGCGGCGGCGGGGATCCTGGCGTAGATCGGGAAGGAGCGCGACACCGAGCCGAGCTTGAGCAGGCCCGCGAACTGGACCGGGATGCCGGCCGTCCCCGGAATCGCCGGGCCGCCCCAGATCGCGGCGTTCGCATAGCTGGTGTCGGTGTAGAGATTGAACCCCATGCGCCTCCCCCCGTTGACCAGGTAGCGCGGGATGCCCCCGCCGCCGCTGCCGGCCCCGAGATCCACGCATACGGTCACCGCCGGCAGCAGGAGTAGCGGGGGCTGCAGGTTCAGCAGGGTCCAGGTGCAAGTCACGGTCAGGGTGCCGCTGGCATAGGCGTCGCTTGCGGCGACCGGATTGACGGCGCCGAAGTCGATGTCGGTCATGCTCGCCTCGCAGGTGTCGGCGCGCGCCACGGCGGCGCTGCTCAGGAGGAACAGCAGGGCAAGCAGGCGGAGCATGCGGGTCATGGTGTGTTTTCCTCGATGGGGAGGCAGCGAACCGGTCCGATCTGGGGCAAGGCGTCGCCTGCCTTGCCGGGAGTGGGATCGTCGAAGGCCGCTTCGCAGGCGTCGCGCCCGGCGCCGATGCGCAGGCGGGTGCGTCCGCTCAGTCCCTCGACGAACACCACACCGTCGAATCCCGCGACGGTGTCGATGCCGCCCGCGACCGCGACGCGCACGCCCGGCGCGATCGGCTTGCCGGCGGCGTCGTGCACGATCACGGTCGCAGCGCGGTAGCGTTCGACGGCGAACAGCGCCTGCACCCCGGCCAGGGCTTGCGGCACCACTTGCATGCTGGTGCTGCGTACCCGCATGTCGGCCGGCAGGCCGGCGGTGTCGATCGAGACCTGATTGGCGGCGTAGGGAATCAGGTTGGGCAGCAGGATGCGTCCGTTCGCATCGGTCACGCCGATCGGGCGGTTCTCCTGCAATACCGGCACGCCCGGCTGGCCGGTCGAGACCAGGGCAAAAGCGGCGCCGACCTGGCGCGCCGGCACCACCGCGCCATCCATCGCGACCAGCGCGCCCGACAAGCCGGCGCCGGCGGCCTGTACGCCGCCGGCGCGCAGCACGCTGGCGTTGACCATGCCGTGCGCGCCCAGATACTGGAGCTGGCCCTGCTCGAACCGCTGGTCGCCGCTGCCGCCGGACTGCAGGCTCCACCCGAAGCCGCCTTCGAAATCCGGCGCACGCGTCACCGTGGCCACCCGGCTGGCAGCCCCGTTCTGGCGTCCGCCGCTGGCGCTCGCCGACACCCGGCTGCCCAGCGCGAAGCTCAGCGAGGCCATCATGCCGCGCGCCTCGCGACGGTCCAGATCGCGGTAGGCGCTGACGCTCAGGTAGGCCCCCAGGCCGAGCGCGCGCGACCAGGCAAGCGAGGCCAGGCGCGCGCTGCCTGCCGCGCCACTTGCATCGGTCGCCCGGCCCGTCGCCGGCAGCGTGTAGCGGATATAGCTCGCGCTCAGGCTTCCCAGCGCGGGCAGCGACCAGGCCAGGGCGGCGCGGTCGCTCGCGCGGCTGACCGGCTGGCCCTCCAGGCTGCCCAGGTCGCCGAAGCCGGCGCTTGCGCGCGTACCCTGCAAATCGATGGCGATGTGCTGCGAGACGTACTGGTAGCCCAGCTGCAGCTGGGCGCCGCGCTGGCGTCCGGCGCTGCCCGCAAGCGCGGCGCTCGCCACGCCGGCCATGCCGAGGCGCAGCAGCGCGCCGGTTCCGAGCGTCGCCTGCGAGCGTCCCGCTTCCGCATGGGCCTCGACGGTCAGGGCCTCGCTCACGCCGTGGCGCAGCGAGGCGCTGGCGACGGGCGTGCCAGCGTAACGGAAGGATTCCATGCCATAGTCGCGCCGCAGCACGCCGGCCGAGACGGCGAAGTCGGACAGGCCGGCGGCCATCAGGCGGGTATCGACGTACAGCGGGACCGAGCGCGACACGCTGCGGCCGAGCGCATCGCGGGTCACCAGCGTGGCCTGGCCCGCGCCGTTCAGGCCGCCAACGCCGTCGACCACGAAGGGGCCGCCCTGCACCTCCCGCGCCATCTGCTGGACCCCGTTCACGTACAGGCTGACGTTGCTGGGCACCACGGCCGAGCCCGTGATCGCCGCCACCGGATAGGTCTGGAGGTCCGGCCGCAGTTCGAAATTCCTGCGCCATTCGACGCCCGCCATGCGGTAGGAACGCGACCAGTTCAGGGATGGCGTGACGAAGTCTCCCACCTGCAGCGTGGACAGGGTGGCCGGATCGGAGCGGGTCCAGGAGGTGTCGTAGCGGATGTAGCGGCGTTGTCCGCCGTACAGGACCGCGTTGCCGCTGCTGGTGAGCACGCCATGGCCGCCGAACCAGCGCACTTCGTTCAAGGCCGACAGGCCGCGCTGCCCGCCGAAGCGCGCATACAGGTCGTAGTTGAGGAGCAGGCCGGGGCTGGCGTTGCCCTGCTGCGCTTGCCGCAAGGGCCGCGGGCGCAGGACGGTGGGGTCGCGCAGGGCGTCTTCCACGCGCAGGTCGACACTCTGGGCGGCGGCATCGAAGGCGAAACGCAGGCCTTGCACGGCATCCAGCTCAACGCTGCCCGAGGCCGGCAGGCCGAGCCGGGCCGTGTCCAGGCCCGCTTCGCGCAGGGATGCGGCATCGCCGACCAGGCGGCCGTCCGGCAGGCGCCGGAATGGCAGCACCGCGCCGGTCGGGCGGCCATCGATGCGGACTTCCAAATAGAGTTCTTGCGCAGCATCCTGCGCAAACGCGGTTGCCGCCAGCGCCAGCAGAGGCGTCGCCAGCCAGCGCGCACGGCGCGACCTGCGGTGCAATCTCATGCCTGCCCTGCACGTCTATTCGCGGACGGCGGCCGCCTGGACCGCTTGCGCGTTCACCGTCGTATGCACGGACACCGCCCCCTGGACCAGGGCCGCGCTCTCGGCCGGCAAGCGCCAGGCGCGGCTGCGGCCCGGCAGGGCGTAGCCGAGCAATCCCTTGCTGAGCTGAAATTCCTTGCCGCCTGCGCCACGCAGCGTGGTGGCGCCCAACTGCGCATGCAGGGCGCCGTCGTTACTCACTTGCAGGAACCAGGCGCCGTCCTTCTGGCGCAGCGACCAGCGCAGGACCGGCGCGGCCCGGTCGTCCGGCGGCAGCACGAACACCGGCACCGAATACTGCAGCCGGATGGCGACGCCGCCCCCGGACGCGTCGCCGCGGGGAATCTCGTCGATGAGGATGCGGTAGGTCTGCTCGCCGGTTGGCGGCGCGCCGTTGCGGCGCACCAGGCGCACGGTCTGGGTACTGTTCGGCGCGACCTCCATGATCGGCGGACTGGCCACGACGTCGGTGGCGGGCGTGAGCACGTCCTCGCCATCCTTCTGGTCCCAGACGAACACCCTCACCTGGCCGTGCAGCGCCTGCTCGCCCAGGTTCTGCAGGGTGACGCCGGCCGCCGTCTGGGCCGCCCGGAAGCTGATCGAGACCGGCGAGATCTGGAGGTTGGCCGCCTGGACCGCGCCAGGCGCCGCACCGGTGGAGAGCAGGATCGCCAGCACGGGCGCGAGGGCGGCGGGACGGCGGACGCGGTCGCTCATCAGAAGTAGACCGTGGCGGTAATGGTCGACTTGTAGGCGTCCGGGGCCGGGGTGGCCTGAACCGGGATTTCGCCATACACGGTCAGGGTCTGGGCGCTGCCGGTGCCGGTGCCGCCCAGGGTGTCGGTGCCCTGGGTATTGCCCCACTGCCCACCGCCCGAGGTCTGGTACAGGTTGAAGCGAACGGTGCCGGTGTTGGCCCCGGTGCCGCTCATGTAACGGGTGGTCCCGGTCGAGCCCGCGCCGGTGCCGGCGTTCAGGCCGATGTTATAGGGAGTCGTATTGGTGCAGGTGACATTGATGTTCGAGTTGCCGGTGACCGCCTGGTTCAGGATGCCCTGGTTCTGGCCGAAGTCGATGCCGGTGGCCGAGATCGTGCAGTCGGCAATGATGCGCATGGTCACGTCGAACGAAGCCGCCTTCGGCACGCCATTGCTGTAGACGGCGGCGCCGGCCAAGCCGGGCGCGACCGTAGCAGCGAGGATGATGGCGGCGAAATGACGGGTACGCGATTTCATTGTTGAGCTCCTGTTATCGAAAAAGCCGGCGGCATTGCCGTAACGAAATAATCGCATAATCCGGCAAAATCGGTAAAGCCGGTATTGCTGTTTTTACCGATTTCGCGTGATTTCTGATGCCTGAGAACAACAATATGACGAAATCATGCAGTTAGCATGACCCTGAATGGGGAATTGGGGTGTCGATCGCGCGGCCGCCCCGCTCAAGAGACGGACCGGGTCGCCTGTTGCAGCGGAAGCTCGATATGGAACACCGTGCCGCCTCCCGGCCGGTCCTCGAAGCGCAGCTGGCCGCCGTGTTCGAGGACGATTTGGCGGCTGATCGCAAGGCCCAGACCGGTACTGGTCTTCTGGTCGGCCTCCGGATCTGCCTGGGCGAAGCGCTGGAACACCCGGGTGCGAAACGCCGGCGGAATGCCGGGTCCGCGGTCCGCCACGCCGATTCTCACCTGCCCGCCGCCGTCGGCGATGGTGACGTCGACGCTGCTGCCGCCGGGCGCGAACTTCACCGCGTTCGACAACAGGTTGAGCAGGACCTGGGTGATGCGGTCGCGGTCGAGTTCGACGACGAGCTGTTCCACTTCCGGCGTCCAGGAGGGCGCCAGGGTCACGCCCGCATCCGCCGCCTGGACCCGGATCGCCGCGAGCGCGTCGAGCACCACCGGCAGCAGGCGCTCGGGCTGTGGCTGCACCGCCACCTTTCCGGAGGCAACTTTCTCGATGTCGAGCATGTCGCTTACCAGGCGCACCAGGCGTTCGCAGTGACGGTGCGCGATGCCGACCAGTTCCTGGGCCTCGTCGTCGAGGTGGCCGGCGGCGCCCGACTGCAGCAGGGAAAGGGAGGCGCGCATCGAGGTCAGCGGCGTGCGCAGCTCGTGCGAGACGGTGGCGACCAGCTCGTTCTTCATCTGGTCGACGCGTTTGCGTTGAGCGATGTCGCGCATGAAGACGCTGAAGAAGCCGCGCTCGCCCTGCCCCGCGCTGCCGACCGACAGCTCGACCGGCAGCTCGTTGCCATGGCGGTCGACCACGATGCGCTCGATGCGCCCGCTGAGGTCGCGCGCGATGCCGGTGTTGCGGTATTCCTGCAGCGCGCGCTCGAAGCCGGCCTGGTAGCGGCGCGGCAGCGCCAGCGCACCGAGCGAACGGCCGATGGCTTCCTCCCGGGTCCAGCCGAGCAGCAGCTCGGCCTGGGAATTCCAGTCGGTGATCACGCCCGAGCGGTCGATGCCGATGAAGGCGTCCTGGGCGCTCTCGACGATCGTCTGGATGCGCTGGGCGGTCTGCTGGACGGTCGCCAGCGCGCCGGCCAGTTCGCGGGTGCGCTCGTCGACCCGCTGCTCCAGGGTCTCGTTGAGCGTCTCGAGCTGGCGGCTGCGGCGCAGCAGGTCGTCCAGCAGGGTGTTCAGCGCGCCCGACAGGCTCTGGACTTCATCGTAGGACCGCCCCGCCGGGGTGATGGCGGCGGCTTCGCCCTGGCGGATCCGGTCGGCATCGTGCTGCAGCTGCTTGATCGGCTGGGTGATCCAGTTGGCCACCAGGCCGCCCGCCAGCGAGAACAGCACCGCGAGGCTGACGCCGGTCCACAGTGCATACTGGCTCAGCTTGCGTACGGGCGCATAGGCGTTGTCCGCATCCTGGCGCAGCAGCACCACCCAGCCCAGGCCCGGATAGTCGGCGTAGCCGCGGGTCTGGCTGTAGCCGACCAGGTAGTCCTTGCCGTCGCGCCAGGTCTCGAGCTGATAGCCGACCCCCTTGTCACCCCTCGCCTGGTCGAGGCTGCGCAGCTCCAGCTTATCGCCCAGCAGCTCCGGTGGTCCCAGCAAGACGGTGCCGTCGCGGCTGACGATCAGCGCCTGGACCTGCCGGCCGGACTGGATCGGCTGGATCACCGACCGCTCGACGTCGCGCGCCCATTGCCAGGAAAGATGGGCGCCGAGCACGCCGGACGGCCCGCCCGCGTTGCCTGCGACCGGGAAGGCCACGTCGACGAAACGCAGCGGCTGGCCGTCCTCCGAGGGAAGCAGCTTGGCCAGCTTGACCGCCTCGTGAACGTCGCCGACGTAAATGCCCTTCAGGGCGTTGCCGAACCAGGGGCGCTGGGCCACGTTCGCACCTTCCAGCAGGCCGCGCGCGGCGGCTTGCACGGTACCGTCGACTCCGGCAATTCCCAGCCAGCTGTAGTAGCCGTAGCTGCGCACGGCGTCGTCAAGCATGCGCCGGCGCTGGGCCGCCTCGCGCACCGGGTCGAGTTCGGCCAGGCGCTTGGCCACCAGGCCGACTTCGCGGTAGCGCTCGAACATGCCGCGGTCGAGCTTGTCGGCTGTCTGCTGGGCCAGTTCGCCGAGCCCGTTCCCGATGTTTTCCTTGACGTGCTCGGTGGCCTGTCGGTGCACCAGGGCGACGAGGATGACGGTCAGGACGATGGACAGAACTGACGAGGCCAGCGCCATGTAGCTCGACAGCCCGCTGGGCAGGAGGGATCTGATCGCAGATTGAACGGTCGGCATGGACGGGTAGTCTCTCGTTTCTTCTGTTTAGCGGAGTCTACAATACGCACGGCCGCGCTTGGCGCTTGCCTGTCCACTCTATGCGCAGCGCATGCTCGCTGCACTGCGCCATGACGGAGGATTGCATGCCGTACGCGCGTCGTCAGGGTCGTCGCAGCCGACGGCAACACCGATGAACCTGGACAAGACGTCGGGGCGAACTAGAACAGGTCTCGCTGCGGACTGGTAAGACGCGCGAAGCTGTCGCCCAGGAAGGGCAGGATCGCGTCGGCGATCGGCTCCAGCTGTTTGCTCAGGTAGTGTTCGTAGTCGATGGCGGCGCGGCGCAGTTCCAGCGGTTCCGGCCCCGCCGTCGTCATCACATAGCGGATCCAGCCGCCGTTGCGGTATTGCGGCTGGCGCCCCTGGCCCACGTGGTAGGCGTCGGCCATGCGCGCCGCGCGCACGTGTGGCGGCACATTGCGTTCGTAGTCGTCCAGCGGGCGGCGCAGGCGCTTGCGGTAGACCAGCAATTCATCGAGTTCGCCGCGCAGGGTGGCCGCCACATAGTCCGCCACCCAGGCCTCGAATGCCTCCCCCTTGAAGATGCGCCGGTAGAGCTCCTGCTGGAAGCGCTGCGCCAGCGGCGACCAGTCGGTGCGCACCGTTTCCAGGCCCTTGTAGACCACGTCCTCGCTGCCGTCCGGCAGCAGCACCAGGCCCGCATAACGCTTCTTGCTGCCCTCGTCCGAGCCGCGCACGGTCGGCATCAGGAAGCGCCGGTAGTGGGTGTCGAATTCCAGCTCGAGCGCGCTCTCGATCCCGTATTCCTCGGCCAGGTGCGCGCGCCACCAGGCGTTGACCTGCTCGACCAGGCGGCGGCCGATCGCCTCCGCCGCGTCTTCCTCGTGGGCGCGCCCCAGCCACACGAAGGTGGAATCGGTGTCGCCGTAGATGACCTGGTAGCCCTGCTCCTCGATCAGCGCGCGGGTGCGGTGCATGATCTCGTGGCCGCGCATGGTGATCGACGAGGCCAGGCGCGGGTCGAAGAAGCGGCAGGCCGTCGTACCCAGCACGCCGTAGAAAGCGTTCATGATGATCTTCAGGGCCTGCGAGAGCGGCGCGTTGTTCTCGCGCTTGGCCGCGTCGCGCCCCTCCCACACCGCGCGCACGATGCCGGGCAGGCAGTGTCGGGTGCGCGAGAAGCGCCCGCCACGGAAACCCGGCACCGTTTCCTGTTCCGGCTCTTCGAGGCCCACGACCAGGCCCACGGGGTCGATCAGGAAGGTGCGGATGATCGAGGGATACAGGCTTTTATAATCGAGCACCACGACCGAGTCGTACAGGCCGGAACGCGAATCCATCACGAAGCCGCCAGGGCTGTCGGCAGCCGGCACGTCGCCGATATTCGGTGCAACGAAGCCCTGGCGGTGCATCAGCGGCAGGTAGCGGTGCTCGAAGGCCGCCACCGAGCCGCCGCTGCGGTCGACCGCGAGCCCGGTGACGCTGGCGCGTTCGAGCAGGAAGCGGATGAGCCCCGTCTTCTCGAAGATGCGGGTGACGAGTTGGCAGTCCTTGAGGTTGTACCAGGCCAGGGCCGGCTTGTCTTCCGCGAACATGCGGTTGATCTCGTCCATCCGGCTGTAGGGATTGTCGATCGCCTTGCCTTCGCCCAGCAGGGTCTGCGCGACCGACTCCAGGCTGAAGGACGGAAAGCTCCAGGTGGCCGAGCGCAGCGACTCGATCCCGTCGATGACGAGGCGGCCGGCGATATTCACAAAAAAGTGTTCGGAGCGGCCGTGGGTGCGCGTCTCGATGGCGCTGCCATCGCGGCCCAGGCGCAGCGGCCGGCCCTGGCGCTCGGCCGCCTGCACTAGCATGCGCAGGTCGAACTGGATCACGTTCCAGCCGATGATGGCGTCGGGATCGTGGCGCGCGACCCACTCCTCGAGGCGGTCGAGCAGTTCGCCCCGGCTGGCGCAGTAGTCGAGCGCGAAGTCGTCGGCGCCCGCCGGCGGCATGTCCCCGTTGGGCGCGCCAAGCATATACACCTGGCGCTGGCCGCAGCCTTCCAGGCCGATGCAATACAGCTCGCCATGCTGGTTGGTCTCGATGTCGAGCGAGGCCAGGCGCAGTACGGGGCGGTAGTCGCCGTCCGGGCGCAGCTGGGCCGCTTGCAGCAGCGCCGGGTGCGCCGGGTCGGGCCGCCCCTGGAACAGGACCGGCGCCGTCACGAAGCGCTCCATCAGGTAGCGCTCGGTGGGCTTGACGTCGGCCTCGTAGACGTCGATGCCGGCCTCGCGCAGGCGCTTCTCGAAGCGCAGCAGCTGGCGATAGTGGCGGCAGTACAGGCCCACGACGGGGCGGTGGCGGAAGTCGCGCAGGTTCAGGTCGCGCAGCTCCCAGCCCCCGCGCGCCTTCGCATCCTGGTGCAGCAGCTGCTCGGCCGCCTCGCGCTGTTCGAGCGGGATGAAGGCGAGCGCCGGCTGCGGCGGCAGCCGCAGGCAGCGCGGGCCATCGTCGGTGGCGAGCCAGTATTCGACTTCGCAACCCGCGTCCGTATCGCGCCAGTGGCGCGTGAGCAGGAAGCCGCGCGCTTCCCTTGAGTCTTCTACGATGTCGCTCATGGCCGGCTCAGGCGAAGCGCGCCAGCTCCGCTTCGCTGAAGCCCGCCTCGCGCCGCGCATCGAGGTTGAACGGCCCCTTCAGGACCGGGGCCTTGTACTCGACCGTCAGCGCGGCATAGGTGGAAACCGGTTCCAGGCCGCGTTCCTCGCACAGCTGGACATACCAGCGGTTGCCGATCTCCACATGACCGACTTCATCGACCAGCAGCACGTCGAGGATGGCGGCGGCGGCCTGGTCGCCGGCCTGCGCCAGCTTGGCGCGCAGCGGCGGAATCGCGTCCAGCCCGCGCGCCTCGAGCGTGCGCGGCACCAGGGCCATGCGCGCCAGCACGTCGCCGCGGGTCTTCTCGACCATCTCCCACAGGCTGTCGTGGCCGGGAAAATCGCCATAGCGGTAGCCGAGCGTCTCCAGGTGGGCGCACAGCATCGTGAAGTGCAGCGCTTCCTCGCTCGCCACCCGCAGCCAGTCCGTATAGTACGCAAGCGGCATGCCGGGGAAGCGCCACAGGGCGTCGAGCGCCAGGTTGATGGCATTGAATTCGATGTGGGCCAGCGCGTGCACCAGCATGGCGCGCCCCTCCACGGTGGCCATGGAGCGGCGGCCGACCAGGCGCGGCGGCACCAGCTCGGGTTTTGCCGGGCGGCCCGGTATGCCCTCAGGCGCCTGCAGGCCGGCAGCGGGGTCGACCGTCCAGTCTCCGCTGCGCACTGCCGCGGCCAGCGCGGCCACGGCGGCGGTCTTGCGGGCGGGATCGGTTTCCAGCAGGGCCTGCAATGCGCATGCGCGAAGTTCAGGCGGGTTCGCCATCTCGTCAATCAAGGTAGGAAGCAAAGGCGCTAGTGTACCAAAGGCATGCCGCAGGAGTGGGCATCGGCCGCGGTGCTGCGGTAACGTCGCGCACCGGCAGATGGCCGGTGGAAGACGGCGGCTATTCCCCTCGCAACGCATTGCCAATGGCCGACGCCGTGCTCTACCATGCACCTTCCCATCTGCCATGGACACGCCGTGACGCCCGACTCTCCCGCCCTGATCCTCATCGATATGCAGCAATGCATGGCCAGCCTTGATGCGGTCCAACGCAACAACCCTGGCGCCGAAGCGAACATCGCGGCCCTGCTCGATGCGTGGCGCGGCCGCGGCGCCCCCATCGTCCACGTGCGCCACATCTCGCGCTCGCCGGACTCCGGCTTCGCGCCGGGCCAGCCGGGCGCACTGTTCCAGCCGGCCTTCGCCCCGCGCGCGGGCGAGCACGTGGTCGAGAAGAACGTGCCGGACGCCTTCGTGAGCTCGACGCTGGAACGCTGGCTGCGGGTGCGCGGGATCGACCGGCTGGTCGTCGTCGGGGTCAGCACCAACATCTCGGTCGAATGCAGCGTGCGCAGCGCGGGCAACCTCGGCTTCGCGGTCACGGCCGTCGAGGATGCGACCTTCACCTTCGCGCGCAGCGACTACGCAGGCGTGGCGCGCAGCGCGAGCGAGGTGCATGCGATGTCGCTGTCGAACATGGCGGGCGAATACGCAACGGTCGCGAGCACGAAGCAGCTGCTGGCAACAATCCTGCAAACGACGTAGCGCCATTACCCGCCGCGAATGCCTGCTCGGCTTCGCGCTCGGCATGACCTTCGGCGCCGTGCTGCCGGTGCTGGTGGGCGGGGTGATCGCTCTGTTCGCCTGGCTGGCGCGCCTGATGTTCGGCACCCTGGTGCGGCTGGCCCGCGGCTGGCCGGTGCGCGGCGCCGGCCTGCCTTGAGGCCCCGCCGTCTTACATCTGCCGGAACAGGTGGGCGTAGACGGGACTGACGCGCGGCTTTTCCGGACGGTTGCGCAGGTTCAGCTGCAGCTTGCCCAGGTGATCGCGCGCGGCGCTGGCGACGCATGCCAGGTTGACCACGGTGCTGCGGTTGACCTGCCGGAAACGCGCCGGGTCGAGCTGCGGCAGCAGTTCGCGCAGCGGCACGCGGATCAGGACCTCGCTGTCGGCGGTCGCCACGCTGACGTATTTGTCGGCGGCCTGGAAATAGACGACATCCTGCACCGGGATCATGCGCACCACATTGCCCACGGCGGCGCGCACGAAGTCCAGCCGCTGGTCCGCGGGCGCCGCGCCCGCCGGCAGCAAGGCCTGCAGGCGTTCGACCAGGTGCGCCAGGGGATCGGCGTCGTGCCGCCGCTCCGCCAGCAATCCCTGCAGGCGCTCGACGGTGCGCGCCAGGCGTGTCTCGTTCACCGGCTTGAGCACGTAGTCGGCCGCCGCCTGTTCGAAGGCCTGCACCGCATAGTCGTCGTAGGCGGTCACGAAGACCACGTGCGGGAACGGTGACGGACCTTCCCAGCGCTCGGCCAGTTCCTCGGCCGCTTCGATCCCGCTCTGGCCCGGCATGCGGATGTCCAGGAACAGCACGTCCGGGCGCAGGCGGAGGGCCTGCTCCACCGCGGCGACGCCGTTGACGGCCGTCCCGACGATCTCGAGTTCCGGCCACAGCTTCCCGAGGATGCGCGCGAGGGTCGCCGCGAGGATCGGTTCGTCTTCTGCAATCAGGGCGCGGATGTTCATGTGGTCTCCATGGGAAGGGTGAGCCGGACCTGCGTGCCGCTCGGCTGTCCGGGCGTGAGGATGAGGGCGGCGCGCTCGCCGTAGAGGACGCGCAGGCGCTCGCGGGTGGTGTCCATGCCGACCCCGCCGCCCTTGCGCCGACTGCCGGCGGTATCCACGCCGATGCCGGTGTCGCACACCCTGATGTCGAGCAGGCCATCGCGCGCTTCCGCGCTCAGCAGCACTTCGCCGCCGTCGATGGCCGGTTCCAGCCCGTGCACGATGGCGTTCTCCACCAGCGGCTGCAGCAGCATGGGCGGCAGGCGCGCACCGCGCAGTTCCGGCGGCAGCGCGAGGCGGTAGGCAAGGCGCTCGCCCATGCGCACCTGCATCAGTCCTAGATAGGCTTCCATCGCGGCGAATTCCTCGCCCAGCGTGGTGGTGTCGGCGCGGGTGGCGCCCAGGGTGGCGCGCAGGTACTGGATCAACTGGTCGAGCATGGTGTCGGCGCGGGCCGGGTCGAGCGCGATCAGGCCCTGCAGGTTGGCCAGGGTATTGAACAGCATGTGCGGCTCGATCTGTGCCTGCAGCAGGCGCAGCCTGGCCTGCAGCGCCTGGCGCTCGATGGTCTCGGCGCGCAGCCGCGCCTCGTTGTTCTCGCGCTCGACGCGCGCCATGCGCTCGCGGTGCTCGACCAGCAAGGTCATGACGATGAGCCCCATGAAGGTGAACACGATCATGCTGACCCGGCCCGTCGTCAGGTACTCGGCCAGCGGCGGCGGCCGGTGGCCAAGCACGACGGCGCCGGCGTGGATGCCGCAGAAGTGTGCGACCGGCGCCACCACCAGCATCAGCCCGACCAGCGCCGGCCAGCGCAGGCGGGTCGCTGTCGGAGCCGCATACCAGCGCAGACGCACCGCATCGACGACGGCGAAGCCGCTCACGCCGATGCACAGCGAATACACCAGCTGTTCGTACAGGGTTTCCGGAAGGCCGACCGTCAACACGATGACGAGGGCGGCGAGCGCACTGACCGCTGCTGCCGGGCCGAGGTCGCGCAGCACCCTGGGGGCGATCGGCGCGGCGGGGTGCGAGGGAGGATGGTCGGCAAGCATCATGTGGGAGCGTGGTGTTTGTATCAACAGCCGGCATTCTGCCCCGCCACCATTTTGCGGGCAAGGCGGCTGCGACGAGGTCCCCCGGCGGCGCCGTCAAGCGGCTTCCTCAGGGCGTGAACTGTCGCAAAGTTGGGCGCAGATGCATATTCAATGTGTCCAATTGATGACCTTTCCTGTAGGATAATGGCTTTGCTCAAGACGGACCGGGTTCGCGCCGGGTCCTGCCCAGGATGCTTATGCAGCGTACCCCGCCCGCTCGCGGCACAGCCAGCCGCCGCACCGTCTTCGCCTGCGCGGCCATCGTGCTGGCGCTCGCCCTTGTCGAAGGCGGACGCTGGGCCCGCGCCGCGCGCGCCGCCGCCGCCCCGTCCTCGGTCGAGGCCCTCGTACCGGGCGAACTGACCCTGTCCGAGCTGTCGCGTTCGCTGGTCCCGATGCCGAAGAATACCCCGTCCGCCCACGCCAGCGCCCTGGCCACGCTGCCGGGCGACCGCATGGTGGCCTTCTGGTGGGCCGGCAGCCGCGAGAGCGGCCCGGACGTCAAGGTCTACGCTTCGCGCTGGAGCAACGGCAAGTGGGGCGAGCCCTGGATCGTTGCGAGCCGCGATTCGCTCGGCAAGGCCCTCGGCTTCGGCGTGCGCCGCATCGGCAATCCGGTCGCCTGGACCGGCCGTGACGGCCGCATCCACCTCTTCGTCGTCGCCACCGGCCTGGGTGGCTGGGCCGCGTCGCGCGTGGTGCACATGGTGTCGAGCGACGATCCCGTGCCCGGGAAGCCGGGCCACGGCGCCATGCCGGCGCCCGCCGCCAACGACGGTATTCACTTTTCGGTGCGCCGCGTGCTGCCGGCCTCGCCCCTGTTCAACACCAGCACCCTGGTGCGCACCTCGGCGGTCGGCCTGACCGATGGCGGCTGGTGGCTGCCGCTGTACTTCGAACTGGGCATCAAGTACCCGATGCTGATGTCCTTCGACGCCGACGGCGATCCGACCTGGGTGGGCCGCATCGGCGCCCGCACCACCACCTTGCAGCCGGCCATCGTACCGGTCTCGCGCACCGAGGTGCGCGCCTGGATGCGCGACGCCAGCGACGAGCGCCGCGTGCAGCATGCGCTCAGCCGCGACGGCGGCGCCAACTGGGAAGACCTGCCGCCCCTCAGCCTGCACAACGAAAGCACCTCGGTGGCCGCGCTGCGCCTGGCCAACGGCGACTTCCTGATGCTGCACAATGACGCGGTGAAGGGCGGCTCCTCGCGCAGCACCCTGCGCCTGTCGCTCTCGAAGGACGGCCATACCTGGCGCACCATCGCCGACGTGGCCAGCGGCCCGGCCGGCGACGAGTTCTCGTATCCGACCATGCAGCTGGTCGGCAGCGAGCTGCATGTCACCTATACCTTCCAGCGCCAGGCGATCGCCCATCACCGGTACCGTGTCACCATTGGAGAGCGCATCTGATGATCCTGCCTGAACTGTCCTGGCAATTCCTGTACGGCCGCATGGCCTGGGCACTGGTGCTGGCCGCGCTGGTCGTGGGCAGCTGGCCGGGCGCCTGGCGCCTGCCGCGCCGTGTGCTGGTCGCCATCGTGGCGGCCTGCGGCGTGCTGGTGGCGCTGCCGGGCGAGGCGTCCGGCGCCTGGCACCTGAGCCTGGCCTTCCAGTACCCGAGCGGCCTGCTGCTCGGCCTGGCCGTGTGCGCCCTGCTGCGCCGCTGGCGCGGGGGCACCACGGTGGACGCACCGCTGCTGCCGCTGCGCGCCGCCGCGTTCATCGCTCTGGTGGGCGCCGTGCTGTATCTCGACGCCTTCGGCCTGCTCTCGCGCGGCTACTACTATGCCGGCTTCGGGCCGAACGCCGCGCCGCTGGTGGCGGTGCTGCTGGCCGCCGGCTGCGCCTTCGCCATCGCCACGGGCCGCGCGCGCGAACAGGGCGCGGCCCTGCTCGGCGCCTGCGCCCTGTTCTCGCTGGCGCGCCTGCCGTCCGGGAACCTGTGGGATGCCGTGCTCGACCCGCTCTTGTGGGCCTGGGCGCTGGGCACCCTGCTGGTCGCCGCAGTGCGCCGCCTGCGCCGCGCCCGCCGCAGTCTGCTTCAGCCGGAAGCGCCTGTCACGGCGTCCGAACCGGCCCTGCACGCTCTCGGTGCCGAACCGTTTTCACCCATCAAGGAGTAGTTTTGAGTCACAAGAAGTCCTTCATGCATCCTGCCATCGCCACCGGGATCGCCATCAATGTGTTCGTGCTGGCCCTGGCCGTGTTCTGGTCGGGCGACCCCAGGGAGCTGTCGCGCCTGCTGGTCGAGGACGGCATCGTCGAGTGGTCGCAGTTCCTCTGCTTCAGCGCGATCGCCGGCCTGCTCGGCTATACCTTCGTCCAGCGCGTCAAGGCGGGCGGCGCCTCGATCCTCGAACTGCTGGCCCTCGGCGGCCTGAGCGCCCTGTGCGCGCTGGCCGCGCTGGAAGAGATCAGCTGGTTCCAGCGCATCCTGCAGGTGCAGTCCTCGGAATTCTTCCTGCAGAATAACCGCCAGGGCGAGACCAATCTGCACAACCTGGCGGTCGGCTCGGGCAGCCTGCACAAGAACGTGCTGCTCAAGCTCATCTTCGTCGCCGGCATCACCCACAACCTGATCCTGCCGCTGGTGGCGCGCGCCAAACCCGGCGTGCAGCGCTGGGTCGAGTCGCTCGGCCTCTACCTGCCGCCGCTGTCGGCCTCGGTTCCCTACCTGGTGCTGGTCGCCCTGTCGCACGTCCTGATCGACCACCCGCGCAAGGGCGAGCTGGGCGAGATGTTCGGCGCCATGCACTACCTGGCCACCGTCTATGCCGCCTACTTCGTCGGCGTGTCCTATGGCCGCAAGCCGATCTTCGACCGCGAGCCGGAGGCGGGGCGTTTGACTACCCTGTTCTGCATGTTCCTGGTCTTCATGCTGTTCATGGGCTGGCTGCTGAGCGCGGGCGCGGGCGCCGACCTTTCCGGCGTGATGTCGGGCGACTAAGCCAATTCACCCAATGCTTGACTCCCTCTTCCCCGGCTTCACATCGTTCTCCACCGAGGTGGCCGGCGGGGTCGCGATCCATGGCGTCGTCGGCGGCGAAGGGCCGCCCCTGCTGCTCCTGCACGGCCACCCGCAGACACACGCCATCTGGCACAAGGTCGCGCCGACCCTCGCCAGGCACTTCACCGTGGTGGCCTGCGACCTGCGCGGCTATGGCGATTCGTCCAAGCCGGAAGCCCAAGCGGAACACGCCAGTTACAGCAAGCGCACCATGGCGGCCGACATGCTGGCGGTAATGCGGGCACAGGGCTTCGAACGGTTCGCCGTGATGGCGCACGACCGCGGCGCCCGGGTCGCGCACCGCCTGCTGGCCGACCACCCGCACGCGATCGAACGCGCCGTGCTGCTCGACATCGCGCCGACCCTGGCCATGTACGAGCAGACGGGCGACATGTTTGCGCGCGCCTACTGGCACTGGTTCTTCCTGATCCAGCCGGCGCCGCTGCCGGAGCGCCTGATCGAGGCCGACCCGCAAGCCTATGTGCGCGACGTGATGGGACGCAGGAGCGCGGGGCTGGCGCCTTTCGATCCGCGCGCCCTTGCGGAATACACGCGCTGCCTGGCCTTGCCGGGGACGGCGCGCGGCATCTGCGAGGACTACCGGGCCGCGGCCGGCATCGACCTGGAACACGACCGGATCGACCGGGATTCCGGGCGCCTGCTCGACACGCCCTTGCTGGTGCTGTGGGGTGCGGACGGCGTGGTGGGGCGCTGCTTCGATCCGCTGCGCGAGTGGCGCCGGCTGGCGGCACGGGTCGAGGGTGAGGCCCTCCCTTGCGGGCACTACATCGCCGAGGAAGCGCCGGACGCACTGCTGGCGCAAGCACTTCCCTTCCTGCTGGGCTAAGCCACCTTGACACGGCGCAGATCCGTATCGACGACCGTGACAATGGGTGGATTTTTTCTCTACTAAAAATGCTATCGTGCAGCACGCACGCCGCCCGCTCAGGCGTGCCTTGTCCTGAACGAGCCACTAGAAGAGAAATCAATGAAAAAGATCATCCTCGCCATTGCCGTCGCCATCGCCGTCGGCACCCTCGCCACCGGCTGCACCATCGTCGACACCGGCGAAGTTGGCCTGCGCGTGAATTTCGACAAGACCATCGAAGCCGAAGAGCGCGTCGCCGGCAGCTTCAACCAGACCGTCATCGGCAAGATCCTGACCTTCCCGGTCAAGGATGTCACCGTGGACGTGCAGAACCTGACCCCGCTGGCCGCCGACAACTCGACCATGAAGGACTTCGACATCAGCGTGATCTACAACATCACGCCCTCGTCGGTGTCGGACCTGTACATCAACAAGAGCCGCTCCTTTCACACGGTGGACGACAGCGGCGACATCTACCTGATGCACGCCTACATCTACCAGACCGCGCGCAATGCCGTGTACAAGACCGCCCGCAAGTACGAGGCGCTGAACATGAACGACAACCGCGCCCAGATCGAGCAGGAAATCCAGGAAATCATGGCCGCCACCCTGAATGCCGAGAAGCTCAACGGCATCGTGATCTCGCAGGTGCGCGTTGGGAGCATGATGCCGAGCGACGCGGTCAAGGCCAGCGCAGACAACCTGGTGCGCGCCAAGAACGAAGAGAAGACCAAGGAAGTCGAGGTCCAGATCGCGAAGAAGGAAGCCGAGCGTATCGCGGCCCTGAATGCGAACGCCGGCGCGATCAGCTATATGCAGGCCCAGGCGCAGATGAAGATCGCCGAGGGCATCGCTGAAGGCAAGGTGCAGACGGTGGTGATCCCTTACGACTTCAAAGGCATGGTCAATGTGACCGCGAAGTAAGCCTGACTAACAAAACCCGCTTCTTGCTGCAAGCGCTATAAGGTCGTGAACTGAGCCGACCTGAGTGTCCGCTGT